>NZ_JBITWA010000001.1:346153-671369 GCF_044543425.1 Bacillus sp. NPDC077411 | reverse complement strand
CTTGCATGGGAATGGTGGAGAACAATTATTAATGAACAAAATGTTCCATTAACAAATGAAATGAAAGTTTCAATTGGAGGAACAACATTATACCCGAGTGCTAATATTAGTCATTAATTAAAAGTGAAGCGCCCTGTTTATAGGGCGCTTTTTTACTTGGTCGCAAGTATATCGGTGTTTTTTCAAATATATCATACTCCTCTAATTGGGGTAAAAGCCTGATTGGACGGGCTAACCATCAGTGGGAGATGAAAAAACTCTCTACTGATGGAAGTTTCACTTTATTTAAATAAACATAATTTGGAATTTAATAGGTTTTTTTTCCTTTTTGTAGAATAGATTAATAGATATGGAGTGATATTAAAGAAAGTATTTTCAAAAAAATTTATAAGGAGTTGAAATAGATATGTGGCTTTTATTAGATACACTTAATCTTTTTATATATTTGCCTTTTTTTAAACCAAGTGAAGAGGATATAGTTAGGAATATAAATGAATTGAAGAAATATGAATGGTTTAAAAATTTATCCAAAGATGAAAAGAATGCTTATCTTATAATACATGATTTGAAAATAAGACAAACGATTGGTAGATTTAATATAAAAAAAATGAGTAAAGACAGTTATCAAAAATATTATCAAAAAAAACTTAATAAAATTTTGAAAAACAAATAATAAAAGATCAAGTTCAAAATTTGAAATTGATCTTTTATTATTTTAGAGGGCATTGATAGATTACTATTGCCACTTGTTTCTACATTGCCATCCATATGTAGCTGCTTCAACTGCTATGTCAGCAGCATTTACTTTAAAACCAGCTTAATGTATTAGCTATTAATTAAAGCTAAATCATATTATTTAGCTTTGATATAAGTAAAAATTGCTCCTGTTAGGAACTGTCTAGCAATACTTCCAATTAATAAATTTATTTGCAACATAATATATGCAATGTTGTATCGCTATAAAAATCAAGTCATAGATAAGTGTGGAGAAATTTTTCTATATATGTAACATGCATGGAAAAATCAAATTCTGTTACAAAAATCAGTGCTTTTGGCAATCAACAATCGATTTTTTGTGAATGTTATGACGGACTAGAACAAGAACCCTGTGATTATCCCTTATAAGAAGTAATAGTATTAATTACCTAAAAATATTATCTTCTACAAATTTAATTTTTCCATAATAAAGATGACATAATTCTAAACCCTAAAGGGAAAATTTTATTAATGAATAACTTTATGCAGTAAATTTTATAAAAAGAAAAGGTGATGGAATGGAATTGTCTAACGAAAGCAAAACTTATCGTGCTGGAGATATTGTCTATGTTTTTTATCGCAATCCCCACACTCAGGATGTAGCAAATATACAAGCCGCAGCTGTTGTAAATAACCCTAATACTCCTAATGAATTAGCATTGTTTCTTTATGAAACTTATTATCCACTTTCACCTGAAATGGCCGTTTATTCTACAGAAGAAGAGGCAAACCAAGCCTACAACTACTATTATGAGGATACTTCAGAGGAGGTGCTAGAATGAATAATCCATTCATGCCTAAACTTGTATACTTTGAACCCAAAGCATTGGATTATCCATTAGGGAGAGAGCTTCATGAAAAATTTGCAAAAATGGATGTTGAAATTCGGCATACTACTTCTCATAATCAAGTGAGAGATCTCCCAGGAGAAAACGATTTTCAAAAGTATCGGGTAGCAAAATCTACTCTTGTCGTTGGCGTTAGAAAAACATTAAAATTTGATACCTCAAAACCTTCAGCAGAGTATGCTATTCCGTTTGCAACAGGCTGTATGGGCCATTGTCATTATTGCTATTTACAAACAACGATGGGAAGTAAGCCATATATCCGTACCTATGTAAATGTTGATGAAATCCTAGAAGCTGCTGACAAATATATAGAGGAACGCGCACCTGAACTGACAAGGTTTGAGGCCTCCTGTACATCCGATATTGTAGGAATTGATCATTTGACTCATACTCTCAAACGCGCAATTGAGCATTTCGGAGAATCCGAGTACGGAAAATTGAGGTTTGTTACAAAATTTCATCATGTAGATCATTTGCTTGATGCAAAACATAACGGAAAAACAAGATTTCGATTTAGTGTAAACGCTGATTATGTTATTAAAAATTTTGAGCCAGGAACTTCTCCCCTAGCTAAAAGGATTGAGGCAGCTGGAAAAGTAGCAAGAGCAGGATATCCTCTCGGATTCATTGTTGCTCCTATTTATCTTCATGAAGGTTGGCAAGATGGGTACTATCAGATGTTTGAGCGTCTTGATGCTGAATTACCCTCTGATGCACGTGATGATATGACGTTTGAATTTATTCAACATCGTTTTACAAAGCCTGCTAAGAGAGTGATTGAAAAAAATTACCCAATGACAAAATTGGAATTAGATGAAGAGAAAAGAAGATATAAATGGGGAAAATACGGAATTGGAAAATACATTTATCAAAAAGAAGAAGAAGAAGATATAAAAAATTATCTTTATTCTTATATGGAGAAGTTCTTTCCCAATGCAAAATTAGAATATTTCACATAAAAGAAGACCAACTCTGTTACAACAATATATAGGTGTTGGAAATAAAATACAGTTTATAATGCCAAATTAAATGTATCTCAATTTAACCCATTGATTACTTACAAGAGGTTAAAGCGATTTTTTATATAAAAGGGATCGCCACATCCCCATCAACTTAAAAATTCAAAATTACCCTAAAATGAAGAAGAGTACGAAATTAATAGGGCCCTTTTTTTACTTTTCTCGAATGTAAACTTTCAACTATTTGTTTACATTCGAATCTCCTTTAATCATTGACTTCACAACAAATCCCCTGATATCCTCAAAATTAACAACAAAAGTATACATTCAAAACACTATACATAAAGAGGTCTAAAATCCATAAACAAAAAACCACATCTTATTGATGTCCAACCCATCCGTAGCAAAGAACAAATTGAAGATATGAAGTGGGCTCTTAAACGTCATTGTTTAGAGAGAGACTATATTTTATAAAGGTCCATCTCCTTTTTTGTTTTGGAGAACATTAAATCTCTTAACTTGATGGCAATGATCATGGAACCCTTTAAACAAATAAAAAAATAGTTGTAATATAAAATCATGACGATTAAAAAGAACCGCAATATAGTAATGGCGGTTCTTTTTCTTGGTATTATATTGTATTTTATGTAAAATATATCTAAATACATATAGATAAAAAGCTATTAATATCAAAAAATATAGAGGAGAGAAATAATGTCTCGTAAATTATACTTTGCACTCATTATACTAAGCTTGATTTGGGGAGGATCTTTTTATTTTTTCAAGGTTTTAATTGTAGATTTCAGTCCTTTAGTTGTAGCATTTTTACGTGCAACTTTTGGAGCTATAACACTTATTGTACTTATACCATTTTTCCGAAAATCTTTTAAAGGAAAAATTCCTTTTATACCTTTATTTGCTGTAGGAATACTAAATACTTTAATCCCATGGACACTTATTTGTTTTAGCGAGCAAAAATTGACTAGTAACTTAGCTTCTGTGTTAAACGCAACCCAACCATTATGGACAATGATTTTAGGGGTTTTATTATTCGGTGTACGTTCTAATCGTAACCAACTTATAGGTTTATGTATCGGATTTATAGGTATTTTGATACTCTCAGATGTACATCTATCTAATTTTTTTTCAGTAAATTCATTAAATTTTGCCGCGATGTTGACAGCAACGTTTTGCTACGGCTTAGCAACGCACATAACAAAACGTTATCTTAAAGAAATATCAATGTTTCAAATTTCTTTAGGTACATTATTGGTCGGTAGTATATGTAGTGGTTTTATAGTCTTATTCTTAGAAGAACCAATTCAAATTTTAACTAAAATATCATGGCATCATATAGGAGCATTAATTGGAATAGGTGTATTTGGATCAGGTATAGCTTATTTACTTTACTTTTACTTGATCCAAAAAGGAAGTCCAGACTTTGCTTCCATATCTACATATTTGGTACCGGTATCAGCTATTTTCTGGGGATATATTCTTCTAAATGAAAATATAACTTGGAGATTAATCATTGGATTAACTTTTATACTAATGGGAGTCTATATAACGAGTCGTAAAGTGAAATTAAATATTCCAGTTAAAAGTTCAAAAGTGTAATATCTAGCCTATTAAGTATGTAGCTTTAATTGAAAAACCAGATTTTGTCGAAAGAGAATTCGATGAATTTTCTGGTTTTTATTGTGTAACTAAATCTAAATAGGTATTTATAATACGAAATACAATTTGAATTATCTTGAAAAATAAATGGGACGTTTCATGATTAAGCCAGGAACTTGAATGATTTCAGTATGTTAGAGTATAGGACTAGGGAAAAGGTGGCTTTGAATTTGCTGTACAACCAGGAATCATTTCTTACGTAAGGAAGGAGTATAAGGGGTTATATGAAAAGAATGAAAAATGTAATGTTGTTAGTGGTATGTTTCTTATTTTTGAGTGGTTGTAACTATGAAAATGAAAAAGAGGTAAAAACATACTTTAAAGAAAAATATGGGATTGATGTTATTGTAACAGATTGGGAAGAAATACATTCAGGGAATATGGGACATGTATATCATACTGTTCAAGTAAAAGATAATAAAAACATTCAATTCCGAGTGGAAGTAGATGGTGTATTTTATTCTACAATAATAGGTGATGAATACAAAGATGGTAAAAATGCATATGAAGCATATAAGAAATTCAAACCAACTCTGAAAGAAATCGAAAAGTTAGGATTCTCGAAATTTGAAGAGGAAAATACTATTCAATATATAACTGAGCATATTGAAGAATACCTAAACAATAATTTGCTACTAACTTTAAAAATGAATAACAAAATCGATTATAGTCAATTTGAATCGACAGAATTAGATCGCTTCTTTGCTTTATTACAACTCATTCAAAGGAATAATAAAAAAATAACAGAGCTTAATCTAAAAGACAATACAGGTGAGCATACTATATTTTATTATAAAAAAATACAAAAAAATCCAACGAAAGAGGATCTGCTACTAGCAATGAAAAACGCATCAAGAGATTACTGGACATATTTAATTCAAACACAAGTTCATGACAAAATAAAAGAAATTCAAAATGAAAGATTTATATTCAAAGAAATCACTTGTTCATATACAAAAAATGGGGACTGTCCAGAGTATAATGTAACCTTAGATTTTAATGATGGTATGTTGCAATATAAAAACAACCCGAATTTAATCCAGGATTTAACCAAAGTAGCCACTTGGGTGAAAGAAGAACTACATAACAAACAATTCAATATTAACTTGACCTACAAAGAAGGTACGAAGTGGGAAGGGAGAATGTCATCAGAAGATATGGAAAAAAGTAATAGTGTTGAAGATTATATGAAAGAATATTTTCTTGAAAAGTAATTACATATTGTTTATCCCGCATTAACGGGCAGTAAGACCCCCACCTCAAGATTCAGAGAGAAGCATTGTCCAGCTCTAGCGGCTAGAATCTCCGGTCGTTTCGCCCCCTCGGACGAGGCAAAAAACGCCTCTCTGTCGCGGGCTCCAACGTCCTGCGCTTTTGGGCGAGTCGCTTCCGTTTTTCTAAAGAGGATAGGTGGGGGATAACTGCCCGTAAAAGCCCGATTGGGCGGGCTTTCCATCAGTGGGGGATAAAGAAAACCCCCACTGACGGAAGTTTCACTTTATTTACTCCAAGCATTTGCTAAACGAGAAAGTATTACATAGCTATAGCTTTCATCGAGAATAAAATGGATTCTTTTTATTTACCATAAAATATTGGTTTGTGAGGCGTTTTTAATCAAACTTTATTTCAAAATATGATTTATATCTGTAATATAACTGATATTTATGTATTGTATCTTGTATCTTTGTATGCAGAAATGCTTCGGAAAAACAAAGATATCCTATAATTTGATTTTTTTAAGTAGGAAAATGAAGGAGAGAGCGACTATGCTCTCTCCTTCATTTGTTTTGACAAGATATAACAATAATATGTTATTTTATATTCCTAACAATTGTTTTCCCTGTTCCTTTAAACTCAAAAACTTTATGTATGTAACAATTTTCCCTCAAAAATATGTACATGTATAGAATGTTATAACTCTATTCACATGTTTGAGCTATTTATATTCATTATTGATACAAAAAGAAAAAGACACTCAGATGAGTATCTTTTTCTACTTCAACATCATAGAGTTAATATCAAGCTTAAGAAGTTTAAAATGAAAGACTTGTTAATGAAGATACAACACTTAAATCATCATTTAATGTGATTGAGAAACATGCTACCAATGGTAATGTGATAGTAATTGAACCGTCTGGATTAATCACTATACTTGGGCTTGTCCCACATGTTCCGTCACAATTTACAGACGATGTTGTTCCACCACCAGGAGTAATTGTAACTACAAGACATACATCAAAACAAACATTATCTGCAGTACATGCCATTGTTTTTGCCTCCTTTCTAACACTTCTATATAAAGATATTCAGCATGTAGAATGAGAGGCACGGCATATCAATCAGTTTCATACAAATAAAGAGAAATTTTAGTAGTTTATCTCTTTATAAGGGCAGCTAATTCAGTTGAAAAACTAAAATCATTATTTAAAGTGGTATTAAAACATGCTGTAAAAGGTATAACATTAAAGTCAGATGAACAATCATCATTACACCTTACAGTAATTTCTGCACCACCATTAGGATTAAGCTTTGTCTCTAAACAAATATTGAAACAGCTTCTATTTATACATGCCACTATATATCCCTCCTAATAGTATAGTCATTAACAATATATTATAATTGTTAAATAAATGTGCGTAGGATTATTAAAAAACAACCAATGAAAATTTAAAAACGAGAGAAAAAATTGAATTTATCGTGAAAAAATATTTACAAAAAGAATAGCTATGAAAGAGTCGGTATCTTAATGATTACGAAATTGACTCTTCATATTTCATAAACAAAAATTAGAAATTGTAGTACTTGATGATTCCGTTCACTTAAATCCACTCTTACGAAAATAATAACTTTTAAAATCAGAAGAGAATAGATATGTAATCAACCATTATTATGCCGAATGTATTCATTTGTTAGACATGAGTAATGATGAATTGGATCGTTATAGAATGAAAGAAAAGGCGTACCAGATTTAGACACGCATCGTGTTGGGCAAAAAACTTTCATGCTTTTAATATAAAACTTACAAGCTTAAAGCACTTGATTGTGAAGTGAACCCAAAAAGTTAGACCAGTTATTTCATTAGGAAACTTCTTGGGGATGGGCTCGGTATTGTACCAATCAATCATGGTTCCCGAACCTCGGACAAGAGAGGGTATACAAAATGCAGATGAGCACGTTGTGAATTCACCTGAAAATGTGAAAATACCTGATGGAGCAACAGTTTGGGGAGAATAAAAGGTTATTAGAGTTGGCAAAATCAAAATCAACAGAAAACCTACAATGATTTTTCTAGATACTGATAAACAATCATAATTTAATAGGCGGTGAGAAAGTGTTAATTAATCGTGTGAAAGAAGTAATAAGTGAAAGAATGTCAATCCATCCAAACTATAGCTTTGGGATAGAGCATTGTTGGAATAAGCTCATAAACTTATTGAGTGAAGATACTCAAAAAACAATCGAAGTTCTCAAAGAATTAGATGAAGAGCAGGTTCTTTATGTAAGTGAAGTGTTTGAGGATATAGCTTATAAGTTGCAAAGCCAAGACTACATTAATGAACTTGAAAAATTAGAAAAAAAATTTCCTAATCTAAATCTTGCATCTTTTGTAGAGACGGCTAAAGATTTTATGAATTAAAACAAGTAGAGGTTATGATTATGAGAAAATATGTTAAGTTAGAAGTGCCTGAAGTAAATATTCACCCTTTGAGAATAACAGAAGGATGGAAAGTGAACTATAACAATTTTTTTGAAATAGATCCACGAAGTTTGGAACCCGATGACGATTGTTGGTTTATGTTTACTGAAAGTTTGTTGCAGCTTTATCATGAGAAATCATCAATCACAGTGGATCTCGGTTGGGATCCTGGTATTTCTCCTGATGGTAATTACCTAGTTTTGATTATAAAAAACATGGACTGGGAAAACCCTATTCACGAATTTACATCTGATAACTATAAAAAAGTTATTGAATATATTGAATTTCATTTAAAACAAATTACGTCTACATGGTGGAAATAAAATTGTTATTGGCTGTAGTGATAAAGATATAAAACGACTATCTTACTACTTAATTTATATTTGGATACGAGAATGATAAAGCCCGTGGTACTAGATGAGGGAAGACATAGGTACATAAGGCAAGTTAACAAAAAATAAATAAAGGAATTATGTATGGGATAACATGAACGATGGTTCCCTGAAATTCATAATTCATGACGCTTGTACCATCATGGAGTTTTGTTTTTATACTAGGATAGTATGAAAAGTACGAGAATTAGACGAGATGAAATTTTATTATTCAAGTTTTATTATTATCTTATAAATATTTGGCAGTTTTTGAGAAAGAAGGTTTTGATATGTGGAAAAATCTGATTTTAGAAATTGAAAAAATAGAAAAAAGTTTCAATGGTAAATTGAATACACCTGCAACAGATATTGAAGTTCAGAGATTGAGAGAACGTGTGAAAGAGAATTTTAATGTTGATTTACCAAGTGAATACGAAGAGTTTCTTAACACTGTAAATGGTTTAGATTTTGATGGACTGGTACTTTACGGAGTTGATCCTTCTTTACTAGAAACAAAAAGAGATGAACAAATTTGCGGATTTATAGAAACGAACGAGATTTGGTATGAAAATGAATTTCAAAAAGAGTATCTTTTCCTTGGAGATTCAAATATAGCATGGTTTTGTAAAAATTTATCTGATGGTACGTATCTAGAACTGGATAAACCATCTGGTACAGTGATGAAAACATATAATGATTGCAATACAATGCTTGAAGAAGCATTAAAAGTAACTCTTCTTTGAATGAAGGGATAGAAGCGCTGATTCCTCTTCCTCCTTGTTACGAATACATACTAATACCGTCCAGCAACAATCATTTCGTATTCTCTATGATATTCAGATAACGCTTCTTATCTTCTTTGTAAACCAACATCGCTCCCCTCTCTTCGGTACCAGCAACATAGAACACTGCCTATGCACGATAGATTTCGAAGGTAATACATCATTTCCATGTTTGATTTTCACATAATACAACTATAAAATCAGGTCGTCCATGAAAAATGCCTGATATAGATAAAGAATAAAAATAAAGGAGATAAATTATGGCAATTCATATCACAATGAATAAAGAATTCGAAGATAACGAAATCGTTGTATATCAGTATTATCCGTCAGAATCTTCAGGAAAAGTTGGAAAAATGTATTTTCATAAGAAAGAAGAAATGTTTTATGACATAGAACCTGTTCCAGAAGAATCAGTTGGAACAAGAAAACATTATTTTAATTGTGCATGTTCTAGAATAGTAATGTGCATTAGAAATGGTGGGGAATTTTTAGAAGAAATGACATATGGAGTATAGTCAAATAAACGAGTGTATGAAAAACCGGTTTTCTTCATTACTTAAATACACGACCATTCAAGTTGTAGCATGTGTACCAATACGTCCTCTGTCTTTAGAATTGTCATCAATAATATCTTTCTCTAATCCACATTTCTACGCATCTTGCCCAAAATCACTAGGTTGTTTGTTTTGCTCTTTATGATTTGAATTGTCTATTTAGGACAGGTTTTTAGCTAGAGGAATGGCAGTGGTTGGTAAAGGTTATTTTAATTCTGATTATCCTCTGACATTAGCTTGGCAATGTTCGGATTTTAAGTGAATATCCTCCAATTAGTATAGACTTATTGCATGATGAGATTTTTGAACCCCGATTTGAAGGGGGTGGCAAAATTAATGCTATGATTGCTCATAAAAAAACGATGCAAAGAAGAATTTGACATTTTCCAGATGAGAACTTATATCGTAATAAATTAATTAGAAAGGAAATTAATAATATGGGAGTATGTGTAGACTTATTTAAAGAATATGAAAATAAAGAGGAGGTTGTTTATCGCTTTTTTCCTTGTGAAGATGAAGAAAAAGCAGGGAAAATTCAATTTAATAAACTAGAAAAAAGGTCCGTAGAATTAGAACCGGCTAAAGGTGAAGGTACAAATTACTATTTTCTTAAAGCTGTTGGTGCTGTGCAAAAATATGTTAGAAACGCATCAAACTTAGATGAATTTCCTGAATTTCTATTTTCACAGTCATAAAATTTTTAATTAAGGAGTGTTTAGAACAATGGGAAGATATCCACTGATTGCAATAATCAAAGAGAATGAGGATAAAGAAAATGTAATTTACAGTTTTGGTCCAGATATTCATTCTTGTGAGAAATATCCACAACGTTATAGGAGATGGAATTTTAAAGTCTTAAAGAATGAAACTAACCCTGATGAAGCATTTGTCTTACTGGATGATATGCCTGATAAACATATTTCTTTATTATATAAATGTATGCATAAGGTGTATGTTCACGTAAAAGAAAATGGTGGCATGGAAAATATGACTAATATAGATTTTCCAGAATACCTTGAGTTTATCGTGTGAATTTTAGAAATATAAGCTACTAGACTCAAGAATCATTGTAGACTCTTTGGGTTATTTTCTACCTTCAGTTGATTTACTTATGAAAGTAGATTAGGAGAATGAATAAAGAATAAAAATAAAGGAGATAAACTATGGCAATTCATATCACAATGAATAAAGAATTCGAAGATGACGAAATCGTTGTATATCAGTATTATCCGTCAGAATATCCAGATAAAGTTGGGAAAATGTACTTTCATAAAAAAGAGCAAATGTTTCATGAAATAGATCCGGTTCCGGTAAAATCAGTTGCAACAAGCGAACATTACTTTTATTGTGCATGCAGTAGAATAATGAATTGCCTCAAGGGTGGTGGAGAATTCTTGGAAGAAATGACATACGGGGTATAGTCAAATAAATAAATAAACGAAAAGCCGATTCATAAGAGCCGGCGTTCTTCCCTCCTCCCATTATTCGTACATTGTTGTAATATGTGTACCAATATGCCCTTTTTCACTTCGTTATGTGGTTTAGAATTGCCATCAATAATCTCCTTCTTTAATCCCTATTTCCGCACATCTTACGCTCAATCACTAGATTGTTTGTTTTGCTCTTCCATGATTTGAATGGTTTAATTGGGACAAATTTTTAGCTGGAGCCGTGGCGGTGGCCGGTTTGACAGCAGTTGGTAAAAGTTTCAACATGATTGCTAAAGCAGTAAAGGCATAAAAAACGCCTCAAAAGTAGATCATTCAATTTATATTAATTCCAGTACAAGAAATGGTAGTATTTCTGTAGATGAATTTTTTCGTAGAGAAGGATATTTGATAACAACATATGCAGGAATAAGAAAATCGACTTAACATCAAAGCTATAGCTGAAAATACTGGAATACATGAAAGACATATAAGGAGGCCTTTATATATGGCGGTATGTTTAGCAATGACTAAAGAATTTGAAGATGAAGAGATAGTTGTTTATCAATACTATCCTTCTGAATCACCCGATAAAGTCGGAAAAATGTATTTTAATAAAAAGGAAAGGATGTTTTATGATTTAGAGCAAGCTCCAGTGAAATCAGAAACAATGAGAAAATATTATTTTGATTGTGCATGTACTAGAATTGTACGATGTCTGAAAAGGAATGAAGGCTTTCCTGATAGCATGGCATATGAAGCATAATGAAATGAACAAATATAAAAGTTGGCTCCTTTGTATACAGAGTCCATGAGTCCACTTGATACACATTTTAAAATCTCTTTAGATAAAGCGTTTAATTAAGGAGTGAATTGAAATGGGAAGATATCCAACGATTATAATAACAAAAGAACTAGACAATAGCGAATATGCAATTTATAGTTTTGGTCCTAGTATTGATATGTGTGATCAATTTCCAGAACTGTACGAAAGATGGCGTTTTAAGGTTTTGAAAGATAAGTTAACGATTGAAGAAGGTTATGCTTTACTTGATGATATGCCTAAAAAACACTTCCCATTATTTTATAAATGTATGTTTAAAGTATATAAGCAAGTTGAAGAGTGTGGTGGAATGGCAAATTTAAAAAATATTGATTTACCAAATCAAATTGCATTTATTATTTGAAATTGATAGGAATAGATTGTATTAGAAGTTGTTTATCAGTTTTAAAGAAGTGCCATAGACTTAACCTTTTCAGAATACTATTTAAAAACACATGAACTTAAAGCATTTGTTTGTCTTCTATAGGCAATGAGTGCTTTTTTTCATGTTTAAATTGACATGTAAATTTGTAAAATGTAAGGTGGATATGGTGCTTAATTATGGTTAGTTTAGAAATTTAAGGTTAAAATAATCATTATTTTGATATAAAAAAGGGGAATAGAATATGTTAACTAATACAAATGCAGACAAAGTATTCGATAAACTAATGGTAGAAGGTGAGACTTATGTTCATTACTTCTATGTTATGAAAATGGCATCTACCTTTCAATGCTTAGCTTTTGGTTTGGGTGCACTTGGCTTAAATAAACATTACCTTGTAGGGTTCACAAATAAGAGAATCTTACTAATAGAGTTAAGTCCTGCAACTGGTAATGTCACTGAAAATATTACTCACTTAGATTTAGATAAAGTAGAGAAAGTAAGTGTAAAGAGGGGTATCCTTAAATCCAATATCACTTTAAAGTTAAAAGAGGACAAAGGGATACTAGAAATGAAACCGAACAGTTTCACAGTTGGTTTATCAAATCACAAAAAGGGTTTAGTTGAGTTAGAAAAATTGTATGGTTAATAAAAAGTATGGAGTCATTTCGCACCTAAAATATTGACTCAAATCTAAAGTTTAAAGTAGAGGGAGAAGTTAAGATGTTAAGTTCAACTTTACCAACAGTATTAGATTATGCAATTAGAACTTTATGCTTTGTTCTTCAAACGTTCATTATATCATTAGTATTAAAATATCTAATTCAAAAGAAAGATGTAAACGAGTCGGCGTTAATTTGGATTTCTACGATTGTGACAATGATTGGTGTAGGGGTAATTATATCTTTAAACACATCTTTACCTTTAACTCAAACAACTATAGGGATTTTAAGTCTTAGTTTTATGTTAAACCAATTTCTTTTTCTATACTATCTAGGATCATGGACAGTAAAACGATTTAAAAAACTTAAAATATTTAATAAGGTATCTAAATTTATGAACATAGTGATTCTTGGACTAATAAGCATCGTTTATATTTGCTTCTTATTGTTCTTTGCCTTAAGTTGGTTTGAGTCTAGCTTGAAGTAAGACTTATAGTGAGTTCAATTCTTATTTTAAAATTATATGAATCCATGTTGATTTTTCGACATATAGATTGCTGCTATGTAGAATACAACATGACCTGTACTTTCTTGCTCCCTTTGTTTGAAACCTCGCATGTGGCAAGAAAAGGCTCTGACCGCTTCTATGCACAGCCAGATGCTCTCGTCCACCTCTAAAAAGAAAGAGGTTTTTATGTCGGGTTTTTAATTGGCATTTATATAGTTAACAAGTATGAACTCTATATTTGTTAGCTATTTTATTATGAAAGCGGATTCATTCTCTGATCTCGGACACATACTATCCTTAACTCATTGTTTCATAGAATTGCTCTTTATTTTGTCAGGTTGCTTCTTTTTTGCATAATAAAGTGAAACTTCCATCAGTGGGGGTTTTCTTCATCTCCCACTGATGGAAAGCCCGCCCAATCGGGCTTTTACGGGCAGTTTTCTCCCACCTATCTTCTTTGCTTCTCTCTCAATCTTGAGGTGGGGGTCTTACTGCCCGTTAATGCGGGATAAATGTCCTCTTATTAAGTGTCCAAGTTCATTAGGGGCTAAAGAGGGGATATCAGAAAGTATGCAAGAGGGTTTTGACGGTGAATAAGGTGGATGGTACCATAAAGAGGAAGGGAAAGGAAAATAAAAACAGAAAAGGTAGGGGTATCCATGAAAGTAAATAAACTACTATGTTTTGCAATCCCATTGATGTTATTAGGTGGTTGCGGAACAGGTGCATCAACAGACAAACCAAAAGATAAAGTTGAGTCTAAAGCAGAAGCTAAAGAAACAAAATCTGATGTTAAGAAAGTAAGAGTCTTAGCAGAAGACTATCCTCAATATTTAGTAGACTTAGGTAATGAGTTTGATAAAGCATTCTCAACGTTTAGTAATACGGTAAAGGAAGCCTTTGACGGCAAGAAAACGAATCAAGACATCTTAGATAGTATAGATGAAGTAAACAAAGTAATTGCTAAGTTTGAAGCAATTGACCCACCTAATAAATATGTAGACGCCCAAAAAGATATTGAGAAAGCAATCGTAAAGTATAAGAAAGCATTTGCATTGGTAAAAGACGCTCATACAAGAGATAAGTCAAACTCAAATGATAAGAGAACAGATAAGGAAATTATTGAACAGGCTGAGAAGATTATCAAAGAGGGTGACAAGTACTGGGTTGCAGTCTACAAAGAAATGAAAAACGAAATAACAAAGTCAAAAGGTGGAGGGGTATCATCTCAAGACCTAAAGGATACAAGTAGTGGTTCAGGGGTAGACTATGATGCGGTTCAAAAGAACGTACTAGATGGTACAGAGTTAATTGCCAACTGGGGTGTAAATCGTGATGATGGATTCAAACCGTTATTCATCCTAAAAGGTGGAAGCCCTAAGACATTTGAGGTATATACCGCAGGCGATTATCCAAATAAGACAAACTACATCGAAGGTACATGGGAGTATGATAAGTCTAATATGATGTTAAAACTACATATCTCAAAGCAAATGGCAAATGGAGTAGTAGCAGAAGTTGTTCATAAAGACATAGATTACAAAGTACAAAACTATGACACAAAGCATTTGCAATTATTTAATGAGAATTCAAAAGCTATAACTAGATATGTAAAACAACAGTAAAATAAAACAGTAAGAACAATTCGTGTGAGGGACTGGGTTTGTAATGAACCTAGTCCTTTATTCATATGGAGGTGTATTTTGGATTTTTAGCTTGGGGTGGGTTCGTTTTTAAAGTTTTTATATTAATAAATATATATATAATGTTAATCTTGTTAAAAAATGTTATTATTCTATATGTAATATTGTTATTCATACAAGGGGTAACAAATAAATGGGAGGGTGGGATTAAAATGATTAGTGATTTAAAAAGAGCGGCCTTATCTTCATTAAAAGGTAGATGGGGTTTGGGAGTAGGGGCATCGCTTCTGTATAACCTCATTTCCGGTATTGGTATGCTTATTATAGGACTTCCAATTTTTCTACTGAGTATTTTATTGATGGCTGCAATAATAGGGTCTAGTGCTTCAATTACAGAAGAAGAAACGTTAAGTGTGGTAATCTTTTTAATTTATGCATTTACTTTTGTTATTGCATGCTTTGCTTTTATAGCTGTACTAGGCATTATATATTATGGGTATTGTAATGTTACATTGCGTTTAGCGAAAAAAGAATCTACTACAATTGATGATTTATTTGAAGGATTCCGAAAAAAGAATGCATTTAGATCGATGAAGCTAGCGTTATTAATGGGTGTATACGTATTTTTATGGAGTTTATTGTTAATTGTTCCAGGTATTATAAAATGTTTCTCTTATTCTATGGCTTACTATATCATGTTAGATCATCCAGAATATACGGCAAGTGAAGCGCTTAAAAAGAGTCAAGAAATGATGAAAGGACATAAGTTAGATTTATTCATACTATCTTTAAGTTTTATCGGATGGTTTATTTTGGGGTATTTTACACTTAGTATTGGGTATCTTTGGATCTATCCATATTACATGATAACAATATCGCATTTCTACTTGAATTTAGCGAATAGAGATACAGTTATAGAGGAAAAAACAGCTATCTAGAAGAAATATTGTTTGTTTCATATTTCTGATGACAGTGCAACGTATTCATACAAAAGAAGCTTTCTCCAAAAGATCGTTATTTAACGACCTTTTGGGAAAGCTTCTTTTATTTTATCTCACGAAGCATCCGCATTCTCAAACTGACTATTATAAAGCGAAGCATAAAAACTACCAGCCTTCAATAACTCTTCATGATTACCTTGTTCTACAATATCCCCGTCTTTCATGACAAGAATTAAATCTGCATCGCGTATTGTTGATAATCTGTGAGCAATGATAAAGCTTGTTCGGCCTTCCATGAGGTTTTCCATCGCTTTTTGGATGAGCACTTCTGTACGAGTGTCAATTGAGCTTGTTGCTTCGTCGAGTATGAGTATTTTCGGATCCGCTAGAAGGGCGCGGGCAATTGTTAGTAGTTGCTTTTGTCCTTGAGATACGTTGCTTGCTTCTTCATTTAATTCCATGTTGTATCTATTTGGTAATGTTTTGACGAAGCTATGAGCGTGAGCTGCTTTCGCTGCTTCGATTACTTCTTCGTCGGTTGCGTCCAATCGGCCGTAACGGATATTTTCCATGATTGAACCGTTAAATAGCCATGTGTCTTGGAGTACCATGCCGAACATGCTGCGCAGGTCTTCGCGGGTGAAGTCTTTTATGTCGTGACCATCTATGCAGATGGCACCGCTGTTTATATCATAGAAACGCATTAATAGTTTTACGATCGTTGTTTTCCCTGCTCCGGTTGGCCCGACGATTGCTACTTTTTGACCAGGTTTAATGTGAGCTGAGAAATTGTTTATGATGATTTTATCTGGATTATAGCCAAATTGAACATCTTTGAAGGTTACTTCTCCGTTTACTTCTTGCAGCTTCACTGGATTTTCTGATTCTGGCGCTTCCTCTTCTTCTTCTAAAAATTCGAAAACTCTCTCTGCAGCTGCTGCGGTTGATTGAAGTACGTTCGCGATTTGAGCTACTTGAGCGATTGGTTGCGTAAAATTTCTAACGTATTGAACAAAGGCTAAAATATCTCCAACTGCAATGGTTCTCTTTACCGCAAGCCATCCGCCTAAAATAGATACAGCTACGTAACCGATATTACCGATAAACATCATAATCGGCATCATCATTCCAGATAAAAATTGAGACTTCCATGCCGAGTGGTAAAGTGTATCATTCACCTTTTCGAATTTTTCCACTTCTTCTTCTTCTTTGTTAAAGGCTTTTACAATATTGTGGCCACTATAAATTTCTTCGACTTGACCGTTCACATGTCCTAAATACTCTTGCTGGGATTTGAAGTATTTTTGTGATCGTTTTACGACTCCCATTATGAGCATCATGGATACTGGCAATATTAAGAGCGCCACTAATGTCATTTGCCAACTTATTGATAACATCATGATGAATACACCGATGATTGTAATAACGGATGTTATGATTTGCGACATACTTTGGTTTAAAGTTTGGCTTACAGTATCTACGTCATTTGTAATTCTCGATAATACTTCTCCGTGCGTTGTTTTATCAAAGTATTTGAGCGGCATTCGGTTGATTTTTTCATCAATTTCTTTTCTGAAGTTATACGATACTTTTTGGGCTACTCCTGAAATGATATATCCTTGTATAATAGCAAACACAGTGCTCGCTATATATAATCCAAGGAGTAACAGGACAATGTTTCCGATATAGCCAAAGTCAATTGCAGCACCAGGTACTCCCGTTACTTTGTCTACGAGTCCTTCGAAAAGCTTTGTTGTGGCTTTCCCTAAAATTTTTGGACCGACGATTATAAAGGCGGCACTACCGATTGCGAAAATGATGACAATTATAATTGATAACTTATATGGCTTTAAGTATTGAAGTAACTTATTCATCGTTCCTTTGAAGTTTTTCGCCTTCTCGATCTTTTGCATGCCGCCGCCCATATGGCCGCCGCCATGACCACCTTGTCTTCCTGTTTCTACTTTTCGCTCGCTCATGATGACAACTCCTCTCTTGAAAGTTGTGATAAAGCAATTTGCTTATAAACCTCACAGTTCTCCATAAGCTCCTCATGAGTACCAGTTCCTACTATTTTTCTTTCATCAAGTACGATGATCTTATCTGCATTCATAATTGTACTGATTCTTTGGGCAACAATTAAAACAGTACTTCCTGCAATCTCATTGTTTAAAGCCCTGCGAAGTAGGGCGTCTGTCTTAAAGTCAAGAGCTGAGAAACTATCATCAAATATGAAGATTTCTGATTTCTTAGTAAGAGCACGCGCAATAGAAAGCCTTTGTTTTTGACCACCGGAAACATTCGTACCACCTTGTGATATCTCTGTCTGGAAGCTTTCAGGTGTCGCGTTAATAAACTCCATAGCTTGAGCAATTTCAGCGGCTTTTACTAGTTCTTTTTCAGCAGCTTCTTTCCTACCGTATTTCAAATTACTTTCGATCGTACCTGAGAATAGAACTCCCTTTTGCGGCACATAACCAATTTTCTCTCTTAACTCCTTCTGAGATACTGCTCTAATGTCAGTACCATCTATTAATATTTCGCCGCTTGTTACATCGTAAAAGCGTGGAATTAAGTTGATAAGTGTCGATTTCCCGCTACCTGTACTTCCAATGAAAGCTGTCGTTTCTCCAGGTTTTGCAGTAAAGGTGATATGAGAAAGTACATCTTCTTCTGCATCTGGATATCTAAAGCTAACATCTTTAAATTCAACATAACCTTTCTTATCTGATGCGAATGTTTTTGGTTCGTTTGCATCACGAATGGAAACGTCAGTATCTAGAACTTCTGCAATGCGTTGTGCGGATACAGAAGCACGCGGAATCATAATGGATACCATAGAAATCATTAAAAATGCCATGATGATTTGCATTGTATATTGCATAAATGCCATCATATCACCAACTTGCATATGTCCCATATCCACTTGGTGTGATCCAACCCAAATAATAAGTACAGTAACGGCATTCATGATAAACATCATCATCGGCATCATAAATGTCATTAAACGGCTTACAAATAAATTTGTTCTTGTTAAATCTTGATTTCCTTTTTCAAATTTCTTTTCTTCATGCTTTTGATTATTAAAAGCACGAATAACGAGCATACCTGTTAAAGATTCACGAGTGATTAAGTTAATTTTATCTACTAACTTTTGTATACTCTTAAACTTAGGAATCGCGATGCTGAATAAACCAATGACTAAGCTTAAAATCGCGATTACCGCAACTGCGATAATCCATCCCATTGAAAGGTCTGTAGTAAGTACCTTAATAATGCCGCCTATGCCTAAAATCGGTGCATAGACTACAATTCGAAGCAGCATAACCATAAGCGTTTGTACTTGCTGAATATCATTTGTACTTCTTGTGATTAAAGATGCAGTGGAAAATTTATCAAACTCCGCATTCGAAAAGCTTGTAACCTTCCGAAATACTTTCTTTCTAAGATCTCTGCCGAGTCCGGCAGCTACTTTTGCAGCAAGTAAACTTACGATAACGGTAGCTGCCATACTCACTAAGGATAAAAGGAGCATTTTCCCGCCAGAAGTAAGAATATAATTGGATTGAAGCTTATCTGTATTGATACCGATCGTTTTATACTCATTCTCAATAAATGTAACAGCTGACTGTGTTACCATGCTGCCTGGCATCTTTTTAAACTTTTCATTTGCCTTTTCTTTCATTGCATCAATTTGATCTTGAGGTAGTTTCGCAATGACTGCGAAAGGATCTGTATTTGCCGGAAGCTTCATCGGTGTTTTGTTATCACCTGACGGAGGGAAAGCGGAGGCGCCGCCTTTTTCAATTCCTTGTGTAATTAACATTGGTTTTCCAAAAATATCGTTAAGTTCGTTAATTGTATTTGTATCCTTTGTATGTAGCTTATAAAGCGGTTCTTTATCAAGCTGCGGATAATCTTTTAAGTCATTTTTCAACTCACTTTTAGAAAGATTGTTCTTATCTAAAAGTACATAGTTGTCAGCTACTTTTTTCTTTTCATTTTCATTCATAAAGAGCTTGAGTTTATCCATCTCACTTTTACGAATAACCTTAGGTACTGCGTTTTCGACACCTTTTTGTTGAATACCGACATTCACAATGTTAGACATGTAGTCTGGCAGTGATAGGTCACATACTGCTTGTATGGATAAAAGACATATAACTGCAATGATTGAGGTAACAAATGGTTTTAAATGTTTGATTATCTTTAACATTTAATTCATCTCTCCATTTTCCTTTTCAAATTTTTTTAGCTTTTTCTTTTTTCTTCAGTTTACCCGCTCTTTATCTATTTTCGACTACAGACTAATTCTATGACTATATTAAGATGTAATGCAACTTTTAGAGTATAGAATAATAAATATAAAGTTTCACTTTATGGATTTTTTATATTATTTACTTTTGCACTAAATGCTGTTACTATATTGATATCATTTTTATAACTTAATGCATACTTTTTTGAAAGCGCTTAATTGAAAAGGCATATGTATTTCAAATGTATGGCCTGTTGTAAATTTTTCTAAATACAAGCAGTTCCTCTGTCACATGTTATTGGAGAAGGGGAGTTGCTTTTTATTGTTAAAACTATGAAAAAATGAATGTATGATGTGAGGAGGTATCGTTGTGAAAAACAGTTTTGTTTTTCACAAGAATATATATGGGTAATGTAGGATTATTGATTTCTGGTGCAGCGCTCTTTTTAAATAGCCTTGTGATGCTAGGAAAAGCGGACGAAAAGAGTGCAGGTGTTTTTAATTTATTTGTAGGTGTACTACAAATTATTATTCCTTTCTATTTAATTGTAGTATCTGATCAAAGTAATTGGACAGTTTATTTATATGCAGCTACTTTTTTATTTGGTTTAACTTATTTATATGTAGGAGTTACTTTCATTGCAGGATTGAAGGGTGATGGATTAGGCTGGTTTTCTCTTTGGGTAGCGATTATTGCACTATTCTACATGATTGTAGCTATTATACATTTTCATGATATCGTTAATGCGTTAACTTGGTTCATGTGGGCATTTCTATGGTTCTTATTTTTTATTTCTAATGTACAGAAAAAGAGCATCAATCATTATGTTGGAAAAATAGCCTTTGTACAGTCATGGGTTACACTAACTTGTCCTGCTCTTCTTTCCCTTATAGGTGTATGGGAAACTTCTTATGTATATAATTTATGGATATGTATATCTATTCTTTCGATTATATATTTCTGTGTTTGTACGTTTAAGTTGAAAAGGAACGTAAATGCTGTTCATAAAAATATAGATACGCACACCATTGAAAAGTGTGGAAACACCAAGTGAAGTTAATTTACCAACCTATTTATTTAGAAAAACGCGATCAATTCCTAAATGATTATTAGAAATTGATCGCGTTTTTTGTTCTGAGCAAGCCGCTTCCGCTTTTCTTTATGATCCAGCTCCAGCGGCTAGAACAGTCGGTGGCTTCGCGTCTTCCGCCGAGGCAAAAAGCGCCTCTATGTCAGAAGCTCCATCCCCCTCCTGTTCTGAGCGAGCCGCTTTCGCTTTTCTTTGTAAGTCGCGGCTATGCAGAATACAACATGGGCTGTACTCGCTTTTTCCTTTTGTTTTAAACCTTGTATGTGGTAAAAAAGTGACCTGACCGCTTCTATGCATGGCCAGATACTCTCGCCCGCCTAAAAAAAGAGGATTTTTTAATTTATATAGGTTCAACACAAAAAGCCACGATACTCTACTTAATAGAGTATCATGGCTTTTATGTTGTTTAATAAGAATTGACGGTTTTCTAATCAAACATTTTTACAGGTTATGACATTACAAATACAAAAGTTGGCCAAATAACTTTTGTAATATAAGGATATCACTTTATAGAGTATTAGAAATCAATATTTTTTCCTTTAATAACTGAAAAAAAAGAGCGTTTTCACGACTTTATTTGTGGCTACAGTTTTTATAGTGCGTATTTTTTTACGATAGATTCTCAATGGTACTCGAAAGTGTACAAAAGGTTATCAAAATTACTAATAGAGATAATGAGAAGCATGGAATTAAACTATATAAACCCATTTTAAGTTTTTGACATATAAGTTGCTGCTATGCAGAATACAACATGAGCTGTACTCGCTTGCTTTTTGTTTAAACCTTGCATGTGGCAGGAAAAGACCCTGACCGCTTCTATGCACGGCCAGATGCTCTCGTCCCTTCTTAAAAGAAAGGGGTTTTTATGTTGTTTTTTAACTTATATATATTAGAGGTCATTCTATTATTATGGTAAAATTATCAATAGTTTATAATAAATTCTAATATCTATCTTTAATTAACAATAAACAATAGTAATATATAGAGAGAATTCTAATTATATAAATCCATTTTAATTTTTCGACATATAGGTCGCTGCTATGGAAGGCCAGATGCTTTCGTCCTCTCCTAAAAAGAAAGGGATTTTGACTTCGTTTTTCAATTTGTATTTATATAGCTTTAAAGTCTTGATAGTTTTGAGGGAAGGTAACAGATTAATGCGTAATTTTATTTATAGTTTAATAGATGATAAAGCAATAAAACGACAAATTTTTATACTGGAGGCTTTAAATCGTGAACCAAAATTAGTATCTTCTCAAAATTTTGCAGATCAGCTACAGTGTTCGACACGAACAATCATGAATGATATTTCTCAATTAAGAAAGAAATTGCCAGGGAATTGGAAAATTATTAGTGTTAAAACGAGAGGATACATTTTAAATAAACCGGTGGAAGAGTCTGTATTACCTGTGATTCATTCTTATTTGACAGAAAGTGTACTTTATAAAGTTATGTTAGAAATATTTCATAATAAGTATTACACATTAGAAAAATGGTCACAAATTTTATATATGAATAAGTTAACTTTGAGAAACCATTTAAAAGATTATAATAGAATTTTAAATGAAAGTAGGTTAAATATTAAATTCAGGAATCTTCAACTAGAAGGAGATGAAATGAATATAAGATATTACTATATTTGTTTCTTTTACTTTACACAACAATTTTCAGATCAATCTGTCTTACCTATTGAGTTAAGAAAAAAACTTTTATCTATTCTCTATCGTAACGAAGTTCACATGGATATCTTATTGTTACGCAGTATTGTTTTTGTTTTTATAAATCGATTTTATAATAAACATTGTGTAATGAAAGAAATAAAATTCAAGCCTATATACAGCCGTAAGCAAGCAACTTGTCTTAATGAAATGATTATAGAAATTGAGAATTATTATAAGATCAAATTTCCAAAATACGAAAAAGATGCACTGAATTTATTTTTATTTTTCGGATTAATAAGTACAAGTTCACAGGGAAAGGCAATGCTTGAATATGTAAGTGAATGTGATCAGGAGGTTTATAAAAAATTCATTAATCTTATTACTACCCTTTTAATATACAATCAATTACCGAATGAATTGAAGGGAAAATTGAAAGCTGAAGTAATTCCGTATTTTTATATGGTGTGTATTTTAAGAGAACTTCATTTTTCAATTCGTCATGTTTTTGATCCAATAAATTCTTTAGATAGTGTATTATTGCGAAATTATAAGGAGAATCTCTCCTTAATTTCTAATTGGAATGAAACATATAATGAGAAAAAATTTACGAAAGATGAAATAAAATATATTGCCTCTCATGCAACAGCGATTCTTAACTCAATTTGTAATGAAATAAACATTGTACTTGTATTTTCTGGGACAACCGTTGAAAAAAATCTTATTTATAGGAAGTTAAAACAAAGCTTAGGGGAAAATGTAAATATAGATAGGATACCAAACTATAATATTAAATATGATTTTATTATTAGTAATTGTCAATTATCAGATACAAGGGCACCTGTCATTTATATTTCTCAAATGTTGACTACAAATGAAATCGATTCTATAAAAAATCGTATTTTTAATTTAAATTAAAGATAGAAGTAGTGAAATGCATTCATAATGAAACGAGAAAAACTAGAGATTTTAACTAAAGATACACAGATGAAAATCATTGATAAAAAAGTCCTGGAAATCATAGTTCCCAGGACTTTTTATCAAATTGGTTAAGAATCATAGTATGATTTAACTTAAATCTTTAAGTAGATTATTTTCCCATGGAACAGCACTCAATAGAGTTTTTTTATAATTAAACAAGTGCGATACGTAATTAATATTATACTTATCTTTATTTATGAATTCTATATCATTTGCGTTAAAGTGGCTGCCGATACGAAAGGCGTTAAAATACTCGTGCCAATCTGAATAAGAATGTTGTGAAAGTCCTGCAGCCTGTATCATAAAGTTCTTTGCTTCCTGTTTTGATAAATAACCGAGCCTTCTACCGACCCGACATAAACAGATACACCATGCATAATCAAACGCTGCAATTCCGGAATCCGTCAAAATATGTAATCCGTAATTAGCAATATAAAGTTTTTCATAGTCAGGATGGTCTTTCGATAATTGCTTTCGCGCTGCCTCGGAAAGAGGGGTCAATTGATGGCGTATACGATTAAATTCCTGCCGTGTTCCTTCTTCTAAAAACCAAATGATTTTCTCTTTTAACTCCGTCGAATTTTCGATCTTCCATGTCCATAACACGTTCTTCAAAAAACGTTTCCCAATAAGGCGGTCTCTGATAAGGGTGAATTCATATCGGGTAAAATAGTTTGTAAGATAAACACAATTCAAACAAACGGAAGACAGACAGCGGAAATATAGTTCGAGCTGTTTCTCTCGTTTTCTTTTATATAAAATAGGCATTCTGTCTCCTCCTTATGCTAATGTTTTAAGCCTAACGAATTTCCATGCTTCCCAAATAAGTGGGAGTAGGAGAAGTAATGCATATTTAGATGGTAATGGGGTTAAAACAATAAGAATCATAAAGATCAAATAAACCCAGGTACGGCTAATAAATAGAAATAAAAAGTATAGCGCATAGCCGATAATAAACTGCATATTTATTTCTTGTTTCTGTCTCTTCTCTGGAATTTCAGTGTGAGCTCGAATACTGTATGAACGAAATTCGAAGCGTTCCGGATAACGCTTTACCACATCCAACGCCCTAGTGGCTACAGTTTCTATATCACCTGATTCGAACGAATACTTCACTAATAAGAACTGTGCGTCCATATGCTCCGGTTGAATCGAAAGTAGGTGCTCACAGTCCCGGATAGCATCTGCAAACTGACCACGGTTATAGTAAATCTGGGCGCGATACAGTAAACCATCTGGGTCATCTGGGTAAATGAAAAGAATGTCATTGAATGATTGTAACGCACGTTCTTTATTTTCGATGCGCAAATAATAAATGCCTTGCATACGTATAAGGTCCGGATCTTCTTGATAAAGCTCGTATGCAAAATCTAGCGCACTTTTTGCTGCTTCTAAGTTATTATTCATAAGTGTGTGCTGGACTTCTTCACGTAAATGTAAATACGCTTCAAAATCTAGATCATCACTTTTCTTGAAAATATCATAACGCATTTCCTTTGCACCGTTAATTCTCTCTAGAAGAAATTGTACCGTTTCTTCACCGTATTCAAACTCTAACTCCTCTTCTTGTTCACTAAAGTGGAATACATTGTCGAGAAGTTCCCAAATTGAGCGTGGGAAATGGTAATGATATTCTAAAAACTCTATTAATCTATCTTGAATTGCTGCAGCATGTTCTACGTTCCAGATCACATCGGAACTTAATAAGTCTTCCCAGTTTTTCGGTTCAATCCGTGCAAAGAAATCGTCATACAGCGTCTCGATTTTTTCCATAAATACGTGAACAGGATGCTCTGAAACGAGAGTCGCAGCAAGTTCAGCGTTCCCATCAATCCATGTAGGAAATGCAGGATTGATATAGGAATTCTCTTCGTTTTCATCCGTTTTTTCTAGTTGAGAGGGAGGTGTGCTCTGCATTTGTTTTGCATTTTTTATCGCTTTATCAAATGCTTCTCTCAGTCGCTGATATCCTTCAGGATCGTCTTCGGGATGATAAATCTTTAGAAGTTTTGCATAAGCCTTTTTAATAGCTGCAATATTGTCGGTAGGCTCAATTTCTAACGTTTCCCAAATGCTCATGAATGACTGATCCACCTTTCTATATTCTCTAAATGCTCTTTTAATACACGAGCAGCTTCTTTCACCTTTTTATCATCTTGCGTTGTGAGCACACTTTCAAATTGTTGTAACAAGGTAGCGACTTTTTGGCGTTCGTCACCGAGTAACTCTTCATAGAGCCGCTCGCCTTTTGCGAGCAGTAATCGGTTTTCGGACCGGTCTCGTGGATGAATTTTAATTTCTTTCAATTCCAAAAGTCTGGCTTCGATCTCTTTTTCCGTAAGGTTTCCGGCATTTTGTTGAATAACGGCTCTTTTTTTCTCTCCAGTTGTTGTACTTATCACTTCGACTTCGAGAATACCATTAATATCGTATGTATAACGTACATCAACAGACTCCTTCCCAGCAGGAGCGGGAGGGATTTTGATTTTGAGTTCACCAAGTTTCAAGTTGTTTTTTACTAGACGATGTTCTCCCTGATAAACATCAACAAGTAGCGATTGCTGTCTATCATTGACGGTATAAAGTCGTTCAACTCTGCTTACAGGAATCGGTGTATTTCTCTCGATAATAGGGAAGAAATATCCGGACTCTTTTGTACCGTCTCTAAGTTCTTGAACAACATCTGTTCCTAACGTATATGGACAAACATCAGTTAAGATGACTTCTTCTAACGCTTTGTTCCGTTCTTTTAAGGCAACCTGAATCGCAGCGCCTAAAGCAACCGTTTCATCAGGATTAATATTCGCATAAGGCATACGTCCGAACATTTTAGAAATGACGGATCTGATAAGCGGCATTCTTGTCGCACCGCCAATTAGAATGACAGCATCTAAATCATTAGGATTTAGCGATGCATCACGAAGTGCGCGTTCAATAGGATAGCGAAGGCGTAAGAGAAGCGGAGTTACCAATTTTTCAAATTCGCTTCTGTTAATATGAGTTTCATATGTTTTATTATTGATAGCGACTTTCATATCCGCTGTGAGCCCATCACATAATGTGAGCTTACAACGTTCTGCTTGTGTATAAATTAACGATAAGGTTTTTGAATCAAGTGAATCAGGATCAAGTTGGTGTGACTCTAAGAAAAAGGTCATTAGGCTTTTTGTGAAGTCTTCGCCCCCAAGATAATTATCGCCGGCAATTGATTTAACATCCATCACTTCTTCAAATAATTCCAAAATGGACACGTCGAATGTACCGCCGCCTAAATCAAATACAAGAAACTTTGTTTCTGCAGCTTCCTGGTACAGCCCGTAAGCGATGGCAGCTGCCGTTGGTTCACTAATAAGTCGTTCAACTTTTAATCCCGCAATTTCAGCAGCCCGTTTCGTAGCCTTGCGCTGAGCATCGTTGAAATAAGCTGGAACGCTAATAACAGCACCTGTAACCGATTCATTTAAATAAGCTTCTGCATCTTGTTTTAAAGATTGAATGATAAAAGATGAGAGCTCTTCTGAAGAAAAATTGTATGTACCTAATTGGTATTTTTTCTCTGTTCCCATAAATCGTTTAAACGTTGATGCTGTAACGTGTGGATGGGTAATAAGTCGCTCTTTAGCAATGCGTCCGACTAAAATTTCACCGCTCTCTTCAACGCTGACGACCGATGGTGTAAGATATTCGCCAAGTGCATTCGGGATAAGGGATGCGCCGTTATCCGACCAATAGGCTACTAAACTATTTGTTGTTCCTAAGTCAATTCCAATCGTTGCCATAATAATCTCCTCCCTTTTTCATCTATCTTACTATACCATTATAATAAGGAAAAGTATGAGAAAAATGGAATCATAAGGTTGTATTTCTTGAAGGGGAGGGAATGGAGATCTGACTATTTTAGTAGTTTAGAATAGGGCAGGGATTTTGATAGTTATGAATCTAATTTTCAGCATTAACTTAGTTTTCTCAGAGTGAAATTGAAAAATAAAGTCAGAAAGGAAGTAAAAACATAATATATTGATTATTACCAGCAAGAAAAGTATAATAATGGTAGAGATGTAATGAAAGGGGAATTAAGATTCTGCATGTGGCAAATCTTGTAATGATTACGAAATGAAATAAATAGAGTGCTTTTCCTATAAATATCCAAGGGGGGGAGTATGTCTATTTATTGAAACAATAATCATACAAGGGATGCATGGTGTGGAGTTATCATTCCATTTATTAGGCGGATACCTGTGTGTATCGGCTTTTCTTTATGAGAACAATACATCTCTACTTACACATATCATCGTGTCCCTATTTATCCCGCTTTAACGGGCAGTAATTACTCCTACCTCAAAATTCAGCAAAAACAAAGAAGTTAGGTGGGAGATAAACTGCCCGTAAAAGCCCGATTGGTTCAACTAATAATCAGTGGGGGATGAAGAAAATCCCCACTGATTAAAGTTTCACTTTATTAGGGGGAATATAAAATGACGCATTTACAAAATAAAGTTGCACTTATAACAGGGGTAAGTAGTCCTAGAGAGATAGGTACCGCTATATGTCGCAAATTGGCTTCTCAAGGTATAGATATTTTCTTTACACATTGGAATTCTGAGGCTAGTTGGCCGGAGGATTTCCGAGAAGAGATTTTGAAATTAGGAGTTCGTTGTGACAGTCTAGAAATTGATTTATCAGATGCAAATGCTGCATTTAAAATAATGGATACTGTTTCAAAGCAGTTAGGTCCTCTTTCGATTTTAGTTAATAACGCAGCATATTCAACAGGAGATGGATATGCAAAGTTAGATGCTCATATACTTGATAACCATTATGCAGTTAATATGAGATCAACGTTTCTTCTTTGTACGGAATTTGCTCGTCGTTTTGAGACATCGAATATAGGTGCAGGAAGAATTATTAATATGACATCCGGACAAGAATTAGGGCCAATGCCTATGGAATTAGCCTATGCTGCAACAAAAGGAGCAATTGTAGCTTTTACTAAGTCTTTATCAGCAGAACTTGCTCCTTTAGGAATTACGGTTAACGCTGTAAACCCAGGACCAACAGATTCAACGTGGATGACAGATGAAATAAGAAAATACCTTTTACCTAAATTTTTAATGGGACGCATTGGCATGGTAGAAGATGCAGCACACATCGTAGCATTTCTCGCTAGTGACGATGCGAAGTGGATCACGGGTCAAGTGATTAACTCAGAAGGTGGATTTTTGCGAAGTTAAATGAAGGATAAAAGGAACCTGAATTGTAGATACTATTTATGAATTGAATAGCCAGTATATGAAACATGAAGAAGATGAGTTCTATAGTAAACAGGGCTCATCTTCTTCATGTTTCTTTTGATTTAGATAGATAATTACGTTGGGAATGATAATGGCGGAAAGAAGAATAGAAATATAGCATACATAGAATAAGAGAATGCAGTACAGATCAGTATGGTTAGAAACGAAGTGTAGCATAAATGATACATGTTTTATATTGAAAATCATTGACAATAAATATTTTAATAGATTAATTTACAATATTTTGCTATCATAAAAAATGGTTAATATGGGTAAAAAAGGATTAACCTGAATATTGAATCGTACCGTAGAGTTTGTAACTGGCTTAATCGGAGGAATCTTTGGATGCCTATTTTCTGGGCTTGTTGTATTTGGTCTTGTTTCCTACGCTACTTTTGGACATAGCGTATCGTAGGTACATTAGATAATAAAATTATGTAACTATTTCAGTGTTTTAATAAAGTTAGAGTATTGAAATAGTTACATAGAGTAACTATTTCAAACCTAGTGTTAACTGTATGTTAGGCAAGAAGGGGGAATAAAAACTTATATGCGTAGTTTCATTTAATAAGGTTTGAAAGCGCCTTCGTCTTTATAAAACGTAAAAGTTTTTCCAATAAGTAAAAGGGGTTGTCGTATTGAAACAGAAGAAGTTATTGTCACTATTTGTAGTATTTTTTATCTCGTTAACCACGTTTATGCAACCAATGGTCACTTTAGGTGCTGGGAACGATACTGTAAATGGTTCTAAGATTAATCAAGAGTATGTAATTAAGAACCCAGATGGAACTCCAAAAGTAGAGTTCAAAAGAGGTGAACAAGTTACTTATAATATAAACGTAGCAACTAAAGGAGACCCTAATACCGGTGTTGCTTTAGACTACAAAGTTAGATTAGAGTTACAGGATGCTAGGGCTTATCTTATTGAGATTCCAAAACATCAAGGTTATATTAGTGACGTAAAAGGTTTTGTAGAAAATGGTAAAAGGGTAGCGGTTATTTCACTATCAAAAGTACCTAATGATACTAAAGTAACGATTCCTGTCAAGTTTAATTTTCATGACGATGCATCTAACGGTCATACAGTAACCCTAAGTGCAACATTACAGTCAGACACAGGAGAAAATTTAGCTTTTGCTAATGATGTATCGTTTAAGGTTTTTGTACCTGTAACTCCTAAAGTAACAAAAGATGTTGAGGGTAAAGACCATTTAGAAATTGCAAAAGGTAAAGAGTTTAATTACAATTTAAAAACAGTAGTACCAGAAAACTTAAAGGGATATGAGTCTTTAACTCTTTCTGATACATTAGATAACAATTTAACAATTGTAGGTACAAAAGTACTTGTTGATGGAAAAGAATCAGAATTAAAAGCTAATGTTAATAAACAGTTGGTAACATTAAAATTAACTCGTGAGCAATTAGAAGTTATCAAAGGTAAAGAGATTAAAGTTGTAGTTACATCCAAGATTAACGAAAACGCACCTATTGAAATTATAAGTAGCAAAGCAACTATTCGATTAAACGATAACCCTTCGGAAGATTCTAATGTTGTAACGGTAATTCCTACTAAAGAAGAACCAACTAAAGAGGAATCAACTAAAGAGGAACCAACTAAAGGGGAACCAACTAAAGGGGAACCAACTAAAGAGGAACCAACTAAAGAGGAACCAACTAAAGAGGAACCAACTAAAGAGGAACCAACTAAAGAGGAACCAACTAAAGGGGAATCAACTAAAGAGGAACCAACTAAAGAGGAACCAACTAAAGGGGAATCAACTAAAGAGGAACCTAAGCAACCGCAAAAAGAAATTCCTAAGATGAATCAAACTAATAATTCAACAGTTACTCTAATTGGTACATTGTTAGTATTAGGAGCATTATTTTCGTTCTTTATTGTAAGACGTAGGAAGAATTCTTAATATGGTAATAAAGAAACCTTCATGCATAAGTATGAAGGTTTCTTTATTACAGTTGAACCATATTGAGAACAGCAGATATTAAAATGTTTAGTATATTTTAATAGGAGACTAGGAGGTTTAATATGAAAAATAAATTCTTATATGTGTTAATCGGATTAATTTTTGTAACTGGGATTGGTTTAATTGTGTACCAACCTCTTTTTAATTATTATGTAATCCCTAAACAATTAGAAAAATCGTATGAAGAAAACTATAACAAAGTAACTACAAATGAGATAAAAGAGAACGTATACAATTCAAGTAAAAAGGTAAATGCTTTTGATTACGATAGTGTACAAAGCGTAGACGAGTTTGATTTTAATTCTGTAAAAGGTAAATTAGATAAAAACATGATTATCGGGTTGATTTACATTCCGAATGTACATATTAAACTCCCTATTTTATACGGTACAAATTATGAGACAATGATGCTAGGTGCAGGTACTTTAAAACCGAATATGACGATGGGTGTAGGAAACTATGTACTTGGTAGTCATAGTATGAGAAATAAAGAGCTATTATTTACACCTACAAGAAATATGGGTAAAGGAGATTTAATATATTTAACAGATAAGGAGTATGTATATACGTATAAAACAACTTCAAAAGATGTTATTTCTCCAAAGGAAACACATGTAATGAATGATAAGAATGGGTTAAATGAAGTAACATTGATAAGTTGTTATGACAGTAAAGGGGAAACAAGATTAGTAGTAAAAGGGAGATTAGAATCAAAGAAAAAGCTAGAAGAGGTAGATGGAAAAGTTAAGTCTCAACTAACAAGTTATTAAGAGTTTCAATAATTTAGTGGAGTTAATATAGTCATATAGACACGACTTAGTTAAGTACTTACAATGGATTTCAAGGAGGAAGTGCTCGTAAGACAAACAAGAAATTTAATGAAGAGTTTAAATGATGGTTGAGTTATATTGTTTGGGACAACCTGTAAAACAATTAAGCAGCGAGTATGGGGTTCAGCTCATTGCCATAAAGTTTAGACAAATTTGTATCGATACTAGAAGTTCTATCGGGATGCTATTAATAGAAAGAAAAGTAAGGGCAGCGGAGAGATACACATATCTCGGCTGCCCTAATCGTATACTATATAGAGTTTGTCCGCTTTTTAACAATCGGAACATGAAGAAAGTAATTCATAATTTATATAACTAGAGTCATAGTAAATAAATTGGTTTCCTCCTAAATTTAACCATCCATTTTGTTCGTAATATACTTTATAGGATTCATTGTGATGTAATGTTCGAATCACATTGCCGCTTGTAGAAGGTTGATCTCTTAAATTCACATTATCACCTGTAATCGTAGCAACACCTATATAGTTGCAATAACAAATATAACTAGGATCATAATAAATAAATTCATTTCCCCCTAAGTTTAACCATCCATTTTGTTCGTAAAATACTTTATAAGACTCATTACGATGTAATGTCCCAATGACATTGCCGCTTGTAGAAGGTTGATCTCTTACATTCACATTATCACCTGCGATTGTAGCAACTCCTATAAAGGAGCTGTTAGGTCCATTATTATTGTTATTAATATTCAAATCTACATAGGCTATATTACAATCGACATTCCCGTTAATGCCTTGTACACTTCCGGTATCTGTGTATTGCCAAATATCACAATCCATTCCTGGACCCCTTGTATTATAACGTGCGACCCACAATAAAGTATTTTGTAAACGTGAAGGGTTTAGACTATTCTGGAAGAAATATAAATTGCTATAAACTCCGGTACTAGTATACCCTGCATTTTTTAATTCTGTTAAAAATGCATTCACAGCATCTGTTAATGTATCCGGATCTAAATTTCTATCATTGACTTCTACATCGACAAATACAGGGGCAGTTAATGTGACGCTCTGTAAATTTTTAATGAAGAAAGCAGCCTCTTGTTTCGCATCATTAACAGAAATTGCTCGAAAAAAGTGGTAAGCCCCTGTCAGGATGCCAACATTATTAGCGCCATTGATGTTGTATTGAAAGGTTGGATCTACATAATTGGTACCTTGCTCAGAACCCTCTGTTACTTTTGTAATCATAAAGTTTACTTGGTTAGGATCATTCTTTACTTGATTCCAATCAATTGTCCCTTCATGGTGACTGACATCAATTCCAAAAGACATAATATAACACTCCTAAACTGTTTATTTAATATTTTGAGGTATTATACTACTTTATATTCTAAATCTTTTAAATTGTTAATAAATGTTTAAAGAGATTTATACCATTTCTACTATTTGTGATAAGTGTGTTTATGTTAATGTTAAATAAGAAAAGACATCCAAAAGGATGTCTTTTCTTGTTTTCTAGATCTACATATTAATTGGGTTTGATAGAGTTGGGTTTTTACTGTAAAGATGGTGATTCTTAACTAGAAAATTTAATTACTCGAAAATTATCTCCTTGTATATTTCTAATATCTAAAGCTTCTCTATCGTTAGTATGTCCTGTTAAATAAACAGTTTCTGCATCCTTTTTTACTACAAACATTGCATGATAGTAACTTCCGCCTGATTTTTTTTGAAGTTGTATAACATCTCCAACTTCAATATCTCTCATAATATTTAATTTATCTGGTGTAATTACTTTTTGAGTTTTACTCCAAAAAGTATAAAAATCTTCGACGTTTATCCATGTACTAGATTCAGTAAAAATATTATATCCTTGTTTTTTGCTGTACCAGTAATTTTTATTTGTATCAATTCCTGAAGGTGGTATAGTTGATGGAAGTGTTTCTTTTATTCCGCCAGCTTTTAGAATTTGAGAGACATAATTCATACAATCGTTTGGATCCCATTTTGCATACTCAGGATTCCTCTTATTCCACCAGTTATTCGCATAATCTAATGCATTTTTTATATTAAGTTGTTGATTTTCTGCTAAATTATTAGTCACTAATTCATCTTGGTTTTTTTGATAGTTATCTATTGTTGATGCTAAAGCAATTGTATTGTCTAGTGTATTTTGAGTGACCAAAATGCCAAAAAATAATGTTGTGTACATAATTTTTTTCTTAAATTTCATACAAACCTCTCCTTACTATTGTTTTGGTGATACCGCGTACATTTTATATAATTAAGAGATTCCTTTGTTTTATTTTTTTAATAGGTTATTTATGTTAATCGGAAATAAATTTTATTAAACTCGGATCATTTTTATATACTATCAAAAATTTGATATTGTAAATTCTTCCACAAACTAACGAAGAAACCTTTTAAAAAGAGTTGAGAAATAAAATATCAATATACATATAAATCCCCCTGTTTTAATTCATCATAAATAAATTCTGTTTTATTGGTGACTGTTGCTGAATCAAATCATCTCGTTTACGAATACAGTATCACTATGATACAATATGGATATTAATTCCAGAGAGGATGATGGGTGGACGATGATTAACTAATCTTATTTTTAAATGTTGAAATTGGATATTTCAATTTACAAAAAATAGGATTAGTCTGCCCATTTTCTATAAGAACGTATTGCTATTTCATACAATAGCTTATTTGGGTATAAATCATATAACGACTAATCCTGCCAAATATAATTGGGAGGATTTTTTGTTCTCCTTTTATAGAAAGGGATGGATAGTATGAAGGAACTTTTAAAATTAAAAGATGTTTATGTAGAAATCATGGAAAATACCTTGTTAGAACAAATAAATGCTACAGTGAAACAGGGAGATATCATCGGAGTAATTGGAAAAAATGGTGCTGGAAAATCCACCTTGTTACAGTTGATAAATGGAAAAATAGGACCAACAAAGGGGCAACTAGAATGGCAACAGACGAACGTAACGATGGCATATGTTGAACAAGAAAAAGAGGCATTTACATCTAAAGAAGTAACAACAGTAGAAGCGGAACTTCTTGCAAAGTGGAGCGTACCAACAAACGATTTTCATACGTTAAGTGGTGGAGAAAAACTTAAAATCCGGCTTGCGAAAGGATTTGCGCAAAATCCAACTCTTTTAATGCTAGATGAACCGACAAATCATTTAGATGAAAATAGTACAGAACTTCTTATTGAACAGATAAAAAGCTATAGTGGAACAATCATTGTCGTATCACATGATCGTTATTTCTTAGATGCTGTTGCAACGAAGATTTGGTCGATAGAAGATAGAAAACTAATTGAGCATAAAGGGAATTATACGAGTTATATGAAAGCTCGAGAACAAAAAAGGCTCACTCAGCAACGCAAATATGAAAAGCAACAAAAAAACATTGAACGTATACAATCACAAATAAAAGAATTAACATCATGGTCGCAAAAAGCACATGCACAGTCAACAAAAAAAGAGGGATTTAAAGAATACTATCGTGTTAAGGCAAAGCGAACGGATGCGCAAGTTAAGTCAAAACAAAAACGTCTGGAAAAAGAGCTTGAAAAAACGAAAATAGAGCGTGTTAAGCCAGACCCAACTGTAGAGTTTTCCATTCAAGCAAATAAAAAGGTAGGAAAGCGTTTTTTAGAAGTGAAACAATTAAAAAAATGTTTTAAGGGAAGAACATTATTTGAGAAAGTTAATTTTACAATTCAACATGGTGAAAAAATTGCAATAGTTGGTCCTAATGGTTGCGGGAAAACAACATTATTGAAGATGATTATGGGACAGGAAACAGTTGAAGGAGAAGTATGGATTTCACCATCTGCAAACATTGGTTATTTAACACAAGAAGTATTTGATTTACCACTTGAAAAAACACCAGAACAATTATTTTATAAAGAGACTTTTGAAGAAAGAGGAAAAGTACAAAATGTAATGAAGCATTTAGGCTTTACATCTTCTCAATGGAAAGAGCCGATCAAGCACATGAGTATGGGTGAGCGTGTAAAGTGTAAGCTCATGGCGTACATTTTAGATGAAAAAGATGTACTTATTTTAGATGAACCGACAAATCATCTTGACTTACCTTCACGCGAACAGCTTGAAAATACATTAGCGCAATATAATGGTACCTTGCTTATTGTTTCGCATGATCGGTACTTCCTTGAAAAAACAGCTAACAGCAGACTCGTGTTTTCAAACAATAGCATCCAAAAGCAATTGAAGGAACCATCTCAAAAAAGAGATAGCCTCGCTGAATTACGTTTAAAGCTTGAAACAGAGAGACAAGAAGTTTTAGGAAAACTCAGCTTTTTAACTCTTAAAGATGAAGAATACATGGAACTTGATAAAAGATTCAAAGAACTTACAAAGCAAATGAAGGAGCTTTAATTGAAAATATTTGTATAAGAATGTATTAGCTGCTCAGAAAAAAAGAAAAGCTGATCTTCCTTAGTTTAGAGGAAATCAGCTTTTCTTTTTCATTTGCTTAGTGTACAAAATTTAAGCCATCGCCATCAAATTAAAAATTGGTTTTGGGGGATTATTTTTTTCTTTTATAAACGCTTTATTTACCAGACAGGTTTTAAGCTTGATGATAATTTGCCCTCATTTGCTTCATAAACTAATTTTGTTAAATCTTCTTTGAGCATTTGCATTCGTTCAGCACCGATCTTTTCAATCCAGCGCCCTTCAATCTCAGTTAGTATCTCATCTTTTGTTTTCACCGCTAACCAACCTCGTTCGGTCAAAACAATAATTTTTCCTCTCTTATCAGTGGGATGAGTTTGACGCATTACATAACCACTTTTCTCAAGATGATCCACCATTTTACTCACAGCTTGCTTTGTAATTCCTAAGTATTCAGCTAGTTCTATACCTGTCGCTCCATTAGGGGTGATACGTTTAAACATAAAACCATGTGCAGGTCTAATATCTCCAAACCCTAATTCACTCATTCTGTCATTTAGTTCATCAATCAAAGTACTAAAGGATAATGACAAAAGTGATGTAAGATCCAATTTACTAAATACTTGATGATTCATACTTAAAACCTCCTTGAATAAAGTCAATTAAGTTGACTTTATTTGAATTCCATTGTACTATACGCAATATAGTCAATCAAATTGACTATATTGCGATAATGAAAGAAACAGGATTCACCGAAATAAAAATGAATAAATTATGATGGGTTCCCTTGCTATGAATTTTATAAACAAACAGATTTTGGTCCATTTGAATTCATATATATACATGATTTCAGAGAAACTGGTGATATTCCCGAAGCGCTAGCTGGAGAAATGGAATACAGTTTTAAAACGACAATATAGATATAAAGTGAAACTTCCGTCAGTGGAGGTTTTCTTCATCCCCCACCTATCTTCTTTAGAAAAGCGGAAGCGGCTCGCTCAGAAACGCAGGACGCCCACGCCCCTGACAAAGAGGCGCTTTTTGCCTCGTCAGAGGGGGCGAAACGACCGGAGATTCTAGCCGCTAGAGCTGGACAACGCTTCTCTCTGAATCTTGAGGTGGGGGTCTTACTGCCCACGAATAGCGGGATAAATATGAATCAAAAGATATCGCTATTTAAATAAGAAGCAGCAATTGATTATGCGAAAGAAATTGCGGCCTGTTTTGCGGGGGGTTCAATGTTATGTATTACCCAAAATAAAATTAGAATTACAGAGGTGTGTCTCATGACTAATATCGTTAAAATTAGAGCAAGTGTATTTATTCCAATGTCTTGGACTGAACCTAGGAAGGATATTCAAACAGGAAACGTAATTCAATTCGAAGGTGATTCACGTGAATTTACACCTTATGCTGTAAACGCTATGCGTTCCAGAGTGGAACAAGAAGTAGTTGTAGATTTTTACAAAAAAGAAATTTTCACATATGCGAATACTGGCATAACAACAGAAAGAGTCACAACTTCAGATGGTTCCGTTAATAAAAGAACAGGAAAAGCGAGTACAGAAGGTATTTTGTGCACTGATATTGTATGGGGTTCTGATGACGTCAAATTTCAAATGGGTGCAAGTGCTAGCAACCCATTAAATGTATATGCACCTCCCGTTGACTACCTATTAACAGTACATGTCAAAAAAGATGGTACTGTCGATATTCAAGGTACACATGATGGATTTCCTTGTTTTGAATTTTATAAGCAAGTAAATTTTGGGCCGTTTGAACAGATTTATACACATGATTTCAGAGAAACTGGTGATACTCCTGAAGCACTAGCCGGAGAAATGGAGTATAGCTTTAAAAAAACAGTGTAGATACTTTATTAGACGTGTACTGAGCGGTGGATGTTGTAGAAGAGGAAAAGTTGTTTCATTTCCATGAAAGGCCGTCCTATAAGAGCAAATATACAAATTGTTTTAAAGGTTGTTGCACAAGAAGCGATGGAGCAAGTATTAGAGAATATGGCAATGGAACAACTCGTTACATCATTTATAGAACCTCCTCAAATAAGGTCAATTAAGTTGACTTTATTTGAATTTTATTGTACTATGCATAACATAGTCAATTGGGTTGACTATGTTGTTTTTGTTATAAAAGAAATGGGATACCCATTTTTAATGTGTAAATATAGAACAACGTAAGAGTGAGTAACAGGAGGAAAAGAGAATGACAACAGTTTTATTTGTAAGAGCAAACAATCGTCCAGCAGATCAGGCGGTTAGTGTGAAATTATATGAGGCTTTTTTAGCGAGCTATAAAGAATCACATCCAAACGATACAGTGGTAGAGCTTGATTTATACAATGAAGAATTGCCATATGTAGGAGTAGATATGATTAACGGTACATTTAAGGTTAGTAGAGGACTTGATTTAACAGCAGAAGAAGCAAAAGCTGTGGCTGTGGCTGATAAATATTTAGATCAATTCCTTGCAGCTGATAAAGTTGTATTTGGTTTCCCGTTATGGAACTTAACAATCCCAGCTGTACTACACACATATATTGATTACTTAAACCGCGCGGGCAAAACATTTAAATATACGCCAGAAGGTCCGGTAGGTCTTATCGGGGATAAGAAAATTGCACTATTAAACGCAAGTGGCGGTGTATATTCTGAAGGACCAAAAGCTGAAATGGAAATGGCTGTTAAATATGTAGCAAGTATGATGAACTTCTTCGGTGTAAAAGATATGGAGAAAGTAGTGATTGAAGGTCACAACCAATTCCCTGATAAAGCAGAAGAAATTATTGCTGCAGGGCTTGAAACGGCTGTTAAAGTAGCAAGTACGTTCTAATTAACAAAACACTTGTCATTCAATATGGCAGTACCAACACTTTTATAGCGGTGGTACTGCTTTTTTATTCTACTTTTGGGTGATAAGAACATAAACGATAGAAAGCAGGATTACATTATAATGGAACGATTATGGACAAAGAACTATATAATGCTGACAATTACAGCATTATTACTATTTAGTGGTTTTTATTTACTCATGCCAACACTACCGATGTTTATTAAACAATTAGGTGGGAGTGAATCTCAAGTTGGATTTATTATTGGAGTGTTTACAATATCGGCAGTCATTTTACGTCCTATTGTTGGCGGATTAATGGATCGATATGGCAGGCGCGTATTTATAATAAGCGGACTACTATTTTTTGCAATTACAATGTATTTTTACGATTGGGTAACAGGTGTTATATTTTTAGTGGTATTACGTATCCTTCATGGAATTAGCTGGGCAATTGCTACAACTTCGATCGGAACGGCCGTGACTGATGTGATTCCACCATCTCGTCGCGGAGAAGGCATGGGATGGTATGGACTGGCAATGACTTTAGGGATGGCTTTAGGACCAATATTAGGTCTTTGGGTAGCAAAATCATTTTCATTTCATTATCTATTTCTTCTATGCACAGCATTAGCACTTATTGCATTCATACTCGCATTTGGTACAAAAATTCCAGCAGTTCAAAGTGCAGCAAAAAAACCAATATCATTTTTTGAAAAAACCGTTTTACCAATCGCTATTGTTACATTTTTTCTATCCCTTACTTTTGGAGGCATTACCACATTTTTACCGCTGTTTGCGGCAAAAATTCAAGTTAATGTTGGTACTTTTTTCTTAGTTTATGCTGTCACACTTACAGTAATTAGGCCACTTGCAGGGAAGATATCCGATAAACATGGAGAAGGGGTCATTATTGTTCCTGCACTTTGTACACTGATAGTCGCACTATTAGTCCTAGCAATGACAAAAGGGCTTGTTGGACTAATTATTACAGCTATTTTGTATGGAATTGGATTTGGAGCAGCGCAACCTGCTCTTCAAATAGTAACTATACGATTAGCTCCACCAGAGAAAAGAGGTGTAGCAAACGCTACATTTTTTACTGCTTTTGATTTAGGGATTGGTTTGGGGTCTATTCTTCTAGGATTTGTTTCACAGCTCATGGGATATCAAATGCTATTTATTGTTTGTGCTGTATCTGGGTTTATTAGTCTGTTCATTTTTATTTTGTTGGTAAAAAAGACACTAAAATAATTTTTAATTTATGAAAAAAGCGCTATTCTTTTTGTAGAAATGTATAAAAAGGATAGCGTTTTTTATGAACTTTTCGATGCAAGATGATTTTCATTTGTTTGCTGAAAAACTACCATTATCTTTCTAGGCTGTATATGAAAAAGCCCATTTGTTTAGACAATGGGCTTTTTTTCTCAGGGCTAGTGAGTGTACTAACCACTAAGACGGTTTGATGGAAAATTTATTGTAACACAATTGTTTTTATCTGAAAATACGAAATCATATGCAATATTGCATATGATACAAATATTACTTCGTGCTATATTAAAAATGTGGGGGGAATAGTATGCAAAAAGTTTTTGTGGGGAGTTTAGTAGCATTAGCGATGCTAACGTGTATGTCTTTTGAACGTAACGAAGTTGCAATGAATCCTAAAGAGGACACTGAAGAAGGCGATTTAATGTCTATCTTGCCATTTGAGTATTGATAAAAAAGAAACAATCGCTTATAACAGGAGATTGTTTCTTTTTTATTAATTTTCCTTCCCATATTTCGTATAAATATACTGTTTCACATCTTCTTGTGATAGATTTCTTTCATTCTTCTTGTTGTAAATTTTGTGCACGATCCCCAGAAATCCTTTTTATATCTAATCTTCTTTTTCGAGCCCATTCATTTTTAGATTCATATAATAAACCAATCTAAATATCAACGGAAAAAACAAAGATCCTATTAGGGATGGAAGAAATACTGTATTAAAAAGTGAACATACTCCAAAAAATATCACCGCAAAAAAGTAGAGCACAATAGCATTCCAATAAACAAAGCGTGAAAATTTAGTTTGGAACGTGTTACCTTTTTTGCAAGGTTTACCAAATATAAATTGGACAAATTTAATCAATGTAATCACTTCTTTCTGTAATAATCAAGGTTTTTATTCTATTAGAAATGGCTTCGCCTAATTATAGTGCGGTAAAAGTTTCAATTCCATCTGTTTTTTTCGTTAATAAAGTGTTTATTGAAAAGCGATTATACAGAAATAGTTTTTAATCAAATGCTTTTCATTTATATTATCTAGACAGTATGAAATGGAAATGTTATATTTTGAATTGAAATCCATTTTTTACTATTTTACTATAGTTATTAAAATAAGAAAGGAGAGATCTTACGTGCAATGGTATTTAAAAGTACTTAAGAACTATGTAGGATTTCGAGGGAGAGCTCGTCGTAAAGAATATTGGATGTTTTTCCTTATTCATGTAATAGTATTCTGTGTACTTGCATTCCTTGGAGAAGTAGTGTCAAAAACATTTTTGTCAATTGCTGGGATGTATGTGATCGCAATGACATTGCCAATGCTTGCTGTTAGGGCTCGCAGACTACATGATACTGGAAAAACAGGATGGTTACAACTGCTAAGCTTTATTCCTATCATTGGCCGTATTGTTCTCCTTATATTCTTTTGTCAGAATAGTCAAGAAGACGATAATAAATACGGCCCAAATCCTAAGTTTGATGGCAAGTGTTAATATTTTTTACTACATGTGGTAGCGTGCACATGCATAGTATATGAATGAAAAATTAATCGTTATCTAAATTCTTCAAATTAAATTATTCTTTTTAGAATAGGATGAAAAAATATTATTTGGAGGAGAAAGTTGTGGAAAAAGTGATTAGAGAATCTTTGAAAGATATTTTTATAAAGATATTTTCAATCATAATATTTGTTATACATAGTATTGGAATTACATTGTCTTGTTTCTATGCAGTAATACTTGCATTATTTTGGGATGATCCAAGTCTTGATATGAGTAAGGACTATCTACCTATGGTGTGGAAAATGATGTATCCAATATTACTAGGTTTTCTATTTTTGGTAATCGCATTATATGTAAGTGGGACATATGAGAAAAAAACAGATGATTCCATTTCAAAAAAGAGAAAAAAACGAGGGATTTTTCTTTTATTTGCATTGATTATTCCATTGATATTAGTTTGTTTAAGTTTTGTATAATCTTTATTGTAATGGTGTTTACTAGTTTTTGAGTCCAATCTTTATTGATATACAAAAGGAAAAAGAAGACAATCATCAAGAGATGATTGTCTTCTTTTTCCTTTTAATAGATTTAACGTATCCAATCTTCAAGAATTCGTACTGTTTTATTTGTTGCATCCATCTCTATTTTCATACCAATTGGAACGGTTAACATCGGGTGGGTGTGGCAGCAATCAAAATCTGCAATAAACGGTATGTTAATGCCATCTAAAACTTCTAATAGAATCTCATAAGGCTTTTTATTTGTACCACTATCGTTAAATTGCTCATGCTTTCCAAGGATTAAACCAGAAATTTTATTAAATATTCCATTGAGTTTTAGTAATGAAAAACTTCTTTCAATAGTAGCAGCATCTTTTGTTGTATCTTCGATAAAAAGGATATCTCCATCTTTTATTTCTGGCATGTATTCGCTACCCCAAATACCAGTTAAAGTGTCTAAATTTCCTCCAATTACCCTTCCTGTTGCCTTTCCTGCATTTACACAGATCCAATCATTTTTTATAGGTTGTTTTTCCTTCGTTTTTTCTTCCCAATTGATAAACTCATCCGTCCAATAAGGCGGCTTTTTAATAGTATATGGGAGCTTCTGTTTCTCTTCTAGCATTTCACTAAAATATTCGTATGTAAAGTTGACAAATGGTTCAAATTCACCAAATGAAGGGATTAATGCAGGGCCATAAAATGTAGTTATTCCAGTTTTGGCGTATATCCCAAGTAATATTGCAGTAACATCAGAATAACCTATCATGATTTTCGGATCTTTTATAAATGCCTCATAATCAATATAAGGCAATATTGAATTAGAATTCATCCCACCAATGGTTGACATGATACATTTGATGTTCGGATTTTTTATTAACTCATTGAATTCTTCTGCCCGTTCTTTAATATTTCCAGACCGGTAGTTATCGTGTTTTCCAGTTAAATTTCCTTCTATTATATGAAAACCTTTGCTCTCTAAAAAATTTTTGGCTCGATCAAATCTTTTCGGTGCTGTATAGGTTGCTGGTGATGAAGGAGAATAGATTCCAATTAAATCTCCTTTTTGTAATTTGCTAAGTTTCATTGTTTTCTCGCTCCCTTGAAAGGCATTGGCATTTATATTGAAATGAAAAACTAGTGTTTATGTATAATGCTTCCTTCTGTTAAGTTATTTTTTGAAAATTACTTTTTATCCAATGTATAATAAATGGAAAAGCGCTGCAATATGAATCTTTCTACATACAAAAAAGAACAAGTCTATCAATGAGTAGTTCCAATTCAAGAAGGGAAATTGAGATACAGAAACGAATGTTTTGTACTGTATTTCGAGAAAAATTTGATTGTGGAGGGATTATTTATGTATGTAACAATTTCAGACTTCATTAAGGAATGGAATAGGGAAGCATTACTAACTCAAAAAGTTTTGGATGGTTTGACAGATGAATCCTTAAAACAACAAGTGTATCTAGAAGGTCGTACATTGGGGAGGATTGCGTGGCATTTGACAACAAGTATTCCAGAGTATTTAGCTCATTTCGGGTTGAAGATAGATGAAGTAGAAAATGCAGAAAGTGTACCAACCTCAGCGGAGGAAATTGCTGAAACCTTTAAAAATATAAGTCTCGATGCGGCCAAAGTTATTGAAGAACAATGGACAGATGAATCCCTAAAGCAAATACAAGAAGCATTTGGAAGACAGGAATCAAACGCTACAATCTTAATGGGGCTAATTAAGCACATTGTTCATCATCGTGGACAAGTTACAGTTCTTATGCGTCAAGCAGGAATCAAACCATTTGGAGTTTATGGTCCACCAAAAGAAGATTGGATTCATTTAGGCGTGGAAAATCCGCCACTTTAAATGAAAACGGACTCGCTTTAATGAATGAAAAGGAGAAGAGAAATCAAGGAATCATTATTTCTCTTCTTTTTTATGTTAGGATTTGAATGTTGCTAAAAAATGTATAACTAAACTTGAATATTGAATTCAATCATCATCGCATCGTCTTTTTTTACTGCATTTATCTTTACGGCGTTTGTGACAGTCAAAACATTGAGAAAAGGAGTTATCGCTGCATTGTTCTGGATTTTGTTCGCGTGGGTTAAAGCTAGGGTTAGCTAGCACCTCGTATGGTCTCATCATGTCGTAATCTTCGTGTTCAAGAATGTGGCAGTGCCACGGGTAGGTTCCTGTAAATGGACCAAAACGTGCAATAATTCGAGTAACTTCCCCGGGATTGGCGCGAACAGTATCTTTCCATCCTCTCTCGTTTGGATCGGGTGGTATTGGTGGCCCGACTTTAAGATTAAATCCAGTTGGATCGCCGGTAAATACAGCACGATTCAAAATTTGAAAATTGACAAGGTGCAAGTGAATCGGATGAGTGTCTGGTGTCGTATTGTACAGCTCCCAAATCTCTATGGTTCCATTATATGGGGTTTCTGTAATGGGCTGATCCCACTCCATGTTATTTAATAATGGCATAGGGCGTCCAAATTTATCGGTAGCTTCAAGTAAAGTGTTTTTGCGTGTCATTACAGCATCCTGGGGATTAAGTTGTTCCAAGCAGCTCAACTTTTCAGGAATTTTACTTTTGTCAGGTTTGTAGCATGTTTGTTTGACGCGAAATTGCATAATCTGTTTAAGATCTCCAGAAGGACTTTCGCCGTCAGGGAACGGGGTTGGTGCGTCATTTGTTAAAATAATATTCTCACTATTATGGTTTGAAAAATCGACAATGACATCGGCGCGTTCCGCAGGGGCAAGGATGAGTTCGGATACTAGGACTGGTTTTTCTAAAAGTCCTCCATCCGTACCAATTTGGACAAAATTTTGCCCAGAGCTCAGCTGCATACGATAAAAACGAGAATTGGAGCCATTTAGGATGCGGAACCGGTATTTTCGCGGTTCAACCTCAAGATAAGGCCATACTTTTCCGTTGACTAAAATTGTGTTACCGAAAAATTCCGGAACAACTGACGGATTTGGTAATGCAGGGTCGATTGGTGGAGGTGGCTGCGGGGCTGGGGGCGGCATATTTCCTGGTTGGGATGGATAAAATAGTTCACCATTGGCATAGAACGAGCGATCTTGAATGACCAACGGAATTTCAAATTTTCCACTAGGAAGATTCAACTTTTTCTCTTCTTCATCTCTGAGAAGATAGAAGCCTGCAAGACCTGCATAAACGTTCAAACGGGTGATTCCAATGGCGTGATCATGATACCAAAGTGTTGTAGGGCGTTGACAGTTTGGATAATAGTAGACTTCAGTCACGAATTTCGTCCCAACATTTTTAAAATCTCTTGTGAACCATGCATCAGGATATCCGTCACTTTCTGGAAGAACCCGACCGCCATGTAAATGGACAACCGTCCTAACAGAAGGTTGGTTTGATTTCGCACCATGAACAGTTTGGTCGACAGGCAGCAGGTGTTCAAAGGGCAATTTATTTTCCCATTTTACAAAAATAGGGTGATTTCTTTCTACTTCGAATGTAGGGCCAGGGTACATACTGTTGTACCCCCAGACGGTAGTTGGCGGCAAATCACGATGTAATTTTTGTTTGACTTGCCTCATCGTTACCTCATAGAATGGGATTCCATCATAGTTACCTTTTGGCTTTAAGACAGGAGGAATGGGTAATGCATCTACAAATTTTTTTAAAGACACTTAACTGCCTCCTTTTTTAAAAATCAAATATTGTTTATCATATATAATATGAATTTAATGGCGGTATAGACGAATTTCTAATAGAAAATGAATGAAATAGGCTTGAATCGTAAAAAAGCAATTCGTCTAAGGAAAAAATCTCATTTACATGAGCTGCGGTGAACCGTACCCTAAATAAGAGGTACGGTTTTTACCATTCGTTAAAAATCATAACAGTATAAAAATACATTAAGTTTTGCTTCCGTTGAATCAAAATAAATTTCTTTTTCATTGATACGCTCAAAGTTTTGACTGTCATAAAACCCATAGTTACATCTATTATCTGTATATAAATATAAAGATTTCACATCCGTACTTTTCATATAATTATACAAATGATTCATTAAAGCCTTTCCAACTCCAAGACCTCTAGATTCTCCTGATACAATAAATAACTCTATACAACCTTCAAAATCATCTTCTTTTCCTTTGATAAGTTCTTTATAAATTTCTTGAACCTTTGCGAATTCTTTCATGAATTTTTTATTTTCCTTATTAGCCATGAGCACTTTAAGCATACTATAGGCAAGACTTAAAGTATTATGAGCTTTCTTTAAACGATTTTTGTCTTTTTTGGAATCGCCCAAAATAACACCAATAATCTTATTGTCTTTTTCTGCTACTTTGCTAAATGAACTTCCTAAAATACAACTTTGCAAGTACATATTTAATACTGAATCTAAAAATTTCTTATCCTCGATAAATTCATTGAAACCAAATGCTTCACCAATCAAAGTTTTAACAGCTTCATAATCTTCTTTAACTAGGCTTCTATATATTACTTTATCCATGGTTATAAACTCCTCTTTATATAAATGCCAATTAAAAACCCGACATAAAAACCCCTTTCCTTTTAGGGGGGACGAGAGCATCTGGCCGTGCATCGAAGCGGTTAGGGCCTTTTCCTGCCACATGCGAAGTAAAAACAGAAAGAGCAAACGAGTGTCTGCTACTTTTTATTATGCGTATCAAGGATTTAGATGTCGAAAAATTAAAATGAATTTATATAGTATTTTCTTGTGAATATCTTATTATGATAATAAAGTCTCCCTTAAGAGGAGAGTCAAGGGTAATGTAAGAAAGAATATAAAGTGAAACTTCCATCAGTGGGGGTCTTACTGCCCGTTAATGCGGGATAAAGGAAGTGATTAGGATGAAAAACTTATTTTCTATTGGAGAAGTTGCTAAAATGAAAGACATTACAATAAAAGCGTTAAGATATTATCACAAAATGGGCATTCTTACTCCAAGATATATTGATGAAATGACAGGTTATAGGTATTATTCTATAGATCAATTTATTCATATAGATATTATAAAAAGCTGTAGAGAGTTAGGAACGAGTATCGTCGAACTTCAAGAGATTTTTAAGGACTGTGATACGGAGAAATTACTACAATTTTTACAATTAAAAAGAGATGAAGCAGAAGAACACATAAAGAAAATGCAGGAAATCATCAAAACGATTGATAGCTTAAATAGGAAGGTAGAGCGTTCTAAAGATATATTACATCATGATGAGATATCTATTCAGTTCTTTGAACAGCGTTATGTCATTGTAGCACCATGTAAAGAAGTGGGAAGTTTAAAAGAGCTACTTTACTATTCAGATTTAGAGAAGATCATTCAAGATAAAGACGGAAAAATGTCAATGGAAAGAGGGATCCTCTATCACGTTAATGCAGATTGGAGTGTAGAACCAAGGTATGTTTTTAGTAGATTGCAAGAGAACTCTAATTTAGAAGCTGAACAAAATATAAAGACATTACCTAAGGGAAAGTATGTAACGTTATCCTATAGTAAAGAGAATGAAGAGGAACGTAGAAATAAAATCATTAAATATGTAAAAGAAAATCAGTTGAAAGTTAAAAATCTCATTGAGGTGGAGTTATTTAACGATTTCTTTAATACGGAATCTTATAGTTGTCAAATGCAAATGTTGATAGAAGATTAAAAAATGTTTTAAAAACCTTTTTTAGGAGGACGAGAGCATCTAGTCGTGTATAGAAGCGGTCAGGGCTTATTTCTGTTACATGCGAGGTTTCAAACAAAGGGAGTGAGCGAGTGCAGGTTATGTTGTATTCTGCATAGAAAAGATTTATATGTAAAAAAATTGAAACGGATATATAAATAAATACATAGATAAACAACCCATGAAGAAAGTCTTCACGGGTTGTTTATCTGCTTATGTAGTAAGAACAATATTAATAGTTTTCGTCAGCCTTAGGATTTGGGCCATATTTATTATCGCCTTCTTGACTATCCTGGCAACAGAATACAAGGAGAACGATACTACCGATGAGAGGAATAAAGCCCAGCAATAGCCACCATCCGCTTTTTCCGGTGTCATGTAGTCTGCGGAAACCAACAGCTAAGGATGGTAATAGGATTGCTAAAGTATAAAGTCCAAATAGAATGTTAAATATGTCTGCTATTTCCCCAAGTATTGAAAATATAAAGAAGATAATGAAGTTAATAAGAGAAAACATCCAGTATTCTTTACGACGAGCTCTTCCTTGAAATCCTACATAGTTTTTAAGTACGTTTAAATACCATTGCATATAAGGTTCCTCCTTTTTTTATTTTGATAATAATTACGAAATTGTAATATAACATTTCAATTTTATCTTGTCTAGACAATAAACGGAAAATGCTGATTCTATATAAAAAAACCTTAATTTTTTAAGGTTTTTTTATAAGAGTGGAGCAGAAAGTTTATTTCTCTTTCTGCTCTTGCTGCTTTGTCAATAACAAACTCCTTAAAACATGCGCCCGGTAACTTTCTAATTTTCGCCCCTCATAATAATTAATTCCAAGCTTTTTCAACTCATACACGTACCAGCCTTTTGTTCCGTAATACATGATGAATCTTCTCCTTTTAGATTTTTAACAGTATATGCTTCAGTAGGAAAAGGAAAGCTTGTTTTACTTATGGAAAGTGTGGATTTTTCTGCATGCTATAATAATAGAATTAAATTCAAAATAGCGGAGGACTTGCGATGCCAATCTACAACAAACTAGTACGTGATCGTATCCCAGAAATTATTGAAAAGACAGGAAAGACATGCACAACAAGAATGTTAGATGAAAAAGAATATATAGAAGAAATGTGTAAGAAAACAGGAGAAGAATTAACGGAATATGTAGAAGCGGAAACACAGGAGCATAAAGTAGAGGAACTAGCGGATTTACTGGAGCTTATCAACGCACTAGCACAGCATGAAGGCGTAACGCTCGAAGATGTGGAAAAAGTCCGCAAAGAAAAAGCTGAAAAGCGCGGTGGGTTCGGGGAGAGAATTTTCTTGATTGAGGTAAGTGATAATTAAGTAGCGGATTGTAGAGCCTGTACTATTTAAGAGTCCGTTAATGAAAGAAGAAAAAGGCACTACTTATACAAGTGATGCCAAGCTATTTGTTAATTTCAAAAAAGCTCCTCCCGTATAAGAAGGAGCTTTCCTCCATCAAGCCGACTGTCTCTTAGCCTTCTCAAGCAAACTAGCCAAAATATGCGTACGATATGACTCTAGTTTTCTACCTTCATAAGTACGGATACCTAATTTTTTCAACTCACTTACGTACCAACCTTTGCTGCCGAAATGCATATGATCGCTTCCTTTCTTGTTTGGAGTGATTCTGATTGTATTTTTTGTAAAATGATGAATTTCCATAGGAAAGAGGTTAACTTCTTTGTCAAAGACATATATACTAGAAGTAGTATATATTGAGGTGGATTGAACAGCGTGATTATTGAAAAACACGAAATTCAAATTGATCAGATTACGAGTGGCAAGGTCAATATTTTTACGTTTTATCGTAATAAGAAGCAAATTGACCATCCGTTTTTACAATTGCAGGATCCTTCTCTGACTGCAAATTATTTTTTTCATTTTCATCTAGATGCGGAAAGCTTGCGTCTCTTACATGAAGAGTTTCCAAGTATTTATCCGTACAATCGGAAAGAAAGTATTCAGCAGTGGACGGATAACATGAAGGATGAGTTAAAGCGCCTTATTCAAACAGGTATGTGGAATAAGCGTGTTCGATTTGGCAATCGAATTGTAGAAGTTGTGTTTCTGTGGTGTGAAGAAGATATAGTGTGAAAAAGAAGCGGTGTAACGCTTCTTTTTTTAGCGCTGGAATAAGACAAGCTTTCCGCTTGAAGATGTGCAGCGGTGCGTGTGGTCATACAATTGTTTGTCTCGTAAAAGGGTTTCACCTTTTGATTTTGCTTCTGCTTCTGTCGTAGCCTCAAATGATTCATCTAGTACTTTGGAACCGTCTTTTTCGAAAACTGTTAGTGTGTATATGCCCATGAAAATTCCTCCCAAAAATAATCAGAATGTTATAACTATTGTGTCACAAAATGGGCAATTATGCAAAAGAAATATGTGACATTATTTGTAATAAGTAAGATGGATTATTTAATGATACGCAAGGTCACTGGGGAAATGAAGAGGTAAAAATTTTATCCCGCTATTCGTGGGCAGTAATACTCCCACCTCAAGATTCTGAGAAAGCATTGTCCAGCTCCAGTGGCTAGAATGTTTGGTGGCTTCGCTTCTTCCTACGAGGAAAAAACCCTATACGTCAGAAGCTCCATCCCCCTTACATTCTGAACGAGCCACTTCCGCTTTTCTTAAGAAGATAGGTGGGAGATAACTGCTGGCATGCGCCCGATTGGGTGGGCTTTCCATCAGTGGGGGATGAAGAAAAACCTCCACTGATGGAAGTTTCACTTTATGTTTAACAGTTTGGACGTAAAAAGGTATAATTCTAAAGGAATGTCTTTACAAACAAAGAAAAATTTTCATGAAAAAGGGGTAATGAGATTAGATGATAATAGGGATCATATGTTTAATTTTAGGAATAGATTTAATTTGGTGGAGTAGAGGGAATTTATGGTTATTGGTACCTGGCATTCTATTTACAGCTGTGGGTGCTATATTAATCGTGACGTTTATTTGGTTGGATAAAGAAGTAAGAAAATCAAAGAAGAATAGTTAGAAGTTAGATAAATGCAAAAGTGAAACTTCCATGTGAAAGTATCTTGTTTGTTATGATAATTTTTGTTGATTAAAGATTTATATTTTTTGCTATCGGGATACCCGCCCAATTGTAATAGCTATATAAAAAGCATGTATCGGGTAGTTGGGAAGATAAGGGGTAGATTCTCCTTGACATCGTCCAATCGTTGGAAGTTTCATATTATACATAAATAAAAAAGAGGGTGAATGAAGTGGAGAAATATTATGACAAAATTAAAGTAATCTCTTTTGATAGAGAGCAAAATAGAATGGTAGAAGTAGAAGAAAGTAAAACGAGTTTTGCAGATGTTGGCGGGATGGAAGATATTAAGAAGCAAATTAATATGGATTTCATCATGCCAATTAAGAATCCTGAATATTTTCAAGCATTTGGTAAGAAAACGGGGGGGAGTTTGCTGTTTTATGGTCCTCCTGGTTGTGGGAAGACGTTTTTAGCGCGTGCAGTAGCTGGGGAAATTAATGCGAATTTTATTCATTTGGAGCTACAAGCTATCCTATCTATGTGGTCAGGTGAAGCTGAGAAAAATTTACATGAGGTTTTTGAAGAAGCACGGAAAACAAAGCCTTGTATTTTGTTTATAGATGAGTTAGATGCATTTGGCGGGAATAGACAGAAGATGGGCGCCCATCATCAACGTACATTAGTGAATCAACTGCTAGTAGAACTGGATGGAATGAATTCTTTTAATGAAGGTGTCTATATTATTGGAGCGACGAATACACCGTGGTATATTGATCCGGCACTCCGCCGTCCGGGACGTTTTAATTCACTTGTTTTTGTGGCACCGCCGAGCTATGAAGAACGTCTGACAATACTAGACTTAAAGACAAAAGATAAGCCTCGAACAGATTTACAGCTTGATATTGTCGCAAAATATGCGGAACATTTTTCAGGCGCTGATTTAACGTTTTTAGTTGAGGATGCGATTAATCAAGCAATTCAACGTTCATTTGAAACAGGACAACTGCAGCCGCTTTCCAACGAAGATTTGTTAGAAGCGATGAAGAAACGTCAGCCAACAACGTTAGATTGGTTTTCAACAGCGAAAAATTATGCAACATTTAGCGATGTAAATAAGGATTTTGATAAGGTGCTCGATTATATGGAAGAGCATAGGTTGAAATAGAAAATAAGGGCAGGGATGAGTCAAGTGATGGAGGATAACTTTAGAAGAATTCAGCATTTGGTGAAGATTGGCGATGCTGAACGGGCAATGGAAGAGGCTGAAATACTTATAGAGGAAGATCCAGAAGATGCTTCCGGATACCTTTGTTTAAGCTATGTTTATTTTTATGGGTTTGATGACAAAGATAATGCAAATAAGTACTTGGAGGAGGCGCTTAAACTCGATCATTTAAATGAGCAAGTTCTCTCAGTGGGATTAGATATTTTCGGTCGTCAAAACGATCTTGAAAGAATAGAAGAACTAGCGGAAATCGGTATAAAAAATTATCCTGAAGATGGTCAGTATTACTTCTATATGGGCGAAGTTTTTAGATGTCGTGAAAGCGTTAAGGATTCACTTGTTTATTTCGAGAAAGCGATGGAGTTGGATCCTGAAAATGAAATATATGTAGGAAGGTACGCGTATGTTCTTTATGCATCCTTCCCTAAACGAAAAGAGGAGGCATTAAAAGCCGAAAAGCGTGCCTTAGAGTTAAATCCAGAAAATACGTTCAATCTCGTTTTATTTGCAAATATAGCAAAACATAAGGGGAATTTTAAAAAAGCAAGGATGTTAGCGGAAGTCGCGATGCGGCTAGACCCAAATGATAAAGGAGTATATGAGCTTTATAAGAGTACGATTGGGACAAAAAATAAGTTTTGTGCGTTTACCGCAGGTTTTTCACATGTTGTAGGTCAAGCTTTTGTGAAGTTTTGTTCGTTATTTAGGTTTGTACGTTCCAAGAATCCAAAAATATTTTATTGTTTATGCTTGTTAAGTTTGTTAGGTTGGCTCATTTTGCCTGTATATGCAACTGGTTGGTATGCAGGGAGTGTTTATATTGCAATTCTTGTTATGTATTTCATTTCTTCTAGAATTAAAAAGAAGATTTATAAAGAAGTTGGTTTAGGAACATCATTTGATGCGAAAGAAAATCTACGTAAAAATCAATTTACAAGAAAGCAAGAAATTTCTAAAATGGCACGTACACTTGATAAAGTAGAACCTGCGGTAGTTTCAACGCCGAAATTATCACAAGAAGAAGTTGAATCACAATTAGCAAGTTTTTGGAGCACTGGAGCTGTGTTTGAGAAACAGCCAATTGAAGAAGTAGCTGCAGCCACACAACCGCAGTTATCATCGAAAGAGCATAAGGAAATTCAATCGTATTCCAATATTGAATCTCCGCGGTATAACAGATGGCAAATTTATTTAATCGTTACGCTGTCTCTTACTCTCGTTTTCCGTGCTGTGCAAGTATTTAACCTTTATCATAAAGAGGATAAAAATCCGATGCCAAATATAAGCCTAGAAGAGAAAAAGAGTATTACTGAGTCTGCACATAACGTTAAAATAGATCAAACGAAATTAAATGTGCCTATGGTTACACTCATATTCCATTCATTAAAAATAAGTGACTTTAGCGAGAATTCGCTTCGCCAAATTGTAGCAGATCAGTATGTACCAATTGTTATGGAAAAGGCAGGACAACCAAGTGTAGAGAAATTAAAAAATTCACATCTTGATAGAAATTATGAAGAAGGAACAAATACATACTTATCGGTGAAAAGTGATGATAGCACTTTTATATTAGAATTTGTAGGGAAGGAAATTAATCATATTTACGGAGAAACCTGGGATAATAGTGAGCAAGAAATGCAAAGGTATCATGAATTACTGAATAAGTTGGAAACACAAGGTGTGGAAGCGAAAGGTAAAAAAGACTAAAGTATAAGTAGGACAACGTAACGAATGATAAAGATAAGCTGGATGTTTTTTTACATCTGGCTTATTTTTGTTGTTTTAATAAGGACGAGAGTATCTAGCCGTTTCGGGCGCATCCCCAATTCGAAAAAAAGTGTTAAAATAAAGTGAAACTTTACCTATTAGTGGACTGTGAATGAGTGAAAAAACAACAAAAACTATTTTTTTAGGTAGGCGAGAGCATCTGGCCGTGTATAGAAGCGGTCAGTGACTTTTTTGCTACATGCGAAGTTAAAACAAAGAGAAAAAGCGAGTGTAGGCTCTTTTTTTCTGTATAGCAGTGACTTAGATATTGAAAAATCAAAATGCATTTAGGCAGTAAGTTTCCCGTTTCAAGATTCAAAGAGAAACGAGGAAGATCAAAGCCAGTATGAACTTGATTGGGCAGAGTATGACGGAGAAAGGACGTTATGTTGTGAAAAAAGTAAAGTTTATTCATGCGGCAGATTTGCATTTGGATAGTCCGTTTAAAGGGATGGAACTGAATGTACCGGCTTTTATATGGGAAAGAATGAAGGAAAGTACGTTTCGTTCGTTTGCGCGCATTGTGGATAAAGCGATTCAAGAGCAGGTTGATTTTGTTTTGCTTGCGGGTGATTTATATGATGCAGAGACGAGAAGTTTGCGAGCGCAGGTGTTTGTTCGTGAGCAAATGAAGCGTCTGGCGCAGTATGATATTCCGGTGTATGTGATTCACGGCAATCATGATCATTTAGGCGGAAGCTGGGCGGCAATTGAGTTTCCAAGTAATGTACATATTTTCACAGAGCCTTATATAGAAGAAAAATCATTTTATAAAAACGGGGAGCTCCTTGTCTCCATTTACGGATTTAGTTATCAGCAGCAAGCTGTGACGGATAATATGACAGAGCAATATAAAAAGATGACAGGTGCACCGTTTCATATCGGCATGCTTCACGGAAGTGTGGAAGGAGATGCGGATCATAATCGGTATGCGCCGTTTCAAATTCGTGAACTGAAGGAGAAAGAGTTTGATTACTGGGCGCTTGGTCATATACATAAACGTGAAGTGTTAGCAGAAGAACCATGCATTGTGTACCCTGGCAATATTCAAGGGCGGCACCGAAAGGAAACAGGAGAGAAAGGTGCGTATGTTGTTTCCTTGTCTCAGCAAGGGACAGAACTGACATTTTTCCGTACGAATGATGTTGTTTGGGGTGAGGTTTCTATTCCTATTGATGAGTTAGAAACGGTCGATGATCTTATTCATACGTGTACGGAGAGCATGAACGGTATGCGAAGAGAAGAGGAAGGTTTGCTTGTGACGATGACGTTTACAGGACAAGGACCGCTTGCTTCTTATTTGCGTGATGAGAAGCGCGTAGAAGAAATTCTTCATATTGTCTCATCTGGCGAGGAGCGCAGTAATTTTGTACATGTTGTGAAATGGAAGAATGAAACGATTTCGTTTGCGGAAATTGAGACGTTGAAGAAAGAGAATCATTTTATTGGGAATGTACTGCAGGAGCTTGAATCGTTCTCGAGTATGGATGAGGTGCTGCGAACAATTTGGACTTCACCTGTTGCAAGGAAGGTGCTCCATTCGTTTTCTGAAGAAGAAAAGAAAGAGATTCAAAAGGGCGCCGAGAATATTATTTTAGAGCAATTATTAGAGCAAGAAAGGAGTAAGGGATGAGAGTTGAGAAACTTCATGTTTACGGATATGGAAAATTAGAAAATGTCCAGCTGAACCTTTCTATGCTTACCGTATTGTACGGGGAAAACGAGGCGGGGAAGTCGACGATTCGTTCGTTTATGAAGAGTATTTTATTTGGTTTTCCAACAAGGGGGCAGCGCCGCTATGAGCCGAAGGAAGGCGGGAAATACGGCGGTGCGATTACGGTTTCTACTAGGGAGTACGGTCGATTAAAAATTGAGCGTCTTCCGAAAACGGCGGCCGGGGAAGTGACAGTTTATTTTGCAGATGGGAAAACAGGCGGTGAGGAAGTTTTAAAGCTGCTGTTAAAGGGAATGAATGAGCAGTTGTTTGATTCTGTCTTTTCCTTTGACATGCATGGGTTGCAAAACATTCACCATATCGGTGAAGGAGATATTGGCAATTATTTATTTTCCGCAAGTGCAGTTGGCAGCGATGGGTTGTTACGCCTGGAAAAAATGCTTGAGAAGGAAATGGAGCAGCGCTTTAAGCCAAATGGCCGCAAGCCGGAAATTAATGTGGCGTTGCAGGAGTTAAAAAATCTGCAAGATCAGCTTGCAGATTGGCAAGGGAAAATTGCCGCGTATGAAGAGCTTGTCGGAAAGAAAAAGAGTATGGAAGAGCGCCTTTCTATTATTCGCACCGAGCAGCAAGAAGCGGGGAAACGAAAGCAAGATTATGAAGTGCTAGAAGCGTTGCAGCCGCTCTTTTTAGAAAAGCGTGCGTGTGAACGGTTTTTACAGCAACATGCAGGACTTGCATTTCCAGTTGATGGTTTGCGGCGTTATGAAGGGATAAAAGCACGGCTTGAACCGCTTCAATTGCAAGGAGAGGCGCTGCGAAAGAAATTAGATAGTGCAAAGTCTGAAATAGACGCGTTGCAAGTAAATGAGGAGTTGCTTCAGCAAGATATGTACGTAGAAGAACTTCGTTTGCAGCATATGTCTTATGAAGCAGCGCTGCAAGAAGTGCGGGATTTGACAGGGCGCATTTTACATATAGAAGAAGAAATACAAGATTTGCAGCAGCAAATCGGCGCAGCATTTGCACGTGAGGACGTTCTTTCTTTTCAGACGAGCTTAGCTATGAAGGAAATGATTACGCAAATGGTGCAGCAAGCAAAAGAGTTAGAAAAGCGTAAGCAACAGTTAGATGAACGGTTTAAAACAGCACAGGAGCAGTTAGAGGAACAGGAAGAAGCGGTGAAAAAGCTGCAGTCGCAAACATTACCGGTCCAGGAGCGGGAGAGATATTTGCCAAAGGTGCAAAGTGCAGCGTCCCGGCAGAAACGAAATCGTAGTGCGGTGCAAATGAATAAAACAGCAATGGCATTGTTCGTTATGGATGTTTTGCTATTGCTTGCCGGTGTTTTCATGGATAATCGTAGGTTATTGTTTGCAGGGGTTTTTTTGTTAATTGGTCTTGTTGTTTTTTATGTGATGTATAGTAAGGGGGCGGATGAACAGGAAAGCGATGAAGCGCTTGAAATCAGGTATCGTCTTGAGAAAGACGATGAAGTGCGGAAGCTATTGGAGCGTGAGGAATTTAAGTTAAGGCAAATTGAGCGCGGGTATGAACGTGTTCTTTCTGAATATGATGAGTGGGAACGTGACTTGTTTGGAGTGAATGAACAGGTGAAATTGTATAAAGAGACGTATGCATTGCCACATAGTTTTACGTACGGTCACATATTACCAGCGTTTGAACGAATAGAAAAGATGCAGCAATTGTATCGCGAATTAGCGAAGCAGCAAGAACGAAAAGAAGTACAGGGAGACATGATTTCTCAATTTGAACATAAACTAATGAAGCTAACGGTTGTTACAGAAAGAAGCGTGGATACACCGTCGTTATTTTTGTATGGTTTAAGTAAAGATGTACAGAAAGAAAAGGAAAAGCAATTGCAGAAAAAGCAGCTGACAGAAAAGGCTATAGCGTGGGAAGAAGAGTATGCTGGAGTAGAACAGCAGATTCATCATCTATTGGAAGAACGTCAGCAGCTTTGGGACATTGCTGCAGCATCTGATGAAGAGGCTTTTTTAACAGCGGCAAAGCAAGCGGAGCAGATGGAAGAGAAGCAGCAGCAGCTTGATCGGTTAATTCCGCAAATGGATATATTGGAAGGGCGATTAATGACGTCAGCGCTAGAGAGCGGTTATCACCTAGATGGATATGAAGAGGAGCGACAAAAAGAGCAGGAGCAAATAGATAGGCTAATGCGGGAGGAAAAAGAATTGACGCATACACTTGCAGCTCTGCGCCACGATATCGCACAGTTAGAAGAAGGCCGTACGTACGGTGATGTCCTTCATGAGTGGGAACTGAAAAAATCACAAGTGCGTGAACAGGTGAAAAAGTGGGCAGCATATGCGGCGGCAAAGGCGGTATTAAGTAAAACGAAGAAGTATTATCATGAAGTGCAGCTGCCGCGTATTTTGCAAAAAGCAGAAGAGTATTTTGTATATTTAACGGGCGGAAACTATGTAAAAGTCTTTTCGCCAGATGCAGAAGAGCCGTTTATTGTAGAACGAAAAGATGGACTGCGTTTTTATAGTCATGAATTAAGCCAAGCAACAGCGGAGCAGCTCTATTTATCGCTGCGGTTTGCGCTTGCACATACGTTTGAAGGGCAGTATCCGTTTATTATTGATGATAGTTTCGTCCATTTTGACGTGCTGCGAACAGAGCGAACCGTGCATCTTATGAAGGAATTAGCGAAAGAGCGGCAAGTCATTTTCTTTACTTGTCACAAGCATCTTTTACCTTTCTTTGGAGAAGGTGAAATTCAGCGATTAAAGCAGTAAGGGAAAAGCGATGTAATATATAAATACAATTTGAAAAAACAACATATCCCCCTCTCTTTTTACGTGGACGAGAGCATCTGGCCATGCAGAGAAGCGGTCAGGGCTTTTTTCTGCCACGTGCAATGCTAAAATAAAGATAGAAAACGAGTGCAAGTTACTTTTTACCTTGCATAACAGGGATTTATATGTTGAGAAATTAAAATGGATTTATATATGCTATACTAACTATATCGATGACGGTGGAGGAAAATATATGAAAAAGAAAATTGCACAGTATGAAGTTGGTGAGCAAGTCGAGTTATATTTAATGATTAAATCGGCAACAAAAGGGATTGCAAGTAACGGGAAACCATTCTTAACGGTCATTTTGCAAGATCAAAGCGGAGATATTGAAGCGAAGCTATGGGATGTGTCACCTGAAGTAGAGCAGCAATATGTAGCAGAAACAATTGTGAAAGTAGCGGGAGATATTCAAAATTATAAAGGCCGCATTCAACTTCGCGTCAAACAAATTCGTGTGGCAAATCCAGGTGAAGTAAATGATATCTCTGATTTTGTGGAAAAAGCACCGCTTAAAAAAGAAGATATGGTTGAGAGAATTACACAATACATATTTGAAATGCGTAACCCTAATATTCAGCGCATTACAAGACATTTGCTGAATAAGTATCAAGGAGAATTTTTAGATTACCCAGCTGCAACGAAAAATCATCATGAGTTTGTTTCAGGACTGGCATATCACGTTGTGTCGATGCTTGACTTAGCAAAAGCAATTGCAGCGCTATATCCGTCTCTTGATAAAGACTTATTGTATGCAGGCGTGATTTTACACGACCTCGGTAAAGTCATTGAATTATCAGGCCCAATTTCCACAACATATACGTTAGAAGGAAATTTACTTGGCCACATCTCCATCATGGTAAATGAGATTGGCAAAGCAGCAGACGAACTAAAAATTGAAACAGAAGAAATATTGATTCTTCAGCACATCGTCTTATCACATCACGGCAAAGCAGAGTGGGGCAGTCCGAAGCCGCCGCTTGTAAGAGAAGCAGAAATTCTACATTATATTGATAACTTAGATGCGAAGATGAATATGATGGACCGTGCACTGAGCCGCACGAAACCAGGTGAATATACAGAGCGTGTTTTTGCGCTTGATAATCGTTCGTTTTATAAACCGACATTTCATAACTAAAAAGATTGAAAAAAGATTCTACTGCTATGGTAGAATTTTTTTTTTTGATTATTGAAGTGTGAAATAGAACAAAAAATAATCCGTTTTACTGCAGAAAAAATTATTCTAATAAAATAATACACATCCAATTTTCGATATATTACAAAAATATTGAAAATTACACCAATCGATAATAATATATAAATATCGACAAAAAGAGTCGGTAACTTATACATAATAGGGAGGGACTACGTTGAAAAAGAACAGAAAATTACAAACTTTTTCAGTGTTGGCAACAGGGGCTATGCTTAGTTCTATGTTTGCTTTCGGTGGTCATGCTGCGTATGCAGAATCATCACCAGCGCCGTCTAGCTTCATAGATGAGCATTTAATACCGGAAGAACGCTTGGCAAATGCGTTGAAACAACGCGGAGTTATTGATCCATCTGCATCACAAGCAGAAACTTCAAAGGCTGTAGAAAAATATATAGAGAAGAAGAATGGCGAAAATCCTGGAAAGGAAACAACGCCAGAAGACAGCCTTACTCAAGAAGCTACTGACTTTATGAAAAAAGTAAAAGATTCAAAAATGAAAGAGAAAGAGCAGCAGCATCAAACTGAGAATGGTGCAACAAATGGACAAGCACCCGGATTTAATGCTGGAAAGTTAAATGGTAAAGTGCCAACGTCTTCAGCTAAGCAAGCGCAGTATAACGGTGCTGTTCGTAAAGATAAAGTTCTTGTGTTACTTGTAGAGTTTAATGATTTTAAACATAACAATATTGCTCAAGAACCAGGATATATGTTTGCGAATGATTTTAATCGTGAGCATTATCAAAACATGTTATTTGGTGATGAGCCATTTACGTTATTCAATGACACGAAAATTAAAACATTTAAGCAATATTATGAAGAGCAATCTGGCGGCAGCTATACAGTCGATGGTACTGTAACGGAATGGTTGACTGTTCCAGGTAAAGCTGCAGATTACGGCGCTGATGCTGGCACTGGTCATGATAATAAAGGACCTCTAGGACCACGTGATTTAGTAAAAGACGCGTTAAAAGCAGCAGTAGCAAAAGGAATGAATTTAGCTGATTTTGATCAATTTGATCAATATGATTACAACGGTAACGGTAATAAAAATGAACCAGATGGAATTATTGATCATTTAATGGTTGTTCACGCTGGAGTTGGCCAAGAAGCTGGCGGCGGAAAATTGAAGGATGATGCAATTTGGTCTCACCGTTCAAAACTTGGTGCAAAACCTTATGCAATCGATGGAACGAAAGCATCTGTTCCAAACTGGGGCGGAAAGATGGCTGCATATGATTACACAATCGAGCCTGAAGATGGTGCAGTTGGTGTATTTGCTCATGAATTTGGTCATGACTTAGGTTTACCGGATGAGTACGATACAAAGTATTCTGGACAAGGTGAACCAGTTGAAGCTTGGTCTATTATGAGCGGCGGCAGCTGGGCTGGAAGAATTGCTGGAACAGAACCGACAAGTTTCTCTCCGCAAAATAAAGAGTTCTTCCAAAAAAATATGAAGGGTAACTGGGCAAACATTGTTGACGTAGACTATGATAAACTTCGTGGTATCGGATCGGCAACGTATTTAGACCAAAGTGTTACAAAGTCAAAACGTCCAGGAATGATTCGTGTAAACTTACCTGATAAAGAAGTGAAAAACATTGAACCTGGTTTTGGAAAGAAATTTTATTATAGTACAAAAGGAAATGACATCCATACAACATTAGAGACGCCATTATTCGATTTAACAAATACAACGACTGCAAAATTTGATTACAAAGCATTCTATGAACTAGAAGCAGCGTATGATTTCGTTGATGTATATGCGATTACAGAAGATGGAACGAAAACAAAGCTTGATAGAATGGGTGACAAAGACATCAAGAATGGTGTGGATACAACAAATGATAAGTGGATTGATAAATCTTATGATTTAAGCCCATTCAAAGGTAAGAAAGTAAAACTACAATTTGAATATTTAACAGATGTTGCTGTAGCTTACAGAGGATTTGCGCTTGATAATGCGACTTTAACTGTAGATAATAAAGTTGTTTTCTCTGATGATGCAGAGGGGCAAGCAAGCTTTGGATTAAAAGGCTTTACTGTTTCTAATGGAATTGAATATAAGAAACATAACTACTACTTAGAGTGGAGAAACTATGCTGGTTCTGATGAAGCACTGCAATACGGACGCGGCCCAGTTTACAATACAGGGCTTGTTGTATGGTATGCAGACCAAAGTTTTACAGATAACTGGGTTGGTGTACATCCAGGCGAAGGATTCCTTGGGGTAGTAGATTCTCATCCAGACGCAATTGTAGGAACATTAAATGGTCAGCCGACTGTGAAAAGTAGTACGCGTTATCAAATTGCAGATGCTGCGTTCTCGTTTGATCAAACACCAGCGTGGAAAATAAATTCGCCATCACGCGGAGTATTTGATTATAAAGGATTACCAGGCGTGGCTAAATTTGATGACTCTAAAGTATATATGAACAACTTAATTCCAGATGCAGGACGAAAAGTTCCAAATCTTGGACTGAAATTTGAAGTAGTAGGTCAAGCTGATGATAAGTCAGCAGGAGCAGTTTGGATTCATCGCTAAGGTGAAAGTTTCTTCAAAATAAAAGAGTCATAAAATCTTCCTTCCTTTCATACAGTGAAACTAACAAAGCTTGTCTGATGAAAGGAAGGAACTAGAATGGAAACTTTACCATGGTGGATTTATCTTGTTATTATTGGAATTGTTGTGAGCGGTTATATGGTCTTATATACGTCCAAAAAAGAGCAAGAAATTGATAATGAGTTTATTGAAAAAGAAGGCGAAGTGTATATGAAACGCCTCGCAGAAGAACGGGAGCGACGTCATCTGGATAAGGATGAGGATTCCGTTTTGCTTTAATACTTATAAAAGAGGATGCGTAGCCGAATGGTTACCATCCTTTTTTCGTTGTGATGCTTTGAAATAAAGTTGAATGGTTTATAAAAAAGAAAAGCTAAAATATCTTATTTTAATCAAAATAAGATATTTTAGCTTTTCTTCTTGAATATCCAATTTGAAGGACTCTTGTTCTACATATCTTAATGTATTTTGGGGCGTACTCTATCTATATGATAAATAATTATAAAAAATAAGTCTACATTTTTCATAATTTTCTTATTATATTTAGGCTACTGAGCTCAGCGAAATTTATGTAGGTGCTATATGAAAGGAGCATATAAATGAAATCTAATCATGTTCCAGTTTTAATTATTGGAGGCGGTTTGACAGGGCTAACCTCTGCATTATTTCTTGCGCATCATAAAGTTGATTATTTACTTATTGAAAAGCATGCTACGACTGCGATTCATCCGAAGGCAGGGGGAATTACTTTTCGTACGATGGAATTATTCCGAGAATTAGGTTTAGAAAAAAACATTCGCGCCGCTGGAAAGTTACTAGAGAACTGCCGTGGAAGGATTACTGTAAATACAATGGCTGAAGCAGACCCTGAAGAGTTAAAAAGGACTAGAATAGCTCAGTACGAAAGTGATAAAAGTATGGCCGCAATCATTAAAAAGATTAGCCCGTCAAAGAGAACATCGTGTTATCAAATTGCTTTAGAACCGATGTTGCTGCAAGAGGCCCGGAGGTTAGGAGGGAAGCTGTGGTTTCATCATGAACTTGTTTCTTACAAGCAGGATAATATAGGAGTAACTGCTATTGTACGAGATCGTGAAACGAAAAAAGAACAAATTATTCACAGTGATTATTTAATTGCAGCAGATGGGGCCAAAAGCTCTATACGTAAACATGCAGGTATTCCAACTACTGGTCGTGGTAATATCGGAGGTCATTATATAAACATTTACTTTGAAGCGGATTTGAGCGATCTCATACAAGGGGATGCCTTTATTTTCTCTATGATTTTACGCCCTGAAGTTTCAGGTGCACTTCTTCCAGTTAATAATAGCGATCGGTGGATTTATCATGTTGCCTATAATCCTTTAAAAGGAGAAACACCTGAAGATTTTTCTGCAGAGCGTTGCCAGAAAATTGTTCGAAAAGCCATCGGGAGATCAAATCTTAATGTGAAAATATTAAGCATTTCACCGTGGGAAGCGACAGAGAGTACAGCAGTCCGTTTTCAAGATAATCGTGTTTTTTTAGTTGGTGATGCTGCTCATCTTATGCCGCCTACGGGAGGATTCGGTTCAAATACAGGTATTCAGGATGCTCACAATTTAGCTTGGAAATTAGCTGCTGTTATACATGATGAGGCGAATCCGAAATTACTGGAAACCTACCATGAGGAGAGGCATCCTGTTGTACAATTAACCACGGATTACGCAAGCAGTATATTGCTCCGTGCTATGAATAAACAAGAAGATAATTTGAATAACATGGATAGTCTAGCTGTTACTGCAGGGTACAAATACTGTTCGACAGCAATTATAGATCAAGATACAACTCCGCATAGAATGGATCTTTTAGAGCTTGGCGGAAGGCCAGGAACACGCGCTCCGCACATGTGGGGTACTTATCAAGGAAAGCGTATTTCCATACTTGATTTACTGGGTAGAAGCTTTGTGTTATTTACTGGTTCAGAACATAACTCTTGGTCAACTGCGGCGCATCCTGTTGCTACTCATTTAGGAACGAGCATTCATGTGTACCGAGTTTGTCCAAAAGGAGATTTTGTTGATCAGGACAACATCTTTGGGAAGTTATATGGAATAAATCCTGAAGGGGCCGTACTCGTAAGACCAGATGGATGTATTGGATGGCGTACAGAAGGAGGCGTATTAGCCCCTGGCTTGGTGCTTGAAGAGGTGATGAACTGCTTATTAGGCAATTCATCTTTAAATGAGAAATAATTTTGAGGCATAATATTGAACTACTATTACAATAAAGAAATATAATACGAATTAACTATATATGTACAAGTTAAAAAAACGACATAAAAACCCCTTTTTTAGGTGAGGACGAGAGCATCTTGCCATGCATAGAAGCGGTCATGTTGTATTTTGCATAACAGCGATTTATAAAGAAAAGCGGAGCCGACTGTTTAAGCCTGATGGCTAAGGAGGCAGAGCTAGACAAAGATGTCGGAAAATTAAAATGGATATATATAGTAAAGGCTCTTTAAATTTAGAGAGCCTTTTTTTACATAAAAAATGTTACATGTATATAAAGCATCCGATAGTTTATTAACGTTTAGAATCTTTCGTAGCATTAAGTTTTGAAATTCTTTTCCCGTCTTTATAGTCAAGACAAGAAACCTCAATCCACAATCCATCAAATACCGTAAAGTAGAAGCCATAACTATTACCTCTTATCTTATAAGGTTCTTTATCTATTTCAATACCTCCCTCTATTAAGCGATTATATACTTGATTAACTTCATTTGGTTCTTCTACTAAGAAACCAATATGAAAAGCTTCTGGGTATATCGCATCTTTTCCACCTTTAAACGCTTTTGGATCACTTAATACAAGAATAAATCCATCATTATCACTCATGACTACAAGAGCTTTTCCTTTCTGTTCTAAAAATTGAAAATCAAAAAATGTTTCAAAGAAATCTCTCGCTGCCGATAAATCATTCACACATAAATTTAAGTGATTTAATTTCATCTACTCATCTCCTTTTAAATGTGGGAGTGTCAGGAAAATGCGGATTTACAACGTTAAGCATATTTTTCTGGTGACTATCTTGATCTTAACGAATCTACTGAGACTTGTTGCTATTTCGAATTACAGATTATTTCATATAGATTACTACAAGCATCCATAAAGCCAAAGCACCAACGATAGCGAGTGCTATACGCGTAGATAGTATCCGTACTTCGAAGTCGGTTTTCTTGGAAGGTTCAGGATATGCAATTACGTAAATGCCCTTTAATAGAGCGAGCCATGCAATGATTGTGATGAATCCTTGCCAGTTGAGTGCCCATACATTATGAAGGATAACAGTGCCTAACCCTAAAAAAATAGATAGAAGGCCATACATAATCCCAAATCCTCTGTCCTCGACTACTAATTTTTTCAGCTCACGTAGTACCGATGGACGTACGAAAAGCATTCCTGATACGATAACTATCATCCATCCCCAAAACAGTCCTAAAAAGGTGCTTACTTCCATTATTATCTCACTCCTTTTCATTCTATTTATATTTCAGGCATTTCCATCTTTAGAACAGTTTCATGTGTAAGCTAAAGGATGTTGTAAATTTATGCATAAGGAGGAGTCTATGGTATGAGTACTAAAAACGTTCATTTATGGTACTAATATCCTTAAAAGTGCTTATTTTTCAGTTCCAAAACGTATTTTGAAAAAAAGATGTCGATTTTTTTCATTGCACGAACGAAGTAAAATAGTTTCACAAACATGTAATATATGATAAAATAACAGAAACGTATGTTCTGTTATGCGGTTACATATGTTAAACATTTTAGAAAGAGGTGCTTGTGATGATTTTAGGTATTAACCCGTATGTAGTGACGAATGGTAATGGACAAGAGGCTGTTAAATTCTATGAAAGCGCATTGGATGCAAAAGTTGTAAGCCTTCAAACGTTTGGAGACATGCCTGAAAATCCGGAATTCAAGGTTCCTGCTGAGGCGAAAGACCGTGTGTTACATGCGCATTTGAAAATTGGTAATACGGATTTGATGATCTCTGACACATTCCCAGGCCAGCCACACCAAGTTGGATCACAAGTGACTATCGCTATTCGCATAGAAAATGCAGAAAAATCAAAAGAAGTGTTTGAAAAGTTACAAGACGGTGGCCAAGTAGTAATGCCGCTTCAAGAAACGTTCTGGAGTCCATTATATGGCCAAGTGAAAGATAAGTTCGGAGTAGAGTGGCAAGTTTCAACGCTAGGTGCTAATATGTAAGTCATTGCTAGGAAAAAACGGGACTGACCTATCTTTAGGGTCAGTCCCGTTTTTTCTTGTTCACCGATATCGACGATTCGACACGATTTAAAGATCATTCGACGATATTCAACACAACAATCATCGAGCCCAGCTGGAACAAAGGTACCATCTTTTCTTTTTCCCTAATTGGTGTACTATAAGAAATAGGAAGATACGAAAAAGGGGATTTTCAAATGGAATTTCATGAACAAAAAATATTACCAGCGGTTCGGCAAATAAAAGATTTAGAGAAGCTGTTACATAGTTCATATGAATATATTGTAATTTTAGATATTCATGTTGGTCAGTTGAAAAGTGTTGTGGCATTAGCAAAGCAGTATTGTAAAAAAGTCTTTTTACATGTGGATTTAATTCATGGCTTGCAAAGTGATGCGTATGCAACGGAATATGTATGCCAAGAGTTTCGTCCGTACGGTGTGTTATCTACAAAGTCTAGTGTGATTATGAAAGCGAAGCAAAAAGGTGTCGTTGCGATTCAACGGGTTTTCTTAATTGATTCTAGTGCAATGGAAAAGAGTTGTGCCCTTTTAGAAAAGACAAAGCCAGATTACATTGAAGTGCTTCCAGGGGCTTTAACGGACGTAATTGCGGAAATGAAAGAGCGAACTGGATTATCTATTTTGGCAGGCGGATTTATTCGTACTGTGGATGATGTGGAAAGGGCTCTAGCAGCTGGTGCAACAGCGATTACCACGTCGAAAAAAGAGCTATGGAAACATTTTCATAGAAAGTGACAAAAATGTGAAAAAACTAATTGACACCGCTTTCAAATGGGTTTAACATTATAGATAAGTTAATAAACGTGACGGAGAAAAGAAGAGATCCACATTTCATTGTTTCTATGATTTTATAGAAGCTTGTATTTGTGGATTTTTTCTTTTGAAAATTTAATTTTTCTCTTTCACTGAAAGCGCTTTAATTTGATTATGGAGGGGTTATATGTCACCATTTTTAGGGGAGTTAATAGGGACAGCATTACTAATCATTCTTGGCGGCGGTGTTTGTGCTGGTGTTAGTTTGAAGAAATCATTTGCACAAAATTCAGGATGGATCGTTATTACGATGGGATGGGGCTTAGCGGTTTCGGTAGCTGCTTATGCAGTTGGATCGATTAGCGGAGCGCATTTAAATCCAGCAGTAACAATTGGACTTGCGTTTAAAGGAGCATTTCCTTGGAGCGACGTACCAAGTTATATCGCAGCACAAATGATTGGGGCAATGATTGGGGCATGTATTGTATACTTACATTACTTACCACATTGGAAAGAAACAGAAGATGCAGGCACAAAATTAGGCGTATTTGCAACAGGACCAGCAATTCCAAACACATTTGCAAACCTTTTAAGTGAAATGATTGGGACTTTTATTCTAGTATTTGGTATTTTAGCAATTGGAGCAAATAAGTTTGCAGATGGTTTAAATCCGTTTATTGTAGGTTTCTTAATTGTAAGTATTGGTTTATCATTAGGAGGGACAACTGGTTACGCAATCAATCCAGCACGTGACTTAGGACCTCGTATTGCACACTTCCTTCTTCCGATCCCAGGAAAAGGCGGATCGAACTGGAAATATGCATGGATTCCAGTAGTAGGACCAATTTTAGGCGGATCATTAGCGGGATTATTCCATCAAGTTGTATTTGAAGGAAAGCAAAACTCAGCACTTATCTATGTAGCAATTGCAACAGTGATTGTTCTAGCAATCTCTTATATGGCAAGCAAACAGAGCGGGAAAAATACAAATAGTAGAAAAGTAGCATAAGGGGGAAATAAACATGGAAAAATTTATTCTTTCATTAGACCAAGGAACAACAAGTTCACGTGCGATTCTTTTTAATAAAGAAGGTAAAATTGTACATGTTGCGCAAAAAGAGTTCACGCAGCATTTTCCTAAGCCAGGTTGGGTTGAGCATAGCCCGCAAGAAATTTGGGGATCTATTTTAGCGGTTATTGCAACTTGTTTAAGTGAAGCAGAGGTAAAACCGGAGCAAATCGCTAGTATCGGTATTACAAACCAACGTGAAACAACGGTTGTATGGGAAAAAGAGACTGGCAAACCTGTATACAATGCAATCGTATGGCAATCTCGTCAAACAGCGGAAATTTGTGAAGAGTTAAAAGAAAAAGGCTATGGCGACATGGTTCGTGAAAAAACAGGTCTTTTAATTGATGCATACTTCTCTGGGACGAAAGTAAAATGGATTTTAGATAACGTAGAAGGTGCAAGAGAGAAAGCGGAGCGCGGCGAGTTATTATTCGGAACAATTGATACATGGCTTGTATGGAAATTATCTGGCGGCAAGGTTCACGTAACAGATTATTCGAATGCATCTCGTACATTAATGTATAACATCCATGAGTTAAAATGGGACGAAGAGCTTCTTGACATGTTAACAGTACCAGCAAGCATGCTTCCAGAAGTACGTCCATCTTCTGAAGTATATGGTCATACAGTTGATTACCATTTCTTCAATCAAAATGTACCGATTGCAGGTATTGCGGGTGACCAACAAGCAGCACTATTCGGCCAAGCTTGCTTCGGTGAAGGTATGGCGAAAAATACATACGGAACAGGCTGCTTTATGTTAATGAACACAGGTGAAAAAGCAGTAGCATCTGAGCATGGTCTATTAACAACAATCGCATGGGGCTTAAATGGAAAAGTTGAATACGCATTAGAAGGTAGTATCTTCGTAGCAGGATCTGCAATTCAGTGGCTGCGTGATGGACTGCGTATGTTCCAAGATGCAAGTGATAGTGAAGCATATGCAACGCGCGTTGAGTCAACTGACGGCGTATATGTTGTACCTGCATTTGTTGGACTCGGAACACCGTACTGGGATAGTGAAGTACGCGGAGCAGTATTTGGTTTAACACGCGGTACGACGAAAGAGCATTTTGTCCGTGCAACGCTTGAATCGTTAGCATATCAAACAAAAGATGTATTATGTGCAATGGAAGCGGATTCTGGCATTGAGTTAAAAACATTACGCGTAGATGGCGGCGCAGTGAAAAATAATTTCTTAATGCAGTTCCAAGGCGATATTTTAGGCGTGCCAGTAGAGCGTCCAGAAGTAAATGAAACAACAGCTTTAGGAGCAGCATATTTAGCTGGTCTTGCGGTTGGATATTGGAAAGGTCAAGAAGAAATCGCAGCGCAGTGGAATATGGATAAGAGCTTTACACCAGCAATGGAAGCGGGTACAAGTGAAGAGCTATATGCTGGCTGGAAAAAAGCAATTGAAGCAACAAAAGCTTTTAAATAATTATAAACAGTGTTACAATGATGATAAGTTAATAATTCGGTAGGAGATTTGGAGAGACCACAACACGCTATAGAAGTGATTCTATGGTGATGTTTGTGGTCTCTTTTTTCGTAATAAAAGGGAGGAATTACCATGAAATTTTCAAGTCAACAGCGTCAAAATGTTTTAAATGAAGTAAATAAACAAGAATTAGATGTTATTGTCATCGGCGGAGGAATCACAGGAGCAGGGATCGCATTTGACGGAGCAAAACGCGGATTATCAACAGTTGTGTTTGAAATGCAAGACTTTGCTGCAGGTACATCAAGTCGTTCTACAAAGCTTGTTCACGGTGGTTTACGTTATTTAAAACAGTTTGAAGTGAAAATGGTAGCTGAAGTTGGGAAAGAACGTGCCATTGTATATGAGAACGGCCCTCACGTAACAACACCTGAGTGGATGCTGCTTCCATTCCATAAAGGCGGTACGTTCGGCGCATTTAGTACATCAATCGGACTTCGTGTATATGACTTTTTAGCAGGCGTTAAGAAAAGCGAGCGCAGAAAAATGTTTAGCCGCGAAGAAACGATGAAGAGAGAGCCGCTCGTGAAACAAGAAGGATTACAAGGCGGCGGTTACTACGTAGAATATCGTACAGATGATGCACGTTTAACAATTGAAGTGATGAAAGAAGCAATCAAACATGGCGCAAAAGCAGTCAACTATGCAAAGGTAGATGGCTTCTTATATAAAGATGGAAAAGTATGCGGCGTACGTGTAGTCGACTTATTAGACGGAAACGTATATGAAGTGTACGGTAAAAAGATTGTCAACGCATCAGGTCCTTGGGTCGATTCACTTCGTGAAAAAGATAATTCGAAAAAAGGGAAAGTACTACAGTTATCAAAAGGTGTGCACCTTGTCATTGATCAAAAGCGTTTCCCATTAGGGCAAGCAATCTACTTTGATACGCCAGATGGACGTATGGTCTTTGCGATTCCGCGTGGAGGTAAAACGTATGTAGGGACAACAGATACATTTTATGATAAAGACGCAGCGGTACCAAAAATGACGACAGAAGATCGCACATATATTATTAATGCGATTAACTACATGTTCCCGAGCGTAAACATTACAGAGAAGGATATTGAATCAAGCTGGGCCGGTGTTCGTCCATTAATTTATGAAGAAGGAAAGAGCGCATCTGAAATTTCTCGTAAAGATGAAATTTGGACTTCTGAATCTGGTCTAATCACAATTGCCGGCGGAAAATTAACAGGATACCGCAAAATGGCAGAGATGGTAGTAGACTATGTAACATCTCTAATGCAAAAAGAAGGGCACGGTTCATACCCAGCAAGTGCAACGAAACATATGCCAATCTCTGGCGGTCATGTTGGCGGTTCTAAAAACTTCCCAACATTCATAGCGAAAAAAGCACAAGAAGGAAAAAAATACGGTTTAACTGTAGAACAAGCAGAGCAATTCGCAAAATTCTACGGTTCAAACGTGGATGTACTCTTCGAATTAGCGAAAGAATATAAAGGAGAGGCAGGGCGTCATAACATGCCGCTTGACGTACTTCTTCCACTCGTATACGCAATGGAATTCGAAATGACAACAAAACCAGTTGATTTCTTCGTACGCCGTATGGGAGCAGTATTCTTCAACATTCACTGGGTATATAAATGGAAAGATGCTGTTATCAATTACATGGCAGAAGCTTTAAACTGGAGCGGAGAAGAGAAGCTGAAGTATACAGTTGAATTAGACGCAGCATTAACAGATGCAGTTGTTCCGGTCGATCAACAAGATCAGGCATCTGCGTTGGCATAAAATAAAACCCACATCATTTCTAAAAGTTTAGAAATGATGTGGGTTTATTTTATATGAATGTTATTAAAAAAGTTACAATTGAATATAAAACCAATATGCGATATATTGGTTTTATGAAAAAAGATATGATTAAACCCATTAAACGTATGTCATTTAGAGATGAAGTATATTTAACTTTAAAAAAAGCAATTGTTACATTAGAACTGCAACCTGAGCAGCGTTTAAATGACAAAGAGTTAGCAGAAGAATTCGGAATTAGTCGTACTCCGGTTAGAGAGGCATTGAAACGCCTCGAGGATGAAGGACTTGTTGAATCTATTCCTGGTTCGGTTACTCGCGTTGCACCATTAAATCTTGAGGAGGCGAAACACGCATTTACTGTGGTAGCAGTTTTACACTCTTTAGCTGCTCGCTTAGCAGTTCCACTATTAAAAGAGTCCGATATTCAAGAATTAGAATTCAGTAATAAGGCTTTGCGATTATCTATTGAAAAAAAGGATACTATAAAAGCAATTGAAGCTGATGAGTTATTTCACAATGTTTTTTTAGATGTAGCAGGAAACCCCGAAATTATTCGTGCGTTAGAACGAAGTATATCTAAGATTCAGCGTCTTGAAATTTCTCAGTTTGCTTCTATAAATGGCCTAAAGTCAGTAGAACAGCATCAACAAATTATAGAGGCGTGTAAACATAAAGATAAAGAAACAACAGCCCATCTTGTAGAACAAAACTGGTTAAGTCTTGGGAAATTACTAACTCATGAAGCAAATTGAGGTGAGGAATTTGCGTCCGGTTTTTTTAGGTACTTGTGCTGCTTTCTTTTTTGCTTTCACATTTATACTGAATCGAGCGATGGAATTATCAGGTGGTAACTGGGTATGGAGTGCTTCACTAAGGTATATTTTTATGGTTCCATTTCTTTTACTTATTGTTATAAGTAAAAAGAAACTACGATCGTTATTACAGGTAATGAAAGAAAATTCAGGAACATGGTTCTTATGGAGTTTTGTAGGATTTGGCTTATTTTATGCTCCATTATGTTTTGCCGCTGCACATGCACCAGGATGGATAATTGCTGGAACATGGCAAATTACGATTATATCGGGATCTTTATTAGCTCCTTTTTTCATCCAAACCATCCAAACACCAAATGGAATTCTCAAGAAAAGAGGGGAAATACCAATAAAAGGGATGGGTATGTCACTTATTATTCTTCTTGGTATTATTCTTATGCAAATGGAGCAAGCGAAATCTCTTGCTGTGAAAGATATTTTGCTAGGCATTATCCCTGTAATTGTTGCTTCTTTTGCTTATCCACTTGGTAATCGTAAGATGATGGAGGTTTGTGGAGACCGTCTGGATGCTTATCAACGTGTACTTGGCATGACATTAGCTAGCTTACCATTTTGGTTTTTACTATCTTTGTATGGATTTTTTACAACAGGAGCACCTAGTAAGGAGCAAACGATGCAATCTATCTTAGTTGCTATTTGTTCAGGGGTAATTGCAACCATTTTATTTTTCAAAGCAACTGATATGGTAAGAGGAGATATGCAAAAACTAGCTACTGTGGAAGCAACACAATCTATGGAAGTACTTTTTGCTGTTATCGGAGAATTAGTTTTATTACATTCTTCATTTCCTTCTATTTTATCTTGGAGCGGTATGTTTATAATCATGTTAGGAATGATAGCACATAGCTATGTTTCTCATAAAGGTGAAATGAAACATAATCAAGATATTGGTACCTAAATGATGTTTTAAAACCACTATAACGTTGTAGAGTATATAGTGGTTTTTCTTTATTCCTTTTTTATTTTTGTAGATTGAAACAAATTTCTTATCATGTAATCTTAAAACCCCTCACTTCCTTCTATATAAATACAAATTAAAAAATCGACATAAAATCCTCTTTCTTTTTAGACGGGCGCGAGCATCTGGCCATGCATAGAAGCGGTCATGTTGTATTCTGCAGAACAGCGACTTATGTGTCGGAAAATTGAATATACACAAAAAATATGAAATATTACATATATAAATATATTGAAGTCTTTATAGATACTTATTATAATTTACTTAAGTATAAAGATTTGTACATCATTATTTTGATAGTTTTGTAGGAAGATGTTAAAAAACGGAAAAGTAGAGGGGAAATGAATGAAAATTTTAAAAGGAATGCTAATGTCTACAATAGTAATTACAGCTTTTACGGGATTAGGAAAAACTTCTCATATAGTGAGTGCTGCTTCAAACGATTCAGTAGTACAGAAAAAAGAAGCTAATGTAAAAAAAGAAGAAAAGCAAATCATTGTAAAGTTTAAAAATGAGATCAATTTACCGTATGAAGATGGTATAGAAAAGCAAATAAAACAGGAAACAAATGATGTAGTACTAGAAGGTATTTTTTCAGAATTTTCGGATTTGAAATTAACTCGCTTATTTACATCTGTAAGTTCTGAAGACATTCAAAATCTAGATGAACATACAAAAACATCTGATAATCATTCATCTGCTAATTTATTAAACTATTATACACTTCAAGTTCCTAAGGGTGTACAAGCAGAACAATTACTAGAAAAGCTAAAAAAATCTTCCTTAATAGAAGATGTCTATATTAACGAACCGCAAAAATTAACACCGCCTGAAATACAGATACCGAATGTATCTCTTAATCCATCTGATGACCCTAGAGTTAAAAGCCAAGGATATCTTACAGAAGCACCATATGGAATTAATGCACCTTATGCATGGGGCATAAAAGGCGGCGATGGAAAAGGGATAACATTTGTAGATATGGAGTACGGATGGTTATTAAATCATGAGGATTTAATAAATCAAAATATTAAACTTATGTCTGGGCGAAATTTAGATCAGCACGTTGCTCATGGGACTTCAGTATTAGGAATTGTTTCAGCGCAAGATAATAATATAGGTAATATTGGCATTACACCAAAAGCTACAGTAAAGGTAATCTCTCAAATAAGGGATAATGGTCAGTATAACACAGCAGATGCCATATTAAGCGCTGTTAATAATTTAAACGCTGGTGATGTTTTATTATTAGAGGCACAAGCATCTTATCCTGGATATGGTAATAAATATTTACCAGTTGAAGTGCGACCAGAGGTATTTGATGCCATTCGTACTGGAGTGGATAAAGGGATCGTAATTATAGAGGCTGGATCAAATGGTTCGATTGATTTAGATGAATTTAAAGATAAAGATGGAAAACAAGTCTTAAATCGTAATAGCAAAGATTTCAAAGATTCAGGTGCAATCATGGTCGGAGCTGGTTCATCAACCGTCCCTCATGAACGTTTACGGTTTTCAAATTATGGAAGTCGAATTGATGTATATGGTTGGGGTGAAAATGTAGATACAACTTCTGCGGAACCAAGTAGAGCTCTTACAAATTTATATAAGTCTAACTTTAATGGTACATCTAGCGCTTCACCAATTATTGCTGGGGCAGCCACTTCCATACAAAGTATTGCTAAGGAACATTTGGGTCAATCCTATAAACCAAGTGAGTTAAGAGACATCTTAAGTAACACAAACACAGGAACACAATCTAAAAATCCATCTGTCGATAAAATTGGTGTTTTACCAGATTTAAAAGCTATATTGTTAAAATTAGGATTTCAACCAAATGGAGAAAATTCAGCTTCAAAACGCTAGCGAGGACAAGAGCCAAATAACCAACATATACAAGTAAATCCGTTAAGCTTTATCACGAATCCGATCTACAAAACTTTGTAGCATATGGGCAAAATGAGTCTAATAGCATTAAAGAAAAATACAACGCGAAATCAGGGAAATATTATTTGTATGTCTATAAATATGAAAATAAAAATGGGTCGTATTCATTAAACGTAAAATAGATTTTAGGCATATGCATAAATGAAACAAAAGGAATTTCTAAAATGAACTGTACCCCAATTATTAGTTATGTCTAATAATTGGGGTACAGTTTTTTATCCCGCTATTCTTGGACAGTAATACTCCCACCTCAAAATTCAGCGAAAGCATTGTCCAGCTCCAGTGGCTAGAATGTTCGGTGGCTTCGCTTCTTCCTACGAGGTAAAAAACCTCTACGTCAGAAGCTCCATCCCCCTCACATTCTGAACGAGCCACTTCCACTTTTTTTAAGAAGTTAGGTGGGAGATAAACTGCTGGCATGCGCCCGATTGGTGAGGGCTGATAATCAGTGGGGGATGAAGAAAACCCCCACTGATTAAAGTTTCACTTTATTAGGGCACTGCTCTTTAATTCTCTTTTTAATACCTTTCCTAAAGCATTTTTCGGTAATTCCTTAACGAATATTACTTCTGGGATTTTATAGCTTGCTAATTGTAGTTTACAGTGCTGAATAACATTTTCTTCTGTTAATGATGTGTGAATGTCTTTTATGATATAAGCTCTTGGAATTTCTCCCCAAAAATCATCTGGAATTCCAACTACTGCAACTTCTAACACACCACTTATTTTATGAATGACTTCTTCTACTTGATCTGGATATACATTATCACCACCATGTACAATAACATCTTTGTATCTTCCCATTATATATAAAAATCCGTCTTCATCTAGCATCCCCGCATCACCCATGTAAAACCAGTTATTCTTTACTACTTTTCTTGTTGCCTTTTCGTTATTCCAATAACCTTTAAACATATATGGGCTTTTTACAATAATCTCTCCAACTGCATTCGCAGGTAATTCTTCTCCTGTCTTTGGATGAATAATCTTGACTTCCACATGTTTAATAGGTTTTCCTACAGAAGAAATTTTTTCTTTTCCCATATCTGGTCGCCATGAACTTACGACCCAACTTTCTGTACTTCCATATGCTTGTACCATGAATATTCCTTTTTCTGCATACTTTTGTATAAGACTTGCAGATACTTTTGTTCCACCACTTTGCGCTGCTTTGAAAGAAGAAATATTCCGTTCTTTTTTATGAAATTCATCAAGCATATGACTGTATACAGCTGGAAACGCAAGCATAGTTGTAATCTTCTCTTTTTCAATTGTATCCCAAATGAGACTAGGATGTGAATCAGATAGAAAAATCATCGTAATACCATGATAAATACAATTTAATATAGAAAGTACACCACTCATATGAAAAAGCGGATGTACGGAAAGAAAACGTTCGCCTACTGGAATCTCCCTTTGGCCTGCAATTTCTGTAAAATAATAATGTAAATTTCTATGACCAATGACACATGCTTTCGCATTTCCAGTTGTTCCAGAAGTAAATAAGAAGATCGCATCGTCATCTTCATGAACTTCTACCATTGGTTCTGTTTTCGACTGGCCTTGTAATCGTAATTCAAATGAATTTGATACTTCTATTCTTTCTCCAGTTTCTAGTACATGTTGAATTTTTTTTACTGCTTCAATTTTAGATAAAATTTCGTTAAATTCAGGATCATAAAATAATACTTTTAGCTTCGCTTCTTTTGCAATCGTTTCTAATTCATAAACAGTAAGCTGATGATTAAAAGGTATTAGTACGGCACCGATTTTTAAGCTTGCCATCATAATCGTTGGAAACATATGATTATTTTTACATAAAACCCCGATACGATCTCCTTTTTGTACACCACTGTTTAACAAGTAATGTGCAAGCTGATTTACTCGTTCGTTATATTTTTTAAATGAATATCTTTCCCCTCCACCAACAAGTGCTTCAATATTTGGTGATTGTGTTGCTCGTTTTTGTAATAATTGTTGCATTGTACGCAAGAAAAACACCCCTTTTTATTTTTAGAATTTAATTTTACTATATTAACTATTAATTTGTTGAAAAATAAATTTGGTGAATTTAATTAAACAATATCCCTTTACCTGGTGGATTAATATATAAGATTTTTTCGTTTTGGGGGAACACTAATTTCTTAAGTTGATGAATGTGAAGCGGGAACCCTATAAGAAGATGGTGTTATCAATCGCATTGTTTACAATTAAGTCCCTCTAAAAGTAGAATATGAACTAAGTGAGTACGGATGGAGTTTACAAGACATGCTAGATACTTGGGGAGAAAAACATATTACGAAAGTATATGGAGATAAATTTGCTGTTTTAGGGGATTGTATTTTAAACGATAAATTGAAATAATAGAGCTTCAAAAATTATATAATTATACTAAGGAAAAGAATGAGGAGATTATTTATATGTACCGTATTATGATTGTAGAGGATGACCGAAAAATTGCTGAGTTACTTCAGTCCCACATTAAAAAATATGGGTATCAAGGAACCCTCATAACTGACTTTGATACTATTTTAAATACATTTCAAGAGCTTCAGCCACATTTAGTATTATTAGATGTAAATTTACCAAGCTTTGATGGTTACTATTGGTGCCGGCAAATCCGTGCGATTTCCACATGTCCTATTATTTTCATCTCTGCTCGCAGTGGAGAAATGGATCAAGTCATGGCTCTAGAGTACGGTGCAGATGATTATATTACAAAACCTTTTCATTATGAGGTTATAATAGCAAAAATTCGTAGTCAGCTTCGCCGTGCATATGGTGATTATGCCCCGAAGGTAGAAGAACGCACAGTAGAACAGGCGGGGTTAATTTTATATCCAGAAAGATTGGAACTAACATTAAAGGGAAAGATGGTTTCTCTTACAAAAAAAGAGGCAATCTTATTAGAAATTTTATTACAACGTTATCCACGCGTTGTCAGCCGTGAAGCAATCTTAGATAAGATTTGGGATGATTATACATATGTTGATGATAATACATTAAGTGTGAACATAACACGCATGCGCAAAAAGCTAACAGAATTAGGAATTCAAGATGCACTGGAAACAGTTCGAGGAGCTGGATACAGGTTACATATTACATGGGATGACGAGGCATTAAAATGAAATTATTTTTCCGTGATCACATCCCGCTTATATTGTATACAGTTGTACAATTGTTTACTGTTTTACTTGTCTATTGGTATGACGGCTACAATCATTGGCTAACCGCACTGTATGCCGTGTTCTTAGGATTGGTCTTATTAATTGGCTATTTGCTATATCGTTACTTTACTCACCGTAACTTGTATGTCAGGTTATCTAACCTCCCTAAAACATTAAATGAATCAATCCAAAAAGCCGATTCTACTCCTTTATCTGTCGCAGTGAATAACGTATTGCATGCACAATATCTTTATTATCACAATCAATTAAAATTATGGGAGAAGAAAAAACAAGAACATCTCACTTTTATGAACCAATGGGTTCATCAAATGAAAACTCCTCTTTCTGTCATTGAACTTATTACACAAGACGCTGATGATGAACGGTTTGAAAGCATAGCTGAAGAAACGGATCGAATGAGACAAGGGCTCGAAATGGTACTTAATATGGCACGTCTTGAAATATTTGAACAAGACTTTTATGTAGAGAAAGTTACGTTACGAGAATTAGTAAATGAAGTGATTCATGAAAATAAACGTTCTTTTTTACGAAATTATGTATACCCAGAAATAAAGGTTGAATCCAATCTTACAGTAGAGACCGATGCCAAATGGCTACGCTTTATCCTAAATCAAATATTATCTAATGCGATTAAATATTCATCTGGAAATCGAGAAAAAATTACGATTTCTGTCTTCACAGAAGAAAGAGGTACTATCTTACAAATCCAAGACCGCGGAATCGGTATTCCCAAGTCTGATTTGCCGCGCGTTTTCCGTCCGTTCTATACGGGAGAAAACGGAAGGTCATATAAAGAATCTACAGGTATGGGATTATACCTGGTAAAAGAAGTCGTTGAAAAATTAGGTCATACAATTAAATTACAATCTGAAGTAGGAAAAGGCACAACTGTGCAGATTATTTTTCCAACTGCTTCTCGGTAGCTGATGAATGGAATCCCATTCATCTTTTTTTTAGAAATCTTACACTTTTGTAAGACAAATGAAAGATGATTCAATATGAGGAACAATAAAATTAGATTACACTGAACAACAGAAAAGCAGTTTGGAAGGAGAGAAAACATGGAGATTTTAAAAATTTGTGATCTTAGTAAAACTTATACAGGAAAAGTGTCGTATGATGCTCTTTCTAATATTGATTTAACAATTCAGAAGGGGGAATTTGTTGGCATTATGGGCCCATCAGGAAGTGGGAAAACAACGTTGTTAAATATGATTTCAACTATTGATTCTCCAACATCTGGTGAAGTGCTTATTAATGGAGAGAATCCATATAAATTATCACAAGATAACTTAGCATTATTTCGTCGTCGTGAATTAGGATTTATCTTTCAATCCTTTAATCTTCTTAACACATTAACAGTAAAAGAAAATATTGTTTTACCTTTGACGTTGAATGGAACGAACCTAGAAGATATGAATGCACGAGTGGCAGCTATCGCAGAGAAATTGGATATTACACACATTTTAAATAAACGTACGTTTGAAATTTCCGGTGGACAAGCACAACGAACAGCTATCGCACGCGCTCTTATTCATAACCCAAAATTAGTGCTTGCGGATGAACCTACAGGAAACTTAGATTCAAAAGCTGCGCGAGATGTAATGGAACTATTATTGCAGCTGAATAAGGAAGAGGAAGCAACAATGATGCTTGTCACACACGATGCAATGGCTGCCAGCTATTGTGACCGTGTCATCTTTATTAAAGACGGTACATTTTATAATGAAATTTATTGCGGAGATAGCCGCGAAGCGTTTTATCAAAAAATCATGAATGTATTATCATTACTCGGAGGAAATGCTCATGACTTTTCAACAATTCGCGTTTAATAACGTAATGCGTAATAAACGAATTTATATGGGTCACTTTTTTAGCAGTACATTTGCAGTTATGATTTTTTTCACGTATGGACTCATTTCGTTTCATCCTAATTTACAAGGAGAACTGACAAGTATTAGTACAACGATGAATACACTTGGAAAAATAGGCTTTCAAGTATCTCAATATTTAACGTTTTTCTTTTCGTTCTTCTTTATTCTATATTCTGTTAGCGCATTTTTAAAAACGCGAAAAAAAGAATTTGGGATCTTAATGATTCACGGAATGTCCCATCGACAACTCAATAAGCTCATTTTCATGGAAAATATGCTGATTGGCTTCTTTTCTATTGTTACAGGGATCGGAATTGGTCTTATTTTTTCTAAATTAATATTGTTAATTAGCGCTTCTATTTTAGCGATTAACAATGGGTTATCATTCTACGTTCCAACGAAAGCAATAGAATTAACTGGCATCTCCTTTTTTGTGTTATTTCTTCTCATTTCACTTTTCACGTCAAGAATGGTGAAAGTGAATGAACTCGTGGAATTATTAAAAGCAGAAGAAAAACCAAAGCCAGAGCCCAAAGCATCTATTTGGCTAGCTTTATTATCGATTATTTCGATTTCTGCTGGTTATGCTGCTGTATTTCATCTATCTGTTGGAAAAGATTACATGACCTCTAATCAGTTACTGATGTTAATTGGAGGAGGTGTCGTTCTTGTCGTTATCGGCACATACTTTTTATTTACACAATTAAGTGTTTATGTTATGCATGCCTTGAAAAAGAACGAGCATACATTTTTTAAGAAAACAAATTTGCTCACAATTTCAGAGTTAATCTATCGGTTACGCGATAATGCAAAAACATTTTTTATTGTAGCTATCATTTCTGCTGTAGCTTTTACTGCGATTGGCATATGTGCTGCAATGGCAAATGCAGGTTGGGGAGAGAGAATGAGCCCCTATGCCTTTCAATATGAATCTTATGCTGGTAATCCATTGGAAAAACAACATATTTCCGAAATAAAACAACAGCTAGATGATGCTCATTTTCAATATACGCTCGTATCACCTAAATTTATAACAACCGCAAACGGTAGAACACTAATCAAATTAACAGACTATAATGAGTACGCCAAAAAATTTGGATACAAAGCAGAAACATTACAACATGAAACTGACAGTTTAGTCATACTACCAAAGGGCTTAAAACCTCAAGAATTTGCAAAATTAGCAGCGGAGAAAAACATTGAATTAAATCACGGTAATGTAAAAGTTACACTTCAAATTATAAAACGTGCGGAAGTTCAAGAATTAAAAGGGTACTATGATTCTAAGATCGTTGTAAATGATTCCATCTATAATCAGGTGATAAGCCAAAAATTATCAGAAGAGTACATGGTCCGTCCAGAAGTAACTGAATACGGATTTATTATAAAAGATTGGCAAAAAACGCTAGATGTTTCAAAAACGCTCTTGAAAATCATAAAACCTAACTCTAATGACGTGAATGCACCTTATTCTTTCTCTTCCTTAAGCTTTAATTGGGTTGAGATGAAACAACAAAACGGCCTTCTATCTATAATGACAGTATTAGTAGGCATCGTATTTTTTATCTTTGCGACTAGCTTTTTATACTTCCGCTTATTCACAGATTTTGATCGAGATCACCAACAATACAGTATGATTGGTAAAATAGGATTAAGTAAAAATGAACTAAAGAAAATTGTAACAAAACAAATGATGCTACTCTTTTTCTTACCTATTTTAGTTGCCATGATTCATAGTAGCGTTGCATTTGCTGCAGTACAATATGTAGCAAAATTCTCCAATGGCGGTCAAGATATTTCTGTTGTAAAAAGCTCGATTATCGTATTAACCAGCTTTCTATGTATGCAAATTATATATTTCTTTATTATTCGTTCTAACTATATCGATCAGCTGTATAAAGCAATGTATCAAATAGAAAAAAGTGAATAACGCACGAAAAACACCCTTTTACATAAGAGGGTGTTTTTACATTAAACCTTCAAAACTTCTGTCCATTATCAATTGTAAATATTTGTCCTGTGATGGATTCCTGCGTTAATTGATACAAGACTGCCTCGGCAATTTCATCAGGTGCGGAAATTCTTTTCGGCGGTATGTTCCCTGCACGTTAAGGAGCCGGTTAAAAATGAAAAACAAGTGCTGATCATCAACGGCGGGGATGCCCGAATTTGATATATTTCTTGCACTAGAAGCAATTTTTCGAATAAAAATCCTAAATAGCCTCCTTACTCAAATTAGAAGGAGGCATAAATCATTTTCTATATATCTGTAATTGTAGCAGTTACAAATGATTGTGGGTCAGTAAAAGTACTAACATCGGCTTTAAGGATGTATGAAGCTCCTTTTTCTAACCAGACATTCGTGCTTTCCGTTATAGAGCCATAACAACCTCCAACATGTAGATTGGTGACAAGCTCAATATTTGTGGGAGAGGTCTTCTTATATAAACTGCAGGAACCATCTGATTCCATTGCTGTAGTCTTACCATAATATGTACATGTCATTTTCATGTACTGTCCTGTCCCAATAAAATGTATACTTTTCGCTGAATTATCCGAGTGTTTAGATGTTACTGATGTAAGAGTAGCAGCACTAGTTGAAGGTATAAATACTGTGAAGAGAATAACTATAGATGCCATTAATAGAGAAACATATTTTTTCATTACTAAAATCCTCCTATGTTATGAGTGGAAATCTATTTGTCTATATAAAATAAACTTATAATGATTGGGATTAATTGTAAATGAATACAAAAATACAAAATATTACAATGTAACTATCGAGTCGATAAGATTTTATTTTTATAATTAAATATTTCATCTACTGCTTTTTTATATCCTCCAGCTTCTTTAAGGGATTTTCCTATTGCATGACTGTTTTGAGAAAATTCTTTATTATTTAGTACTTGTTCTGTTGCTTCGCGTAGCATTGTAGCAGTAAGCTGTAAACGATCTAATTGAATGCCAGCTCCTACTTCTTCCACTCGTTTTGCAACGAGCGGTTGGTCAGCAGCAACGGGAATAACGACAAGTGGAACACCAAAATACAATCCTTCACTGGAGCTGTTCATTCCGCCATGTGTAATAAATACATCTGTATGTTGTAAAACTTCTAATTGTGGTAGGTAATTGTATACTAAAAAATTGGAGGGAATGTTTTTAAATTGGTTAATATCCGTTTTTTTTCCGACTGCTAGAACAACAGTAGCTTCCATATCTTGAAAAGCTTCAAAGCATTTTTCGTAGAATTTTGGTTGCTGATTGAATACGGTACCCAGAGAAATAAAAATTACTCTTTCTGTCTTGAGCTTTTCAATAGGAAAATGACTAACATCTTTTCGTGGACTAATAGAAGGTCCAACAAATATAAACGAGTCATCAAATACTTCTGCACGTGGTTGATATGGCTTTGAAGTAAATACGATTGTAATGTCTCCTGGTTGATTCATGATATCGAATACACTATTACAAACAATATTGTATTGTTTTTCCCATTTCTGCATCGTATCTAAACACGCTTGATACATCGGAGAACCTTTCGTTATTTCATCTAGTTTAGGCATAGAACCAAAAGACATATAATGATTAAAAGCAAAAGTAGTACAAGAAGAAATTTTGGGTAATTTTAATATATTAGCAATAATCTTCCCTACTATAAAATGATTATCGTAAATGACATAATCATAGTTTTCTTCTTTTATTTCCTTTAAAATTGTAGGTACTATTTTGTCTGTAACGTTTATGATTCGATGGATCATTTCTAAAGGATTGGGCCCTTCATCTATTTTTTTCATCACATCCATTTGTGAAGTAAAATCTTCATAATAACGAAATGATGCTCCGGTTTTTTCAATCTTGTCCCTATATTGTTCAACACAATAATAAACTACCGTTTCTCCTTTACGTATCAATTCTTCAACGATTGCTAGGGTTGGATTAACATGTCCCTCACCCGGAAAGCCTATAATAAGAACTTTTGACATGACCATCTCTCCTTACCTATCGATTGTGAATATTTAACATTTTAAAACTAATTATTTTGTAGTCAAGTTAAAGAAATTCCACTACCCTCAAGTGTAAAAAAAAACGAACAATTCTATTGGCATAGTTTGTTCGTTCTGGAAAAGGAGATACAATATAGAACTTCAAACGAAAAAGAGTATATGTATATTTTACTAAAAGATACAAAATATTCAATTTTTTGAGGTTGAGAAAGTTAATTTTCTATTCATGGCGTTTTTTGTTCACAGACATTCGTATCATGAACAAAAGGTTTTTGAATGAATAAAACGGAATACATCGTTTAATTCTGTAAATTCACAAAATTTTCAAAATTAAAGAAAATAAATGTTAATATTTGTTATATAATAAACTTGTCAAACCATTACTTAAGTAGTTCCCCTGTTTTGACTGTTAAGATAGTTTACCCTTACTACCATTATCTCAAAAAGGACTTGTAGTTATTGCTACAAGTTCTTTTTGCTTTTCTTGTTACACATGAACTTCCAAACAATTATTTACCATAAAAAGGAATGTTTATTTTCCATGATTCGTAGCAAATTAAAATCATAGGAGGTGATACATATGGTAAGAAAGAGTAGCAGAAATAATAATCAAGTATTAATTCAAGGTGCTGAGAATGCAATTGATCAAATGAAGTATGAGATTGCACAAGAATTTGGTGTACAGCTTGGAGCAGATACAACATCTCGTGCAAACGGTTCTGTTGGTGGTGAAATCACAAAACGTTTAGTAGCAATGGCTCAGCAACAACTAGGCGGTGGATTCACTCATTAATTTCACCCAAAGACATGCCAGGTGGCAGTACGTAGTAATTCGTTTATAAATAAGTTTAAACACTTACACTATAAGCATCCAAATAGGGTGCTTTTTTCTTTGTTATATAAGTTGAAAAAACGACATAAAAACCCCCCTTTCTTTTTGGAGGGACGAGAGCATCTGGTCGTGCATAGAAGCGGTCAGGACTTTTTTCTGCCACATGCGAGGATTAAAACAAAGGGAGAAAGCAAGTATAGGTCATGTTGTATTCTGTATAGCAGTGATTTATATAGTAACTACACAATAAAAATGATATTTGTGAAAGAGTTTTGTTATATTTGTGAAAGAGAAATGCAAGGTATTTAAATTAATATAAACTTACGAATACCGATTTTATATTAGTCGTTAGTAAAATAAAAATATCAGCAATTAGAGAAAACATTTTTCAAGATTATATGATGATTGAATCAGAGAAAGATTTCTTTCATCCTTGATAAAGGAACAGAGGAGATTTTATGCATGAAAGCAAGAATTGCAATTATAGAAGATGAAGATAATATCCGTGAAATATGCAAACGGTACTTAGAAAGAGAAGGATATGAAGTATACACCGCTGCAGATGGAACAGAAGGTTGGAATGTGTTTCAGCAATATCAACCAGATCTAATTATTTTAGATTTGATGATGCCAAAAAAAGATGGCTGGGAATTATGTGAGGAAATTCGCCGATGCTCTAATGTTCCTATTATTATGTTAACCGCTAGGGGAGAAGAAAAAGATCGAATTTTAGGATTAACAATGGGCGCAGATGATTATATGACAAAGCCGTTTTCACCTCGTGAATTAGTCTTAAGGGTGCAAATTATATTAAGAAGAGGAAATCAAGCAACGATTCAAATAAACGAACCTGTATCAGAAATGATAGAGTTTCTAGATTTGAAAATTGATCCAATAAAAAGACGTGTATTTGTTTGTGGATATGAAATTGAGTTAACGGTGAAAGAATTTGAGGTACTTTATATCATGGCAAAACATCCAAAACAAGTATTTTCACGATCTCAACTCCTTGAACAAATTTGGAAATTCGAGTATGAAGGGTGCACCAATACAGTAACCGTGTTAATGAGTCGTCTCCGTGAAAAGTTAGAGAAGCATACAACAAAAAATCGCTGGATTCATACAGTTTGGGGCATAGGTTATCGCTTTGATCCAGATGGAGGAAATGAAATATGAAGTTACGGAATCAATTGTTATTGATGAATTTATTAAGTACGGGGATTATGTTAATTGCTATCTGGTATAGTGAAATGCGAATGTTACTTAGACCGGAACAGACACGATTATTTATGGGAATTGTGATTGTAGCACTGATTATCTCAACGATTATTTACTGGTTAATGACACGTCCTATTATGAGATCTATTCAAAACTTAATTGCATTAACGAAACAATTTAGTGATAGACAATTTGGAACGATGTACATAATAGGGAAAGAACCGGAAGAGTTTAAAGAATTAGCGACAGCTTTTCAAGAAATGGCTAAAAAATTAGAAGAAAGCTTTACTAAGTTAGAAAAAGGAGAAAAAGCCCGTGCCGAGCTCGTTGCGAATATTTCCCATGACTTACGAACCCCTATGGCCAGCATACAATTGATGGTAGAAGCATTACAGGATGGTTTAATTGAAGATCCTGATCTGAAAAAGCAGTATTTAACAACAATCCTAAATGAAATACAACGATTAAGTGGATTAATTAATGATTTGTTTGATCTTTCTAAGTTAGAACTTGGACAAGAAGTTTTTCATCCAAGTTTAACACATGTAGATAGTATTCTATTAAAAGTAATAAATTCACATGCTATCTTATTGAAGGAAAAAGAGATTGATTTGCAATTGCATGTTTCGGATACATTACCACGACTTTGGATGATGCCATGTAAAATAACGCGGGTTATCAATAATTTGTTACATAATGCGATTCGGCATTCTCCTACATGTGGAACAATCGAGTTAATTGTAGAGGAAAATAAGCAAGAGCAGCAAGTCCAATTCACTTTGCGTGATGAAGGAGAAGGGATTGCTTTAAATGATCAACTACGTATATTCGAACGCTTTTTCAGAACAGACCCATCAAGAAGCTCACAATCTGGAGGATCTGGACTTGGACTCGCCATTGCAAAATCACTAGTTGAAATGCATAAAGGAGAAATTGGTGTTCGGGATCGCCCGGATGGGAAACAGGGATGTGAATTTTGGTTTACTCTTCCCGTTACGTCAGGAAAGAAATAAGATCATTGAAAGAGTTTTATAATATTTACGAGAGAGAAATAAAAAATCGACATAAAACCCTCTTTCCTTTTAGGTAGGCGAGAGCATCTAGCCATGCATAGAAGCGGTCAGGGCCTTTTCCTGCCACATGCAAGGTTGAAAACAAAAGGAGCTTGGATTCCCAAGCTCTTTTCAATATTATTTAATGCCTCTATAACCACCACTTTTCTTGTGGGATTAAAACTGTCTCAACATTAAAATTTTTCTCGAACAAATCCTTCATCAAGGTTTTATGGACAAGGTATTCTGATGCCGAATGGGAAACGCCGATTAAGGACATTGAAGTATTTGAAGCGTATTCCATCATTTTGTTGTATTTTTGTTTGCCATAATCATTATCAATATGGCAATGAATTTCACCAGTAATATAGGCTTGGACACCATTTTCTTCAGCTTCTTTCATCCAATCCACTACATCTCCACAACCAGCAACAATCGCAATTCTTTGAATATCTTCCAATTTTTTACCTTCAAAATCAACATAGGGGATTTCAAAAATATTCTCTAAGACGGAAATCAAGTTGGCAGTATTTGTTTTTTCGATATTACAATATAAGACATATTCATTTTTTGCATTTAATGTATCATCAACAAGAATTTGTGCATTTAGCTTTTTTGCCATTGCTATATTAGTTCCTAATTGTTTATGACAATCCAAAGGTATGTGGCAAGTATAAACTGATAAATTTTTCTCTTTCATTTGTTTAATGTATTTTTCTTTAATTGGTACAAATCCTTGTCCCCATTTTCCTTTTGGATCACCACATTCCATCAACAGGGGATGGTGCATAAATAATAAATCTCCACTATTGCTTTCTTCTATAAACCGTTCCAATACTTTATCGGTAGGAAAAACGGCGAGAAAAACTTTCCCAACAGTTGAATTTCCTTTTAACATCAGACCATTAAATAATTCCACAAAATCTTTTTCAAAAGCTGTTTGCCAATCAAATTTTAAAGGTTCATAAACCCTTGGGATGAACCGACTGAAAGAAGAATCCTTTCCAAATGATTTTATATCAAGTTCGGCATCTAATGTAGACACTATTTCCTTTAGTTCAACCATAACATTATTCCTCCAAATGATTTGATTCTTATTGTTTCATGTTAAAATATTACTTAATATTGGGAATATTTTAACATGAAATTCATTTTTCCTCATAAAAAAATCACTCCTGTTGTTTAAAGACTGCGATTTCCATATGATTTCCTTCTCGTTTTGGGTGTTAAGATGTGGTATATTTTTATGATTTTATTATAGTAACCCCTTACAATTTTATTATTATATATAAATATGCAATATTGCATATTATATATATCTAATTGATCAGAGGAACGATAAAGCTAGTGAACATACGGGTTTCCTGCTTTGTTTGTTCGTTTCATTAGAGAAGAAGTCAGACCTTTGAAAGACTTTTGTAACATTTATGAAAGAAAAATGAAAGATTTGTTAGATAGGATGAGGCTGGTTCTACTAGTAGATGATGCGCGCAAATGGTAAAATCATTAGTAAAAATTAAGAAGGGATGAAGACATGGTTATGAAAAGAAAACTAGCTATACTTACGTTCTTATTATTATTATTTAGTTTGATAGTTACTGTTTTTCCTACAAATTCTGCTTATGCAGCTGAAGATGATCGTATACTTGATATATACGGTGATCCAATTACCACAAATAAAGATTACATCCTAGTAGATAAATATTTATGGGTGACAGGTATTCCTTTTGAAAAACGAGTAGCACCTGTAGGTCAGAATAGACTTGGAGTAACTTATGAGAAGTTTGCGGGTTGGCATTATGTAATTCAATATAAAAACTCATCTTATTACGGTGATGCTGAAAAGCGTAAGGATACAAAAGGTAATGAGTATTATGGTACACCTATCAATTTTGAAGTGCCGGCTGGAGTAGAGAGTGATGGATATGTAAGAAATAATACTCCGATTACAATGTCAATGTGGATTGGGGGACCAAATGCTGATGCAGGAGGAACAAAAAAATATGTAAATGCAGGCAATCGAAGCTGGATTTATTTTAGTGACCAATCAAAAAGTACGTTAACAGTTAAGAAAAAGAATTCGAAGGAAATAGATTTAGTAACAGGTAAAACGGATTATCTGAGAGATAAACTTGGTAGACCTACTGACTGGTATAATGCAGATCCGCAGCAATCTAGTTATGGAGTTACCACAACTTTCCAACTAGAGTATTCAGAGCAACCATTTGCAAATCGAGATAAATTGTGGGGAATAGCTGCCCCTGAAGATTACGCTGGTTATGAATTAGTACCTTTACAATAAGGTATCCAATTACATTCAGTTTTATATAACTGTACTTATTAGCATTTCATGTGTCTTCTGGTAAAATAAGAGAAAATGCTATGAAAGAAAGTTAAATTATACATTAAATGGAGGAATATGTATGAAAAGAAAAGTTTTAGCTATAGCTTCTGTCATTGCTTTAACAGCTCCTGTTCAAAGCGTGGCGTTCGCACATGAAAATGATGGGCAATTTGATCCACCTATTGCTCAAAAATGGTCAGCAGAATCGATACATAATGAAGGAGTAAGTTCCCATTTATGGATTGTCAACAGAGCGATTGATATTATGTCTCAAAATACGACTGTAGTGAAGCAAAACGAGACAGCTCTATTAAATGAATGGCGTACTAATCTAGAGGAAGGTATTTACTCTGCGGATTATAAAAACCCATACTATGATCATTCCACATTTGCTTCACACTTCTATGATCCAGATTCAGGAAAAACGTATATTCCATTTGCGAAACAAGCAAAGCAAACGGGAGCGAAGTATTTTAAACTAGCTGGTGAAGCTTATCAAAATAAAGATCTGAAAAATGCATTCTTTTATTTAGGATTATCACTTCATTATTTAGGAGATGTGAACCAGCCTATGCATGCAGCAAACTTTACTAACATTTCGCATCCATTTGGCTTCCACTCAAAATATGAAAACTTCGTTGACACAGTGAAAGACAATTATAGAGTAACGGATGGAAATGGCTATTGGAATTGGCAAAGTGCAAATCCAGAAGAGTGGGTTCATGCATCAGCAGCTGCAGCAAAAGCTGATTTTCCATCAATTGTTAATGATCAGACGAAAAATTGGTTCCTAAAAGCTGCTGTATCACAAGATTCTGCTGATAAATGGCGTGCAGAAGTAACACCGGTAACAGGAAAACGTTTAATGGAAGCGCAGCGTATTACAGCTGGATATATCCATTTATGGTTTGAGACGTACGTGAATAACAAATAACAAATCCATTTTACACATGGCAAAAGTTATGTATGTCATAAAGTGAAATGAAAACGAATATTGGGTTCAAGGGTCATCATAAGGGTAAATGCTATATTTTGAGTTTGATAAGTGTATTTTAGAAGTTTCAAAGCTTTTAAAATCAATGAAAGACTATTGTAATATTTATAAAAACAAATTTTAATCTGAAGTAAAAAGTATAAGCAATCAATGTACAGTATAATTTCATTTTTGTAATTTTATAGAAATGATAAAGTGAAGTGGGTCATAATGTGGAGGTAAAATCCAGACTATGACCCATTTTTACATGTCTCTCGGCTAAACCCTAATTACATCCGTTAATTCATAATTTGAAAAATACCTCTGATAAAAAAACGTTGAATCAATTGATTGCAACGTTTTTAATTATTTTATTTACTTTTCACTTAAATAGATAAATGGCAATTAAATCTGAATTATTTTAAGACAATCGATGCTAAGTGTACTTGTATAACGGTTATTTATATTACGAAAACGAAAAAAGGAGATGTTGAATAATGACGAAACATATTGTAGACCTCTCAAAATACAATGATAATATCGATTGGGATATAGCGACGCCGCAACTGGATTTAGCAATCTGTCGCGTTCAATATGGCTCAAGGAAAATAGATCCACTGTACAATGAACATGTCCGAAATTTAGAAGCATATGGAATTCCTCATGCCGCTTATGCTTACGGTTGTTATGTAAGTATTGCAGATGCCATTGTAGAGGCCGAAGATTTTTTAGCGCGTGTAAATCCAAATGCAACATTTCTTGTGTTGGATGTTGAAGATGATACGCTAGCAAGCTGCGGAGCTACGAATCTAGCAGAAGCATCGCAAGCCTTTATTCATACTTGCCGAGATGCTGGTTGGAAAACTGGCTTATATGTATCGCATCATATGTATGGCTCTTACGGATTACAAAATGTACAAGCTGATTTCTTATGGATTCCACGATATGGAGGAAGAAAACCTAAATATGCATGCGATTTATGGCAATATGCAGATGGTGAAACAGGGGGATGGCTTGATGGAATTGGAAAAGTAGATCTAAATGATTTAAACGGAGATAAAACGCTCGAATGGTTCACAAATGCTCAGGAACTTTATCGTATTTTTATAGGAGACTTCAATTCGATTGAATGGACAGAAGGCGTATATCACACAATCAAAGGTATTTTCCCAGACTACGGGATGTGGACGCAACCTCTTGACGATGGAAATCAGCGTATTATCATTGGTGATTTCAACTCCAAAACATGGTGTGATGAAACGTTTGCGAAGTTGAAAGAAATTTTTCCGTCATATGGCATGTGGATTGAGCGAATTTAGATACCTTCTATAAACGCTGCATGATGTATATTGTATGGCACGATAGGAAGACCTCTTTTCTGTGAGTTTTGTGTGGTAACTCAATTCTACCAAGAAAAGGTCTTCCTTTTTAGTATCTGTATTTATACAAAATATTTTATACTCTCTTATCATTTTTTAATCTACGGAATTTTCAATGGCTATTTTCAAATACTTTGCTGACATTTTATAAGCACGATTATTATAAAAATAGTTTCCTAGTTCAGTAGCGAGTTCACGAACTAAAGGGTATTGTTTTTTTTCTAAACCTATTTCAATAGCTTTTTGCATATTTATCTCCTATCTAAAATTGATGCTTTACACCTTCAAATTTTTAATCTGTAATAACTTCATCATTTTCCCTCTCATACAATTCGACTTATATGTTTTTAAAGAGTTTAATTTGTTCAATTGTTACACCGCCAATATTGTTCATAGAGATGTTGATTTAGTTGATTTATCACAGGCATCAATAATTTTCTAATTACAAATTATCCATGAAAGCATGGTTGTTTTGGTTTGGAAAGAAAGTAAATTAGTTGACGAGTCTTTCCTTTTTTACCATAATATTGTATGAAGGAAAGGAGGAGGGAGCATGGAAGCATATTTTCGAGCAGCTCCATTAGAACCGTTTGTCCCATACTCGAAACAACACGTTATTATACTTCTTCTTATCGGTTTAGGGATTTATTTTCTATATCAATATCAGGATTTACTCCGCCAAGAGCAATGGAATATGATGGTTCGCTATACAATTGCTTTTTTGTTTATAGGCAGTGAAATTGGATTGGATATATGGCAAGTGAAGGCGGGGATTTTTCGACTCAGTACATCATTACCATTTGAGTTATGTACGATTAGTTTATTGCTGGCATCTATTATGATTATAACGAAAAGTTATAAGTTATATGAAATTGTCTTTTTCACAGGAATTATCGGGGCAGCGCAAGCAATTTTAACTCCAAACTTACAGTATGCATTTCCGCATTTTCGCTTCATAGAATATTTCATCGCACATGCATTACTCATTTTGTCACCGCTCTTTATGACGTGGGTGGAAGGATATAGGCCGACTTTTCAATCTGTTAAGCGTACGATGCTATTTTTAAATGCATTACTACCAATTATTTTATTTGTAAACTATAAAACAGGCGGGAACTATATGTTTTTAGCGCATAAGCCAGAGACGACTTCATTACTTGATATGTTAGGTCCTTATCCTTACTATATTATTTCATTAGAAGTTGTTGCGTTTATTGCATGTCTAATCTTGTATATACCATTTAATAGAAATAGAAGTCGTATGAATAAAAAATTATTAAGAAACATTTGAGTGAGAAAAGTGAAACCACACCCCGCTACAGATTTAGTGATGGTGTGGTTTTATTATTCAATAACTTGCTCGTTAATACTCGGATCATGATTGGCTATCACTTGTACACAATCTTCTCTTTTCCTAAATTCTCTGACCCAATCTAAAGATTTTTGAGCAGCATCCTTATCAATAGTTACCCCAGGTAATACATTTTGTTCCCAGGATCTCTCTGAATAACCAACATCACTAGCTAATAGTACCCAGCCTTTCGTTGTTTGTACCAGTGCAGAGCATAATCCTTTGCTATGGCCAGGTGTATATACCATATAGAGAGAACCATCTTGAAATACATCATAGCCTAACTGATAAGGGCCGTACGGAATTTCTTGTAACTGAAAAGTATTGATAGGAACACTTTCCCACATTGATTTAATGTACCCAGCGTCTTTTTGGGCTGCATGCCATTCTAGTTCATTCGTTACAATATGTTTCGCATCTGCCACGTGTTTTACTCCGCTTACATGGTCGGAATGAAGATGGGTCAGTAATACGTAATCAATATCCTTGTTCTGAATTCCTTTTGCTTGAAGTCTTTCTGCAACAGACTGTCCTTCCGGTAAAGTACCAGTAAACATAGTAGAAGTAAGCCAACCTAAATGTTTTTTCGGATTTGTTCTCATATCTTCGTGCCATCCTGTATCGATTAAGACTAATCCTTTTGGATGCTCAATTAAGTACGCGGAAACAGGCATCCATCTTTTTTTAGTAGAACTTCTGAACCATCCAGTATAAGGCATCGGATGCCATGTTTTCTCTTGAAATGCCATCGCTTGATCAATGTACACTTGCCCGGTATGCCATACATGTATTTTACTCGTCATCATTTTTCACCTCTGGATAAAAAATAAAATAAATTATAAGATGATTATGTATTTTCTGCAAAATATTTGTTTCAATGAAATATTATGTTAAATATGGAGTGAATAGACATGCAATTGGTTTTTAAAATTACATATCATCGTATGTACGACCATTATCTTCCGAAACTACTCCAAGCAATTCATCGTTTAAACACCGAAGAACTGTGGAAGCAGGAGATGAATTCAATTGGTGGAATCGCCTTACATATTTGTGAGCATATAAAAAGAAATACAGCTCGGTACTCGAATCCGGATATAAAGTTTGAAGAAGGGATTGAAGAGTATTTTCCTCATTTAGACATATCATCAACTGCTTTGTGTTCCATGATTGAAGAGACCTTTACGAATTGGAAAAAAGAGTTTGCGAAAGTGGTAAATAGTAAAAAAAATGTAGAAATAGATATACATAGCCTTCTACATCTTGTGGAACATACTGCCTATCATTTAGGGCAAATTGTTGACCGAGTGAAAAGAATAAAGAACACGAAATTTGATTTTTGTCAAAATGGACTAAGCGAAAGAAATTTGAAAACGATGATTGAAAACAATAGGCTAGATTCATAAGGATTTCTTATATGTATCCTAAAGTTTTGGCACATTTTACCGAAATGAAAGATATTGTACGATTAATTTAAGTATGAAAAGAAAGGAAATGATGCCAATGCTTACATTTCGTCGTGTCGATGTAGAAAAAGATAAACAGACTATCATTAGATTTTTCACAGATACAGATGAAGAACTTCAGTTTAATGAGAGTGAATATATAAAGTATGCAAAGCAAAAGCAACTAAATTTTCCGGAAGGATTTGTTCTCTTGGAACGTGATCAACAGGTAGTCGGGGAATTAGTGCTTCGATATGACCATTATGAAGGAAGAGAGATTGGTTATGTAAGTTTTGTATATGTAATTCCCGAGGGGCGCGGGAAGGGATATAGTAAAGAGATTTTTCAATATGCCGAGGAGCAGTTTAAAAAGCGTAATTTACTTGAATATCATCTTCGCGTTGCACAGTCCAATTTGAGAGCTATCAAATTTTATGAAAAACAAGGACTTGAAAGATTGGGAGAAGAGCGAAATTCTTACAATCAGCGTTGCTGGAGAATGAGGAAGAAGATGTAGATAAGGTTATATAAATTCAAAAAGCGGTGGTCGTATTGACAAGTAAAATTCATATTATAGGTTCTGTCGGAAGCGGAAAAACAACTTTAGCAAAAATGTTATCTTCACAGTTAAACATTCCATATTATGAGCTCGACAACGTCGTTTGGAAAAGATCTGAAAAAGGGGATATAAGAAATACACCTGAAGAAAGAGATGAGCAGCTGAATGATATTGTCAGTTCTGATGCTTGGATTATTGAAGGCGCCCATCATACATGGGTATCTCAAAGTTTTCAACATGCAGATATCATCATCTTTTTAGATGTAGCCCTTTCAAAAAGGATATATAGGATAACGAAGAGATTTATTTTACAATTATTTGGGTTTGAAAAGGCGAACTATAAGCCAAGCTTTCACATGTATTTGAAGATGTTTAAGTGGACGAGGGATTTTGAAAGGGAGAGTAAAGCAGAGATTTTGTATATGTTTGGGGAGTATAGTGATAAGGTGGTTGTTTTGAAGGATAATAGAGAAGTTGATATATAAGTTGAAAAAACGACATAAAAACCCCCCACTGATGGAAGTTTCACTTTAGTGTTTTCTTCTTCTAATTGCGATAACAATAAACGTTTTAAAGGCCCAAATACTAACTAACATATTGATAATTATATCAGCGTGGACTTCTACATTTGTTTTTATAGTTATGTTCCGTAAAATCAATCCAAAAGGTGATCTAAGGGAATATATAAAAAGTAAATTCAGGGAAAAAATAAAAATTTCAACGGTATTATGGATTCTTCTACTTCAATTTTCTATTTTTCTAGGAAGTCTCTTATTTACAAGCGTTGACCAGAATATAACAATAAAAGCTCAATTAGCTACTTCTTGGAGTACACTACTAGTGGCATTTGGTAATCATTTCATTCGAGGCCCATTAGGAGAAGAGCTAGGCTGGAGAGGGTATGTATTAAATGAATTGCAAAAAAATTTACCCCATTAAAATCAGCAATTATAGTTGGCGTGGTGTGGGGATTTTGGCATGCGCCGCTATGGTTTATATCTTCAGGATATACAGGAATACAATTGGTTCAATATATTATTTGTTTTTTAGTTTCTATTGTTTCTGTATCTATAATTATGACGGTATTTTATAACTTGAATCATAATCTTGTGATTTCAATGATGATTCATCAAATTTTCAATGGGAAGATTATGACTGGTCATTGACTTAAATCAAGAGTCAATGGGGAAGCTTCAAAACGTGCGGGGTATAGCTCAGTTTTAGGGGGAATTTCACCATATCTCGTGAAAAATTTAGAAAATATATGGTGAAATATAGTATGCGCGGCGTAGATTTTTTATGATAGATTGTCGAACAACAATAAAATCCTTGGCAGGAATGCTGAGGGTTTTATTGTTGTAAATGAATAATGAAAAATTTCATAAGTACATAAGTGTTTTAGTAGAAAAGGGTAATAAAATACAGTAAAGTTAAACAAACTACAATAAAATCCTTGAAAATTATAAGTGTAGTAATTATAATTTAGTTATAGGTTAATTTTGGAAGGTGTTTTTTTATGGAGAATCAATTTTATACGATAGATAAAATCGCAGAAATATTAGGTATGCATCATAAAACGATAAGAAAATTCATAACAGAAGGTAAGCTTGGAGCAAATAAGGTTGGAAAGCAGTGGAGGATTTCAGGTCATGATTTAAGTGTTTTTATGGAAAAAAATAATGTTAGTCCGAATGATAAAAAGATTAGCGAAGAGCCAAATATTGATTTTGCTACAAATGGAGAAGTGGGAAACATTGCAAGGCAAAAGATAAATGTATCTACTGTTGTGGATATCAGTGATATAGATATGGATGAGTATATGAGAATATCCAATATGCTTATAGCTATAATGAATTGCAAAGATCCTAAGATGGGGAAATCAACAATTAATATGAAATATGATGAGAAAATGCACCGATTAAGAGTTATGTTATGGGGGAATATAGATTTCATTGAAGGGATGCTGAGTTCAATTTCAATGCTTGTAGAACAAACTGATTGATAAGGGGGCAAACATAATGAATTATAGAGTTATGGAAAAGAACAACAAAAAGTATATTGAATGTGTTTCTGTTCGAAGACAAATTTGTTCCGAAAAAGATGTGTTAGATTTTGTAGGTATATGTGCTGAAAATGATGTATACACGTTAATCTTCTACGTTGATGCATTTTCTGAAGACTTCTTCAATCTGAAAACGGGTCTAGCAGGAATGATGTTACAAAAATTTATAAACTATCATATAAAAGTTGCTGTTATTTTAGAAAATGAAGAAAAACTTAATAATAGATTTAAAGAAATGATTATGGAAGCTAATAAAGGAAATGATTTTAGAACATTTAAGAATATGACAGATGCTGAAAACTGGATTTCGAGTTTATGATGTTCAATATAAATCCATTTTTAGAAATTTCCATTGTAAATTTCTCCACAATAATCATTTAAAATGGGCCAATATGATTCCATCTTAAATAAAATCTATACATAATACCAAAAACAAAAAATAGTGAAATAAAAAGAGAATAATATTTTTTTCTTATCTTCACAACGCGTAAAAATTTTCGGTTCGTAAATATGAACGTTGGCAAAAGAATACCACTTATTATGAGAGTAATCATGAGTCCCAAAATGATAGCAGCCCACTCTTCCTCAACCATATCTGAACAAACATTAATTAAACAATTAATCCCATTGAAGGTGATTAACAATCCAAACAGAACATAACCAAAAAGAAAACCAAAGATAAAATTAAGAAGAGAACTTATTGATAAGCATAAATATTTCATCTATTCACCTTTCAAAAACATTGTAATTATTAAGAAGCAATGTCAATCATATTATAAATTATTCATACGTAACTTCATTGTATTTCTTAAACGGTACATTATTAAGAAAATCAAGTACAATTTCATTGAAAATATTCTTTTTCATCACATTTAGAGGATCAAATGCATTCTGAAATAAAGCCAGTTTGCCATTAGCAACATTATTATAAATTGTTCTAGCTGCCTTCCCTTCATCTATACCTGTTACTACCTTCCCTGCTCCTGAAAGAATTAAAGTTTCTGATTGTATTTGATGAAGAAGATGAGTATGTGTAGGAAACGGTGCTTTTTTTATCATGAGAAGCATTTTTTTATCTATCGAAAAAGAATTACGTAAAATTTTTTGTGTATAATCGTCGTTTTTATATACTTTCATCATCATATCGATAATTTTAGTATAAGGTAGCAAGCTAAAAATGAAATTAGAAAGATGTAATATCCATTTGGAAGCTTGGGAGGGGAATTCACTGTAGCTATTAGAAATCACTAATTTTTTTACATAAGATGGATAATGAATTGCTAATAATGTTCCAAGAATTGCTCCCTGTGAGACACCTATTATATGAAGGTTAGAAATATGCAATTCATCTAAAAACGCTACAATGTCCGATACAATGAGTTCGTAGCTGTACTTATTATTAGGAAATGTTTTAATAGAATCTCCATGTCCCCTATAATCCATAAGAATTAATTTATATTGTTTAGAAAATGATTCAATTTGCGGCTCCCACATTTTCCAACACGCACCGCTCCCGTGAAGAAATAAAATGGGTTCACCTTTTCCAAAACACTTATAGTGAAATTCTCCATTTCGTGTTTTTACTACAGCCATGAGCAAAACTCCCTTTGGTTAAATTTTGAAATTCCCCATATTTAAAATATACATTACAAAAAATAAATTTCAATATTTTTTGAAGTTTTATATGCTTTATATTTCAAAATTTGAAGTAAACAAAAACCTGCTCCTTATTTATGGAGAAATTGAAAAGGTAGAAGTGTATGATGCTTATAAGACTGGAAAAGTAAATAAGTTGGGTTTTAAATTTGTATTTTATACAAATACGAATGAAAAAATCGAGGTGAAATGTATAGAGGACAAGTGGTCAGAGGAACAGCGCAAAATGGAGGAAATGGAAGAAGTAATAAAGCGAAAAGGAATTCCGATTACATACAGTTCAACTTTTAAAATAAAAGGTCAATTTCAATATTAACCGCCGCTTACTAATAAAAAAAGAATCCTAAAGTTTTAACATTAGGATTCTTTTTTAAAATGTATATAAACCTACTTTTTCACTTTTCGTCCTACTAATACCCAGTATAGAGATAAACTGAATAGAGCAATTAGTACGAGAATGAATAGGATGTTACTAAACATGGCAACATCCGCATTGTTTACCATTCCTAGGAAATTTTTCTTCATTGCGGAATGGTCCATCATCGCCGCTGTGTAAGCAATTCCGATTGACATCGCAACATTCAGTGTTAAGTTATAAAAGCCGATTGCTGTTCCTGTTTTTTCTTTATCAATTGTACAAATGCAAGAGTCAAGTAATGGTGCATACATGAATGCAAATGAACTAGAGAATAGAACCATAGATATTACGAATACAACAACGGAAGTTTTTATAAAGAATCCGCCTAATAGTAAGCTTAACATAATGCTGCACATAGCGAGTGTAATACATTGTTTGCTTCCCATAACCTTTGCAACTTTTCCGGAAAGAGCTCCGACGATAGTTGCCGCTATATAGCCTGGAATTAATAATAGTGAAATTGTATCTAACTGCAAGCCATAAATCTTTTCAAGTAAGAATGGAAATAGGAAAATATATGCTAGCTGTACAGAGTAAATGATAAACGCAACGCCAAGTAATGAGATAAACTGCTTATTTTGGAAGAATGAGATTCCGATAAAAGCTTTTGAGTTCTTACTGATATAAGTAAGGAACAAGGCAATTGCAACAATAAACAAGATTAGGTAAAGCCAATTGAAATCTGTAATATATAGTAGTAGGGACGCTGAAATGGCTCCAACTAGAAATAATCCTAATATATCTACATGACTGTTTTCCGTTTCTTCCTTAGGAATATATTTCAAAATAAAAGGAAGAGTGAAAAGTGTTACTAAAGAAAGTAAAAATAAAGTTGTCCAATGGAAATATGTTGAAACATAACCACCAGTTAATGCACCGATAAGCTGTGAAAGAGCAAAACTACTTGTACTTAATCCTAAAAATTTCTTTTGTTCATCTGCAGGTAAATGCTTTGTGACAAATATTACATATAACGTTTCAGCTGATGCTAAACCGGCAGTTTGAATAATTCGTGAGATAACAACTAGTAAAAACGAGTGTTGAAAAACATATCCCATGATGGAACCAGCACAGATTAAAATAATCCCAGCGCTAAAAAGTTTTCTAAAACTAATAGAATCCGCTAAAGCTGCGTAAACGACTGCGCCAATTCCAATTACAAGACCAGCTAATGTTGCTTGCCAGCTAACTGTTGTCGCTGAAATGTGAAAATCCTTTGCCATATCAACAGAAATAATCTTAAACGAATTATCAATTACCAAACATAATAGAAATAACAGTAAGGTAACAGGTACTGCTTTCTTAGCGCTATACTCCTGAGTTTTCTTCATGCTTACATCTGCATTTATTGTAGACATAGCGATATTCCTCTCCTTTTGTGATTCAAGGAATGGTCTTCCTGAATCATGATTGTCTAACTACCAATTGATCGAATGGCTTCAGTAATTTCTAAGCCATTTGTTTCATATAAGGGATTTCCTTGTGCACAGTTGTACCCATTTTCGTTTTTTCCTTTTTATAACGTTTGAAAAGGAAACGTTTGCACGAATGACTGGAAACATTTTAAAATTTGATTCCGCTTTCATGAACATGCATAATAATCTATTACAATATCGTATAGTTGTCTAAAACTTGTATACATCTAAAAAGTGAAAAGGATACCACACTTTGTTCTTATGATGTTTACAAGGAAGCATTTGCATGAATAATGAAAAATATCTTATACTTTGATTCCGCTTTCATGATCGTGCATAATAACTCTTTGCGATATACAATATTGTATAGTTGTCTAAAAACTTGTATACATCTTAACAATGAAAAGGATACCATACCTTTTCTTTGCTCACAACCTATCTTTCTTTCGGAATTTGTCTGTTTTGTTACAAAAAAAGCGATGTATTTTGTATGAAATACATCGCTTGCAGCTATTGGGATTAAAAATATTGAGAACGGAGATATAGCAGCGTGACCAAAAGAAGTAAAAAAGAGTTAGCATGACGCTAGCTCTTTTTTACTTCTTTGTTTTAGCCTTATTACTTTGTAATTTTAGAGTGTTGACTTAAGTACTCCTGAACTCCTGGAGAAATGTCAAAGCGGTTCGGTCCTTTATATTCGATAATAAAATCCTTACCTTCATTTGTTTCAAATGAGATCTCATAACTATCCATTTTATGATTGTAAGAAGTGCCTTTGACTTTCGCATCTAAATCGAAGTATTTCACAATATACTTTTCTGATTCAGAAATGGCGGTTTGTTTTTTCCATGGAGTACCATTCCATGTGAAGTAAAGAAATAAAGCGGTAACGCCAATGAGAGAAGTTAGTAGAATAGCTACTCTAGTTACGTTTTTATTCATTTGAGTGATTCCTCCGTAAAATGATATGAATTTATTTTAACACTATCCCAACAGAAGCCCCCTTCCTCAAGCATTTGCAGAGCATAGTCCAGGTGGTAGGGAGGGAATGAATGTTGGTCGTGTATGGCTGAAATGTCTTGTTTTCATGAGCGTATAGGGAATCCTACTTTCAACGGATAGCACGTTACATCTATCAAGCATTGAGAGGGAAAAAGAAATACAAAAATGATATCGTAAAGTAGCTTGATTAACATAGAGTTCTTTTTAGAAGGGTTTAACTTTTTCATTTCCGGTTATTTTATGAATAATATATTTCACTCCCAAATATATTCCGCCAATTAATATGAAAAGTATAACTATAATAGCATCTTCAGCACCTCCACCGGAAAAATCTAAATCCTTCTTTTTACTTATAATATGTCCCAGAATATAGGACAAGATAAAGCTGATTACAAAGGCTAAAGCAAGATACACTGTAAATTCTCGATTCGATATTGCAGCCACTATGTAACAACAGACTCCGAAAAATGTAAATAAAAGCAATAAAAAAAATAATGCTTTAAAAAATTTTTTGATATTCACCCAACATTGAGACAAAAATTGTCTAAATGTTCTCCGGTTACGTGGTCTCTTTCTGCGTCGTTTCTTTTTGTGCTCTTTCATTTCAATCATCCATCCATAATCATTGTATTTCTATAATTATATCATTAAACAATAATGAGATATATTCTTAATGTTAGATATAGTAGGGTAGCTTTAAGGTTTGAAGACAAGGGATACCTCGTTTTATGAAGAATTGTACACTAGAGGTTTTTAAATGAGGTGGTAGTTATATGTGAAGTGAATATCATCTCATATTATTACTTACAGTAGCTTGCGAGCTATAATATAAAAGGAGGTTACATAAAGAAAAGTTTATAAGTAGTTTTAGTGGTTATTTTACAAAAGAATATGGGAATGTAGAATGTGATTACGTGGAGCTATTTGATATTGACGATCCAGAATACATTAAAATTGAATTAATAGATAATAAGGTGATTGTTACTGCTTTTTTATTTGCAGGGTTTACTATATGTCGGATAAAAAAGATTTAAGAAAGGTAGCAGTTACTATAGAGGAGATTTATTCATACTCATTGATAGGGATAGAAACGTCTTATATATTTTCTTGTTTTTATTATATTTAAATAATACATAAAGATGAAAAAAGGGGTAAAACCATGGATTATAACGCATTTCTTAAGCAAGTAATTAATGGAGATTGGAAGTCAACTCAAAAAGGTTTTATTGTTTATACTCCTGAAAAAACCATGGAATATTTTGAAGATATATCAAATGAAAAAGATATATTTTTAGCGGATTTTAAGTATGTTGAAGATTTATTTTTTGAAGCATGTTCTAATGTCATAGAAAAATTTTCTCGTTCCGAAAATAATAAAGATGTATTTGTACTCGCATTGTACGTTGATACTGAGGGCGGCTATTGTGGTATATCAATAAATACAGAATCGGAATACCGAAAGATAATTGATAAGTGGTATCCTGATGAATCAGAAGAAGAGCTTAATAGCTTATATGGAGTTCGGTACCATGATTCAGCATTTCCGTTTACCTTTTTTAGTGAATTAATCACTCCGCAATTAGAAGAAATCACAAACGCATACTATTGTATAAATACGGAGCATCCAATACTTGATGTTCAAAGAAAGATAGCATTTCATAAATCCTTTTTTGCAGAACATCTAATATTAATAGGAATCAACGTGGTGAATAGACTTAAAAATATATTTTCATTGTTGGATACAACAGAAGATTTTTTTGCTTATGTAACCTTGCATGATGTCAATGCTGAACTTTCCGAATTGTTGATCAAAAAAACAGTTCCAAATGTATTGTTCGATCAGCTATTTTCCAAAAAATAAATGAAATGAATACAAAAGTCATTGAGGGATGTTCATCATAAGAAGGAATAAATCAAATCCTTTTTATCATTATTTTTTTAAGATGAAGAGAAAAGGAATAGTTCTAATTAGTTTGTATGATACATAAGACTCTTAGACAATTACATAAGGTGTCTTCTCTTGTTCCCATTCAGCAGAATATGTATAACTTTAATCACTTTATAAAATATCCTTTATAAAGAATAATATATCTCTTAAGGAACTATAAAACAAAAAGCGCACCATCTATTGTATTGGCGCGCTTTTTATTTTACTTAATTCGTGAAGGACTAATATGATCTAGCCATAGAATTCCATCATATTGTTGGTTAGGAATCATGGTTTCATCGTAAGATCCCCAATACTGTCCGATAATAGGCATATACATCCAAGAGGTTTCAGGACGATTTTCCTCACCTTTTAAATTTACAAATACTTGCGGATGTTGTGCAGCTTTCAAAATTTCTTCAACACTATTTGTTTGATGTTTTTCCTTTACATTTTCAATCGTTTTATTATCTGCTAGCAAACTACTACCACTATATGCAAATATACCAACTGTATACATTTGGTTTTTTAAATACTGTGGTATCATATCCATCATATTTGGAAATGGTAATACGGTTTGAATCATTTTAGAATTTTGTTTTCTGATATGATAATTGTGTCCCCATACAATCATTTTTTTATTCTTAAATTGCATTTCGCTTAACCATGCTAAATTCTGTGCCATCCTTTGATCTCGAGTGTAAAATGAGTAATCATCTGGATATTTTTCATGTGGAATATTAATCTCCTGATATTCTTTCACATCGCTTGGAATATATGTTTTAAGCGCATCGATTCGAATCTTGATTGACTTTTCTAGAAGATTTACATCATAAGATGCTTTAGGTGCTACTTGTTGCAATTCATTTTTATGTTGTTGGATAAACTCTTTTATTTTTTCATATTTGTCCAAAAGGGGTGCCTGCATGTCTTCAAATTCCTTATAAGAAGAGACAAAATGGTATTTCACGATTTCTCTTTCTGTTTCTACAAGTAATTTAGCTACTTCAGGATCCAATTTTCCAATCCATTCATTTGCATATGTTGCAAATGTAGCAGTATTGGCATTCCAAGGTATTTGTATATCAAATCCTGTTAAAATAAGAGGTGTTCCTTTTTCCTTTTGTTCTTTTATGTATTGAAATAATTCTTCCACATCTTCTGTAAACCACTGGTTATAAATAGCTTTCTTCATGGCTTGTTCAGCTGTTAAAGCATCTATATTTTGGTACACAGTATTCGCTTCCGCAAAGTTTGATTCAAATGCAATCACATCATAACCCATTTCTTCATGCAAATACTTAATGATACGAACCTTAGATTGATTCATTTCTGTTGAACCATGAGTAGACTCACCTAGTGAAACAATACGTTTGCCCTGTAAGGTTTGTTTTAAAAATGATAAATCCTCATTTGAACTAGCAGTTGGTTCTTGTAATTTAACTGCATGTTCACGAACCCAATTCTGCCATTTTTGTTGATCTGCAGGCAGTTCTTCAGCAGATGCTACTGTCGAAAATGTTGTGAGTGCAAATAAAGTAGCTACTAATCCTTTTTTCCATTTTGAAAACACAAATACCCCTCCTGATTGTTTATAAACTTTATTACATAAATCTAATTATCTATCATTCATTTCAAAAAATGGGAATAATTAGATTTATATATTTATACTAGAGGACAGAGATTATAAAAATCAAGGAAAAAGGTGATAATTATGTTAAGTCATAATATTCTGTGAACTTGAAAGTGGAAAGGAACCGTTAGAGTGGAGCTCTAGGAAATATCCTACATAGCTACTACAAGTATATGGAAGTTAGATAGGATTTAAAGAAGGACGGCTACTACTTAATTTGTTGAAGTAATCAATATGTTTGCGAAATACACAAAGCCCCAAGTATGTTCATACGTTCACACCTGAGGCTAATTTTAGCTACCAGCTAGCCGCTTCAACATGTGCCTTTAACCATTTTTCCCAAAGTGGATCTTCTAGTTTAAGTAAACTTAATGACGTACCCTGCATGTCTAAAGATGTTAGATGAGTTCCGACTTTGACAAATCGAATATCTAGTCTTTCAAGTTCACATAAACGACGAATGTCATTTGCGAAGATATACTGTTCCATTAAGGGGGTAGCACCTAAGCCGTTAATTAGGATTGCAAACTTGTCTCCTTGTTTCCAGCGGTAAATACTTTTGAGTTTATTCATCAGCTCAATAGCCAGTTTTTCAGAAGAACATAATATCTCTTTACGGTACCCTTTTTCTCCGTGGATGCCGACTCCGTAAAACACTTCATTGTCTTGCAAGGTAAAAGAAACTTTTCCTTGGATTGGGTTGGTTGCTGGAGAGAGGGCGACTCCTAATGTATGGAGATTACGAATGACAGATTGACCAATGTCTGTTAATTGTTGTAATGAATAGTTTTCGAGAGCCGCTGCTCCGAGTATTTTATGAACGAAAATCGTCCCGGCCACTCCTCGTCTTCTTTTATTAAAAGAAGCATCATCTTCAATGGAAACATCGTCATTCACAATTACATGATCAACAAGTCTTCCTTCCTTTTTTGCCAAATCTTCAGCAGTTAAAAAGCTTTCTACGTCAGCTTTAAAGTTTTTAATAATTAATAGGACACTTTTATCTTTAGGTACAGAGCGAATTGCCGCTAATATTTGTTCTGGTGTAGGAGGAGTGAAAATTTCTCCATTGACTGCAACTGAAAGCATTCCTTTTCCTACATAACCAATATCAGCTGGTTCATGCCCGCTGCCGCCGCCGCTTATGATCACAACATTTTGCTTGGTCTTGGCAAGATCTTTCTGATAAATGATGTTGTGTTTTGCGTTATAACATATTTTATCGTGATGTTCAAAATAAAAACCGTGTAACATATCCTGAACAATATTTTGAACATCATTCATGATTTTTTTCATTGTTTTTCCACCTTATCATTTGTTTACTGATTGCTTAAGTAAAAGTACTAATTGATTGTTTATCATATTTTTCATCATAGAAGACATGATAGCTGGATCGACAGCACAATGGTTTTCAATCCAGCTTTTTATTGTCCCAACAAATCCATGACTATAAAAAGAGGCCAGTGTATCTTTCTTCATCTCAGAAATAGCTAAGTTACAGCCAATTAATAGCTCATCGATAATTTTGATGTATAAGTTTTTCGTATGCTCGAATAGATAGTAATTAAATGAATTTTGCTCGATTACCCTAAATGCATTTCGGTAGAAGCACTGATTTTGATGAAAGTAATTAAATAATAGGTCAAAAATATTCTCCCATTTTTCATAATCAAGAAAGTCTATAATATTTTCTTTCGTTTCTTCTTTATAAATCCAACCTAACAATTCAAATTTATCTTTAAAGTGATAATAAAAAGTTTGTCTGCGCATCTGACAATGTAACATAATATCACTCACAGATATTTTATGAAAAGGTTTCGTTTCCATTAATTGTTTTAGAGAGTTGGCTATAATTTTTTTTGAAATGATAGAAGAGGTCATTTGAATTCTCCCTACAACTTTATTCTTTTCTAATAAGTAACATCCTATCTATAAATAAAGAGGGCGTCTTTAGACAAATCGTGAAATTTGTCCGTTTATCGTAAAGCGCTTTCATTTTAATATAGTTAGTAATAATACGCTTTCAAATATATCATAATTCAGAAGGGAATGTATCACAGTGGCAATACTCTATGAATGAAGAAAGTTATGAAAGTGTGTATACGAATAAGATAAACAATTTAAGAGAATAGCAAAATATATAGAGGAGGAGTACAAGTGAAAAAAATTATAAATAAACCTGAAACTCTCGTTATGGAGATGTGCAATGGAATGGTTATGGCTCATCCGGAACTGGAGCTTTTGAAAAAGTATAAGGTAATGAAGAAAAAAGAAATGAACGAGAATAAGGTAACGTTAATCAGCGGTGGCGGTAGTGGACATGAACCGGCACATGCGGGCTTAGTGGGGAAAGGGATGCTAGATGCTGCGGTGTGCGGGGATGTGTTTGCTTCTCCTTCGCAAATACAGGTATATCAGGCGATTAAAGCAACAGCTAGCAAAAAAGGTACACTGCTTATTATTAAGAATTACAGTGGAGATATCATGAATTTTAAAAACGGAGCTCACTTAGCTACTGAGGATGGCATTCAAGTAGAATATGTCCGCGTTGATGATGACATTGCAGTAGAAGACAGTCTTTATACAGTAGGACGTCGCGGTGTTGCAGGGGTTGTGTTCGTACATAAAATAGCAGGTGCAGCAGCAGAAGAAGGTATGGATTTGATGCAGGTCAAAGCTGTAGCGGAAAAAGCAGCGGCAAATGTTCGAACAATTGGTCTAGCACTAACTTCCTGTACAGTTCCTGCTAGTGGATCGCCTACTTTCAAGTTGGGTGAAGATGAGATGGAATATGGAGTTGGTATTCACGGAGAGCCAGGCAGAAAACGGGAAAAAATTGCGACTGCAGACGAATTGGCTTTGCGCATGACAAATGAACTTGTGAAGGATTTAGCGTTAGATGGTAATGAGGATGCTGAAATTGCTGTTTTAGTAAACGGCTTTGGTGGTACACCGCTACAAGAACTTTATTTATTTAACAATGCGGTTACTAGGGAGTTAAGCGGCAGAAATATACGAATAAATAGAACGTTTGTTGGGAATTACATGACTAGTATTGATATGGCCGGAATTTCTCTAACAGTAATGAAACTCGACGATGAGCTGAAAACATTGCTATCGAAACAGTGTAATACACCTGCATTTAAGGTAGATGGACCAATTGAGAGTGTAGAATACGTTGATATTGAGGGACACGAGGAAGAGAAACCAGTTTTCTTTGAGACAGAAACAGCGGAAGAACATGCGATCATCAAGAATGAGGTCATCACATTAGATCATATGATTTATCTTGTAGATAAAATGAGCGAAGTCATTATCAAGAACGAAGTGCCTTTCTGCGAATTGGATACCCATGCAGGTGATGGCGATTTTGGAATGAGTGTCGCGAAAGGATTCAAGCAATTAAAACGAGAGTGGAGTTCGGTTTTAACTCAAGAACGTTTCAATATAGGAACATTTCTAGATGCGTGTTCTATGGTTATTATGGAACATTGCGGCGGGGCTTCTGGGCCAATTTGGGGCGGCGCTTTCCGAGCTGCAGGTAAGGCTGTAGAAGGAAAAATGGAATTAACAGTCGGAGAGTTTGCTGAAATGTTGCAGGCTTCACTTAAAGGTATACAGTCCATTGGTGAGCGATCTTTCGGAAGAGGAGCAGAAGTAGGTGATAAAACGCTTGTGGATGCGCTTGTGCCTTGTGTAAATTCTTGGTCAGAAAGTGCTATAGCTGGCGTGGACTTTAAGACTGCTTTTGAAAAAGGGGCAGCGGCTGCTGTTAAGGGAGCGGAATATACAAAAGAAATCGTTGCTCGAATGGGCCGCGCTGGTACAGTTGGTGAAAGAAGCTTAGGGTATCCGGATGCTGGTGCCTACGCTCTAGGGGTTATATTTACAGAACTCTCCCGTAGTTTAAAATCATAGCACTACTTTAAAAACGTTATTTTGTTGGCTTGATAGTAATGTGGGGCGGTACGCCTAATAAGTGGTATGTAATTAGAAAATATTTTTCTGCACAAAAAAAGAGTGCAAAAATTGCACTCTTTTTACTAATTTTCATTAGAAATCGAAGTTATCAGGATCCGGACCAACACGGTGATTTTTGTTTAATGCATCGATTTTTTCCATATCTTCTTTTGTTAATTCAAAATTAAATATATCAGCATTTGCAATAATTCGATGCTCTTTCGTTGATTTTGGAATTGTTACAACTCCATTTTGTAAATCCCAACGTAAAATAATTTGCGCTGTTGTTTTACTATATTTATCAGCTATTTCTTTTAATGTTTCGTTATCTAATAATTGACCTTGCATAAGTGGTGACCATGCTTCCATTTGAATACCTTGCTCTTTACAGAAAGCTTGTAGTTCTTTTTGTGTTAAACGTGGGTGATATTCCACTTGGTTAATCATCGGTTTCATTTCTGCATCTTTCAGTACATCTTGCAAGTGATGGATTTGGAAATTACTTACGCCAATCGCACGCACATGGCCATTTTTGTAAAGTGTTTCTAACGCTCTCCACGTATCTTTATATTTGCCTTCTACAGGCCAGTGAACAAGATATAAATCTAAATAATCTAGTTCTAATTTTTTTAAGCTCTCTTCATATGCAGCTATTGTTGTTTCATATCCTTGATCTGCGTTCCACACTTTTGAAGTGATAAATAAATCTTCTCTCGAAATCCCAGCTTCTTTTATACCTGCACGAATGCCTTCACCCACTGCTTTTTCATTTCCATAAATCGCAGCTGTATCGATACTACGGTATCCTTCTTTAATCGCTATCTTTACAGCCTCTACAAGTTCTGGTCCATCTTCTACTTTAAATACGCCTAAACCGAACCAAGGCATTTCTACACCATTATGCAATACTGTTTTACTTTGTAAATTTTTCATTATACTTTTCTCTCCTTTATTTTACTTGATCTCTTTTTTCTAACTTCATACTCCAAGCTGTTAAAATAACAGCGCCTACTACCATAATGCCGCCTACCCAAGCTGTATGAATTAACCCTAACGAGTTCGTTACAATACCACCTAAATAAGCACCAAGAGCAATTCCTGCGTTAAATGCTGCAATATTAATTGCTGAAGCAATATCGACAGCGCTCGGTACAAATCGTTCAGCCAATATAACGACATACACTTGTAGCCCCGGAACATTCATAAATGCGAATAATCCCATAAGAATAATCGTAATAAGCCCAGCTACTTGAAATGGCGCTGTAAATGTCAGTACGAATAATACAATTGCTTGAATGAAAAACATATAAAATAATGCACGAATTGGATTATGATTTGATAGCTTCCCACCAATCATATTTCCAATCGCAATTGCAATTCCATACACTAATAAAATGATTGTAACGGTACTTGCTTTAAATCCTGTTACCTCTTGTAATAACGGAGATAAATACGTAAATGTTACGAATGTTCCTCCATATCCTAATGCAGTAATGATGAAAACAAGTAATAGTCTTCCATTCGTGATAAGTTTGAATTGATCACGAAATGATACAGACATGCCTTTTTTAAAATTAGAAGGAATTAACATACTGTTTGCGATTAAGGCAACGATTCCAATTACCACAATCGCCATAAACGACGCTCTCCAGCCGAATTGTTGACCAATAAATGTTCCGATTGGTACACCTGTAATGGTCGCAACAGTTAAACCAGTAAACATAAAAGCAATCGCGCTAGCACGTTTATTCTCTGGTACGAGTGCAGCCGCAATCGTTGAACCAATTGACATAAAAACGCCATGCGCAAACGCAGAAACAACTCTCGCAATAAGTAGCACAGTGAAACTTGTTGCGACCGACGCAATTCCATTACCTACAATAAAAACAATCATAATCCACATTAATAATGTCTTTCGCGACATACTAGCTGTTAACGACGTTAAAACAGGCGCTCCAAAAGCTACCCCTAACGCATATAAGGAAACGGTTAAACCAGCTGTTGTAACCGAAACATGTAAATCTTCCGAAATAGATGGTAATAAACCGACACTTATAAATTCAGTTGTACCAATTCCGAATGCACTAATTGCTAATGCTAATAACGCAAACACACTTCTTCTATTTGTTTGAACACCTGAAGAAGATACTGTATATGAATTCAATTGAACTCCTCCTTAATACGAGAAATCCAATCATAATAGTATGATAAAAAGGCCCTTTTATCTTCTGAAAAAATATATTATTTCCTATAAATGCTATTATGAATGATTTCATCTCTTTTCTGAAGAACGCACTTTTAAGTAATATAGGTACCAAAAAGTAACATAGGAATCTTTTGGTACCGTACTACTCATTTAGCTCTTACGTATGTTATTATGAAACATATTCAACACAATAAAAAGTACGTACTTTAAAGTGCTATAGGTACTTAAAAGTAACCTTTAAGTTATTTAGCTCAAAAACTTAAACCTAAATTTATCAAAGGAGATTTTCATATGAAGAAATACAATATTCCTGTGGAGGCAACTTTAGAGGTTATCGGTGGAAAATGGAAAGTTGTTATCCTTTGTCATTTAAAGACAGGCAAAAAGAGAACGAGTGAGTTAAAACGTTTAATGCCTGGTATCACACAAAAAATGTTAACACAACAATTACGCGAACTAGAAGAAGACGGTGTAATCCAAAGAAAAGTATATAACCAAGTACCACCGAAAGTAGAATATTCTTTAACTGATTACGGTTCGTCTTTAGATTCCATACTAGATTCTCTCTGTACTTGGGGGGAATGTCATCTCGAAAAGAATGGGAACACGTCCATGCTTATTACAGCTGACGAATAATAAAAAAGGAAAAAACGAACAGAAATATGTTCGTTTTTTCCTTTTTTTATCTAACATAAAAACATCTTCGTTTGTTAATTTAGAATTTATCGTTAATTATTTATCAACTTTAATAAATACGGTATAAAATTTTATAAAATCCAATACATTCATATGCTGATAGTGATTTATTAACTGTATCCTTTTGAATTCAAAATACATATTTTTACAAAAAATACAAATTTCTACCTTTACTTTAAATTCCATAAAAAATATAATCTTCTATGAAATTACATTTTTGTAGAATTTTATAATGGAAATTGGAAGGGTGATCAAAAAACAGAACGAAGCCGTTGCTTTTTATTCGCTTATTAACTTTGTTAAACTCCTTATTCTCTTGTAAGTAATTTAAGTATTTTTATATGAAGAAATCGAAAATAGTTGTCTACAAGGAGATAAACTGATATGAAAGATATTTTAGAATTATTCCCAAGCGATGATGGTAATAAAAAAACACAAAAGCTATTTTTGGAATCCATAAACAAAATAGTTAGAAATCTTGGTGATTTAAAAAATGAAAATCAGGCAACCTTAGGAAATATTGAGGAAAAATCAGTAGAATACTACAATGAATTAATTCATAGCAGTTATATACCTAAAACAGGCATTGGTATCCCTAATGTCATTGAAGAACTAAATCAATTTATGAACGGACACCCTTATCCGAATAAATATTATTTATCTAATGCTGTACCTCTTCCGAGCATTCCATCATTACTAGGTTTATTGACCATGGCACTATTAAATGGTAATGGCGTTTGGGATGTATATGGTCCTGCAGCAGCAGAAGCAGAAGTGAAAGTTGTGTCTATGCTCTCGAAATTGATTGGTTATGATCCAAATAATAGTGGCGGTTATACAACATGGGGAGGACAGGGCTGCGTATTTTCAAGCTTACGCTTAGCTATTTCAAAAAGCTTTCCACAAGCAAAAGAACAAGGTGTTCCTCAAAATGTGTATTGTTTTGCTTCTGAAAATGCACATTATAGTTTATTGAAATCGGCTGAGGCAACAGGAATTGGCACAAATAATTTAATTAAAGTGAAAGCTGATCCTCATACAAATTCTATAGATATAGAAGATTTAGAGAAAAAGATCATAGAAGTTATCGAAAAAGGAGGCATCCCTCTTTATATTCTAGCTACTATGGGTACAACAGATACATTTGCGATTGATAATATAAAGAAAATTAAAGAGGTTGCTGAATTCATAGAAGATAAATACAAATTAAACTCTATTTATATTCACGCTGATTCGGCAATGGGCGGTTTCTATAGTTTCTTTAATAATTATGAATTTGAACAGAATCCATTATTGTTTGAACCTTCCGTAAAAGATGCTTTAAAACAAATACAAGAACAAATGCAATACATGCATCTTGCTGATAGTGTATGCTTTGATTTTCATAAATTAGGTCAAACCCCTTATGCTACAAGTATTTGGATTGTTAAAAATCATAATGATTTGCACATTATGGACATAGAACAGAATGATACACCTTATCTTGGTAACAGATCATATGGTAGTTATCATACAGGTTATACACTAGAATGTTCACGGTCTGGCAATGCTATTCCAATGTATGTAAATTTATTAGCATTTGGCATTGAAGGCTATCAAAAATTATTAGCAAATTACGTTCGAGTAAATCTTTTATTTCGAAAGAAATTAAGAGAAGCTTTACCTCAAGTAGCAGTAACGAATGATTACACATATGGTCCCATTACGACATTTCGTTTCTATATGCATGGCGATGGTGAAGAGAATTGGAACGAAGAAAGAACAGGAAAATCAACGCAAGAAAGTATAGAGGAAACAAACAAATTAAATATTGAAATATTTAATCACCTAGGAAAAAATCGAGATCAGATCTTTTTAGGCGATACAACTCGTTCTTGTTTAGTTAATGCTATAAATGGAAGTGAACGTAATCCAATTTCTACTCTTAAGTTTTTTTCTATCTCTCCATATACAACAGTTGAATGTTTAGATGAGGTTGTAGCATTTATTAAAAAGCATGTTCTTACTGTAACGAATGATATCTATGCTTGTATTTAATAAGTTCATATATTATTGATTTAATATTCAGGATGTATATAAATACAAATTAAAAAATCGACATAAAAAACTCCTTTCTTTTTAGGCGGGCGAGAGCATCTGGCCATGGATAGAAGCGACTTATATTTCGAAAAATTAACATAGATTTATATAGTTCATTTTTCATTAAGAAATATCACTAATATCTTTACAAACATACTTAATTTACTATTTTATGAAAAGAGGAAGAATAGATGAATATAGAAATGCTAGGAACTCAACATATTAAAGATGCAGCTGCGCTAATTGCACAATCTTTTGCAAATAGTGAACCCCTTGTGAGTGGTTTACAAATTCCTTTTGCTTCTTTTAATAAAATGTGTGAAGAAATGGTAAGTCAAGCCGCTTCTCAATCTATGTCATTTGTAGCAATGGAAAATTTCCAAATGATAGGCGTTATCTTGGTAAGAAAAGCCAATCAACCACTCATAGATAAAGAAAAAGCAGCCGAGGTATGTCCTCAAATAGAACCAATTTTTCAATTATTAGATGCATTAGAAGTAAACTCAATAGAATTCTCCCAGCTAGATCAAGAAAATTTAGTTTACCTAGATATGGGAGCTTGTCACCCAGAGTGGATGGGGAACGGTGTAGTCACTACCCTTCTTTCACACGTAGTGCAAGAAATAGTGCTAAAAAGAAATTTTGATATGGTTGCTGCTTGTACAAATAAAATTTCTCAACAAATACTCAAAAAACGATATACACCTTTTCAAATTAATGAAATTGTATATGGTGATTTTCTTTATCAAGGTATGTATCCATTTTCAAATATAACATCTACTTTAAGTGCTCAGTTGTTATATATACCTCAATCGCAAATAGTCATCAAGGCTATTTGAAATATATAGAGGTTAACACATACTGAAAGATTCAGGTGCAAATTCTACTATAATTGTATCTTAGAGCATGAAATCGTTGAGATATAAGTTTCGTTGTATGAACAAAGAATTTGATTTGGATATATGAAAATGAGATACTCCCTTTTTTTTCGGTTTGGAGGTATCTCATTTTTCTTAACTTGATGGCGATATGGTGCTATCCTTAATGTTTTAAATAAGTACAGATTTATATTTTTTAGGTATTAGAAAAGCCAGAAATCCAATTGAGGATATCTGGCTTGATTTTATATTAAAAAAGATAGGACACTATTTACGTGTTATAAAAAAATATGAGTGTGCACAATAAATGTAACGTTACGACCAATATAGAAAAGAGGGTGTACGGCGAAAAGAAGAATGCGAGTGATGAAGCAATGTAAGGAGGGAAGTGTATGCGGATATTCCATGCAAGTGAGGAGAATCATATTCAAGTGTTTCATCCCCGAATACCTACTCGAGGGGACCTAGATCCAACAAAAGGGCTTGTATGGGCAATAAATGATCAATGCTTACCTAATTTTTTAACGCCTAGAAATTGTCCGCGTGTTTGCTACCATGTTGGCCCAAATACATCTGAAATCGACAAGCAAACATATATATCATCAAAGTCATGTTCACATGTAGTCGTTATAGAAAACAGATGGTTTGAAACGATGAGAAATACGAAATTATACTTGTATGAATTTGATACAAAGCAGTTCACACTGCAAGATGAGAACGCTGGTTATTATGTAAGTGAAACATCGCAAATTCCAATTGCCAAATTGGAAGTAGTTGATTTATTTGAAGAGCTATTTAAGCGTAATGTTGAATTACGTTTAGTAAATAACTTGTGGGATATTTTTGATGAAATTCAAAAAACAACGTTGAATTGGTCAATGTGTAGAATGGGTTTTGCGCAGCCGAGATTTGAGGGGTAATTTTTAATCAAGGCCCCCTTTTTTAAAACTAAATTCAGATTTCGAATAAGAGAATACATTTTGAGTAATCTTTTCAAAATGTATTCTTTTGCTTTGATGTGAGAGTTTGAGAAGTATTTTTCATTATTGAATGAAAGAAGCAGGACCATTGAAAAAAGGGGATTTGTTGATGTTAATAGAAAAGAATTTTGATAAAAGGAAATGGAGGGCATATATGAATAATTATTCATTGCCGAATTTTATTATTAAAGAACGTGGTAAGGTGTCGGAATGCTTTATTAAATTAAGGATATATAATTTTTATGCAGCGTTAAAGTTTGTTGGCGAATTGCCCTATGGGAGGAATTCTAATCGGTCCGATTATGAATTAGTAATGAGCGAAGGAAAGGGAACTTGTAGTACGAAACATGCTTTACTTTCTGCGTTATGTAAAGAACAAGGGGTGGAAGAAATAAAATTAATTACAGGAATTTATGAAATGAACGAAAATAACACACCAGGTGTTGGAAATGTGTTGAGAATGCACGGCTTAAACTCTATCCCAGAAGCACATTGTTATTTAAAGTATAAAAATGAAAGATTTGATTTCACTAGAATTAATGTGAATGGGGAGCCTATTGAAGAATTTTTAATAGAACAACAAATAGAACCTTATCAGATTGGAGATTTCAAAACTGATTTTCATTGTTCTTACATACCAATCTGGCTAGAAAAAAATAAATTAGATCAAAAATTCGATTTGGATCGTTTATGGAAAGTTAGAGAAGAATGTATCAAAGAGTTGTCAGCAACTTAACAAGTATTTTTTAGCTTCTGTAGAGTTTGAATGTTGAAGAGCAAGTTTTGATCAATTTTTTTTCAAAACTTGCTCTTTCAATTTATTTATTTATTTATTTATTTATTTTTTTTTTTGGCATCTTTGTCTAGCTCTGCCTCCTAAGCCAGTCGGCTCCGCTTTTCTTTATAAGTCGCTGCTATGGAGAAAAAGTATCCTGCACTCGTTGTCTCCCTTTGTTTTAACCATTGCCCGTGGCAGGAAAAGGCCCTGACCGCTCCTATGCATGGTCAGATGCTCTTGCCCGTCTAAAAAGAAAAGGGTTTTTAGATGGGCAAATGCGTTTTTTCATCCGGTTACTTAGATGTTTTAATCCTAATCTGGCTAAATTCTACCGGTATATAATATTTATTATAAATCACGGGATATTTATCGCTAATATATATACTTTCTAAAATCAAATCACATTCCTCTCCGTGGAAAAGTTGATATTTTAATGATGATGGAGTATTGACGGAATGAGAACGTTTAATTTCAATGGTAGAGGAATTAGCTAGTTCATATATTTTCTCCTCTAACATTTCCAATAGTTGTTTTTCGTTTTGTAAGTCAAGATTTAACTTGGAAACAGCTTCTATTGGCATCATCGTAAAAGCAAAAGCTACGATCTTATCGTTGCTTTTATACCAGCGTTCCAATGCAACCACTGCAGTCATTTCTTGATTTAGTACTTGCATAGCATAGTCTGTTACTAGATCAATTCGGAAAGTAAGTTCGATATCATCTATTGTTTTGGTATAGCATTTATATAAGGGATTCCCTAACTTTTCCAAGCCGTCCATACTTTCATTATGGTGAAAGTATGTAATGAAATTTCCTTTTCCATGGATATTTTTCACCAATCCATCTTCCTGCAAAAGTGCTAAAGCATGCCGTAATGTCATTCTGCTTACACCAAATATTTTGGCCAATTCGGGTTCTGTTGGCAGTTGACTGTCCGGTGGGAAGGTTCCATCCATGATTAATTTATACAATTGGTCATACACAGTGACGAATAACGGTTTTTTTTGTTTATTGAGTTCATGAAGCTTATTTTTCATTTTCTTATACCCCTATAGCTTTTCAATTTCATGACTATACATTCCGTTTCTTTATTCTATTGTAACTCACTTTTTTGTGGAAATTAATACGCTTTCAAAAAATCATTATAATTGGCACTATGTGCATTTGTCACTCAAACTGAAGAAGAAGGGTATTGCGCACTGTACAAAAAATAGCATGGTCTTCTAAACAAAGAAAATAGTAACAGTAGTTTCCTTGAATAAGCATATTTTCATTTATGAAAAATTATGCTGTAATAGTGAGAGAACAATCGTTCATTCTGTTCTATATAAATCGATTTTGATTTATCCCGCTACTTTAGGGCAGTAAGACTCCCACTTCAAGATTCTGAGAAAACATTGTCCAGCTCCAGTGGCTAGAATGTTCGGTGGCTTCGCTTCTTCCTACGAGGTAAAAAACCCCTCTACGTCAGAAGCTCCATCCCCCTCACATTCTGAACGAGCCACTTCCGCTTTTCTTAAGAAGATAGGTGGGAGATAACTGTCCGTAAGAGCCCGATTGGGCGGGCTTTCCATCAGTGGGGGATGAAGAAAAACCCCGACTGATGGAAGTTTCACTTTATCAACATACAAGTCGCTGCTATACACAACAAAACATGACATGCACTTGCTTTCTTCCTGTGTTTGAAACATTGCATGTGGCAGGAAAAGGATCTGCCCGTTTCTATGCATAGCTAAATGCTCTCGCCCACTAAAAAAAGAGACCTTTATGTTGATTTTTTAATTTATATTTATATAAGTAGTCAAAGAAGTGAGGAATTGAGATTGAGAAAGTTTAAGAAGTTTTATTTAGAGATTACGAGTGTATGTAACCTCGCATGCAGCTTTTGTCCGCCAACAGAACGGCAGAAGCAATTTCTTTCTGTGGAGGATTTTACAAAGCGATTAGATCAAATTAAGCCTCACACAGACTATATTTATTTACATGTAAAAGGTGAGCCTTTACTTCACCCTAAAATAGGTCAATTGTTAGATATCAGTCATGAAAAAGGATTTAAAGTCAACATTACAACGAACGGAACATTAATTAATAAAAAGAGAGAAAAATTATTAAATAAACCTGCGCTTAGACAGATGAATTTTTCACTTCATAGCTTTGATGGCCATGAAGGTTCTGAAGATAAGGAAGGATATGTACGAAGTATACTTTCTTTCATTAAAGAAGCAACGAGCCAATCCGATTTGATTGTTTCGCTCAGACTATGGAACTTAACACAAGACAATAAGACGAATCTTGAAATACAGCGAAACAGAGAGTTATTAGAAATTATTGAGAAAGAATTTAATTTACCGTACAAGATTGAAGAGAAGCTTACGCCAGGAAAAGGTATAAAAATTGCGGACCGCATCTTCATCAACCAAGATTACGAGTTTCAGTGGCCTGCACTGCATGAGGAAGAAGACGATGGAAAGGGCTTCTGTTATGGCCTTCGCAATCAAGCGGGCATTTTAGCGAACGGAACGGTTATTCCTTGTTGTTTAGATGGTGAGGGCATTATCAATCTTGGAAATATTAACGATGCTCCGTTTTCTGATATTATCGAAGGGGAACGAGCAACAAACCTTGTGGATGGATTTTCGCAAAGAGTAGCAGTAGAAGAACTATGTAGAAAATGCGGATATCGCAAACGATTTGGGAAATAGATAGGAAAACGTAAAATAGTACAGTAAAAAATGGACCAAAACAGTTTCTTCCTGTTTTGGTCCATCTTTTTTTACCATTCCTTTGGCTCATAGTTCAAGTCTTGGAATAATCGATTACGCTCTTTTTTAGATAAGTCTCTCCATTGTCCAACGGGTAGATTACCTAAATGAATATTCATAATTCGAGTTCGCTGTAGTCTATAAACATCGTAGCCAAGTGCTTCACACATGCGACGAATTTGACGATTTAGTCCTTGAGTTAAAGTAATTTGAAAAACGTATTTGGAAAGTTGTTCCACCTGACAAGGCAGCGTTTTCGTACCTAAAATTTTTACACCTTCAGCCATTCGTTTTAAAAATTCAGGAGTAATCGGCTTGTCTACTGTAACAATGTATTCTTTCTCATGCTTATTTTCAGCACGTAAAATTTCATTGACTATATCTCCATCGTTCGTAAGGAGTATTAAGCCATCTGAATCTTTATCTAGTCGCCCAATATTAAAAATTCTTAATGGGTGATTGACTAAATCAACAATATTACCCTTAACATTTTTTTCTGTTGTACTCGTAATACCAATGGGTTTATTTAAGGCAATATAAACATAATTACTTGCCATTCGTATTTGGTTACCGTTTACACGAACATCATCCCCGGGCTCGACTTGGCTGCCTATTTTCGCAACCTTTCCATTTATCGTGACTCTTCCTTCATTGACTAATTTATCTGCACCGCGTCTAGATGCTTTTCCAGATTCACTAATGAACTTATTAATACGCATGTTAAACACAACCTTAAGTAGAGAGTTAATAGTATTAGAATATTGGATTCACATTTGATTTTCAAGGGGGCAAGCATAATGAATTACAGAATAGCGGAAAAAACAACAAAAAATATATGGAATGTGTTTCTATTGAGGGATAACTTTGTTCAGAAAAAGATGTGTTAGATTTTGTAGGCATATGTGTTGGAAATGACGTATACTTATTAATACTCTACATTGATGCATTTTCTGAAGACTTGAAAACAGGTTTAGCAGGAATTATGCATATGGTATTCATACAATGGTGAAAAATACATACAAGAATCTATAACAAAATGAGGTTAGTACATGAGTCCACAAAGTTTTAACGATTACGCATTGAGTAAAGAAATTGTAAGAGCACTTGCTAGCTTACAATATGAAAAGCCAACAGAAGTGCAAGAGAAAGTCATCCCAATTGCATTAGAAAAGAAAGATCTTGTTGTAAAATCACAAACAGGAAGCGGTAAGACAGCTTCTTTTGGGATTCCGCTTTGTGAAATGGTTGAATGGGAAGAAAATAAACCGCAGGCGTTAATTCTTACACCAACAAGGGAGCTTGCTGCGCAGGTAAAAGAAGACATTACGAATATAGGAAGATTTAAGCGTATTAAAGCAACTGCGGTTTATGGAAAATCCCCATTTGCGCGTCAAAAATTAGAGTTAAAGCAAAAGACACATATTGTTGTCGGCACTCCTGGACGTGTATTAGATCATATTGAAAAAGGGACTTTCTCGTTAGAACGTCTGAAATATTTGGTGATTGATGAGGCAGATGAAATGTTAAATATGGGCTTTATCGATCAAGTAGAGGCAATTATTGACGAATTACCTACGAACCGAATGACGATGCTCTTTTCTGCGACATTACCAGAAGATGTTGAAAATTTGTCTCGTACATATATGGAATCACCAATCAACATCGAGATTCAAGCATCTGGCATTACGACAGATAAAATTGAGCATAGTCTGTTAGAAGTGAGGGAAGAAGAGAAGTTCTCTCTTCTGAAAGATATAACAACGATTGAAAATCCAGATAGTTGCATTATTTTCTGCCGTACGCAAGAAAATGTAGATGATGTATTTAGACAGTTAAAACGTTCTGGCTATCCTTGTGATAAAATTCATGGCGGTATGGTGCAAGAGGATCGTTTTGCCGTAATGAATGACTTTAAAAGAGGGAAATTCCGCTATTTAGTAGCGACAGATGTAGCAGCAAGAGGAATTGATATTGAGAATATTACCCACGTTATTAATTACGATATTCCATTAGAAAAAGAAAGTTATGTACACCGTACAGGAAGAACGGGACGTGCTGGTAATAGCGGAAAAGCAATTACATTTGTAACCCCGTATGAAGAAAGATTTTTAGCAGAAATCGAAGCGTATATCGGTTTTGAAATTGTAAAAATAGATGCACCTTCAAAAGAAGCAGTTATCACAAGAAAGGCGGCATTTGAAGAAAAAGTAAATGCTAAGCCAATTGTGAAAAAAGATAAAAGCGCTAGTCTTAATAAGGGAATCATGAAGCTTTATTTTAATGGCGGAAAGAAAAAGAAAATCCGAGCAGTGGATTTCGTTGGTACAATTGCCAAAATTCCAGGTGTTACAGCGGATGATATCGGGATTATTACGATTCAAGATAATGTTTCTTACGTTGAGATATTAAACGGAAAAGGACCACTTGTTTTAAAAGTAATGAAAAATACAACGATAAAAGGTAAGCAGTTAAAGGTTCATGAGGCGATTAAGTAAAAGGAACTATCCACTCTAATAGGTGGATAGTTTTTTGTGAAAAATAAGGAAATCATGTATAGAAGCAAAGGTAAATAATGAATTAGAAGACAATGAATTCGAAAAAAGGAAAGAGCCATTGCAACATTTTTTGTTATGACTCCCGATCCTTTCTTAATTTCATTTAGTTGCAATACGGTGGATTTACTTCAGCTTCAGAAATAAAATTATATAGTAATTAATTGAAAGATGAATGGGGACTGTAGCGAAAGACTTGCGACAGTCTCTTTTCTATGTGCGTAAAGCAATAAAGTGAAACTTCCATCAGTGGGAAGGTTCTTCATCCCCCACTGATGGTTAGTTGAACCAATCGGGCTTTTACTGCCCGTTAATGCGGGATAAAATCAATATCGCTTTTAGGAGCACTTTTAGACATAGCTATAGATAGCTATGTCTTTTTACTTTCCTTATAGAATCCTTATAATTGTGATTTATTCTAGACTCACAAAATATAAGGAGGAAGTTTAGAATGAGTGAGCTGATTTTAGAAACAAAAAATCTTTGCAAAACATTTCAAAGGCAAAGGGTGGTACAAGATATTTCACTTTCTGTACCGAAACATTCAATCTATGGATTGCTAGGTGCGAATGGAGCGGGGAAATCGACTACTTTGAAAATGATAACAGGCATGCTTACACCTACTTCTGGTGAAATTTATTTTAATGGTCATACATGGACGCGGCATGATTTACATTCTATCGGTGCTTTAATTGAATCCCCTCCGCTTTATGAAAATTTAACGGCAAAAGAAAATTTGCTTGTTCGTACGACTGCTTTAGGTTTGCCAAAGTCAAGGATTGATGAAGTATTGCGTGTTGTGGAGCTAGAGAATACAGGGAAGAAAAGGGCAGGGAAATTTTCGATGGGAATGAAGCAGCGATTGGGAATTGCCATTGCATTGCTTAATCATCCGAAGCTTTTAATATTAGACGAACCAATGAATGGACTTGATCCTTTTGGCATACAGGAATTAAGAGAATTGATCCTTTCTTTCCCTAGCAAAGGAATTACTGTCATTTTATCTAGCCATATTTTAAGCGAAGTAAGCCAGGTTGCAGATCATGTTGGGATTATAGCTAACGGTGTATTAGGGTATCAGGGACAACTGAATAAGAACGATGACTTGGAAAACTTATTTGTACAAGTGGCGAGAAAATATAAAAAGGAGGCATAAGAAATGATTCCGTATGTTGTATCTGAAAAAATCAAAATCAAACATACTTTTTTGAATAAACTCATATGGCTAGCACCATTCGTTCCCATACTGTTTGCCTTTTTAGTATCGGGGGATTATGTTCAATTAAATAGCTACAACTGGTGGTACACTATGATTCTTCCGGGAATGCTTTCTTTAAGTTGTGTACTTCTTGTCGAGAAGGATAAAAAAATGAATAATCGAGCCATCTTATCTTTACCTGTTTCCTTAAAACGAGTATGGCTTTCTAAAATATTACTAGTTTTAGGAATTTTGATTTGTTCCTGCATAATTTTTTTCTGTGGAATTCAGCTATTTGGTTTACTAATAAATATAAATGATTTCCTAGCTATTCCTGTAGCGGATGCTTTATTAGGAATCATTGTTTTGGTCGTTACTTTTATGTGGCAAATTCCTATATGTTTGTTTTTAGGTAACAAAATAGGTGTATTTCTAACGGTTTTATTAAACATGGGAGTAAATGTATTTTTAGGAATTCAATTTGCAACAAAAAGTAGTTGGTGGATGAATCCGTACGCATATCCAAGCAGACTCATGATTCCGATTGTAAAAATATTGCCGAATGGTTTGCTTGCAAAACCAGAAAGTGTAACGTTTAAGCCAGAACTCCTCTCCTATCATGTCCTGCTGCCAGGGATAGTCATTTCGGTAGTGCTGTTTCTTTTGTTTACTTATGTGACGACAAAATGGTTTGAAAAGCAGGAGGCAAAATAAAATGGGAGTTTTACCAAGGGTGTTAAGAGCTGATTTTTTAAAGATGAAGGGTACCATTTTTTTCTGGATACATATAGCGATGCCAATTATCGGGATTGTTCTGTTTTTAAGTTATTACTCCTTTTTAAAACTTGATTCTATTAATAAGGCTTCAGGCTATATACAAGTATTATCAATAGCCTTTCCGCTCTTAATTAGTATTGTAAGTTCTTTAGTTGTAGAACAGGAATCATTGGCAGGGAACTTTACAGAACTTTTATCAACAGAATACGGAAAGCGGAAAGCATTTATTAGTAAAGTATGTTTGCTGTTAATATGTGGATTTTGCTCCATTATAGTAGCAGTCGTTGGGTTTGCGGCAGGGTTTCATTTTCTGCTAGGGCAGAATGAACTACCACTATCTTTCTATTTTGAGATTTCTTTCGTCCTTTTTGGATGTCAAATTTTTATGTATCTATTCCATCTATTCTTGAACTTTCGCTTTAGTAAAGGTGCTTCCATTGGGGTGGGTATTATGGAATGCCTGGTGGCAGCTTTAATGTATACCGGGCTGGGGGATGTGATTTGGAAATACATTCCGTGTGCATGGGGAATGAGATTGAGTAATAGTTTTTTTGTATACAAATTGAATTCAGGTAGTTTGCATGCCTTGCAAGTAGATACCCAAATGGGAATGGTTATATGTATTTGCTCGACGATCATTGCGTTTGTTATATCACTTATCTGGTTTTCCTATTATGAGGGACGTAAAGAAATGTAAACACATTTTGTAAAAACAGCATTATAATGGAAGGTGGAGGAGGGGTTCTGTATGGCAAAAATATTAGCAATTGATGATGAAGAAGGCATTCTTTATATTATAAAAAGTGCTTTAGAAAAAGAAGGACATGAGGTAACTGCCGTGAGTAATCCTCTTACGATTTCAAAGAACAAGTTTTGTCAGTATGATTTAATTCTATTAGATGTCATGATGCCGGAAATAGATGGATTTACACTTTGCAAGGAGATTCGGAACTTGGTGGATAGTCCCATTGTGTTTCTAACTGCGAAAACAATGGAAAAGGATCTGATCACAGGTCTTAGCCTTGGCGGAGATGATTATATTACAAAACCTTTTGGAATCGGCGAACTGCGTGCAAGAGTGTCAGCGCATGTAAGACGTGAACATAGGGAAAAGCAAAATGCCTTTTTTCTGTCAGGTCTTACATTTAATCTATCGTGTAAAGAAATAAGGTATGACGATACAGTTATCGCATTTACGAAAAGCGAGTATGGAATTTGTGAGTATTTAGCTCTCAATCACGGTCAAGTATTTTCAAGAGAAAAGATTTATGAAAATGTTTTTGGGTATGATGGCGAAAGTGATGATCTGGTAATTGTGGAACATATTAAAAATATCCGCTATAAATTATCTAAGTATGGCATGAATCCAATAGAAACGGTGTGGGGAATCGGATATAAATGGAAAAAGTGAAAAGACAAATAAATCTCCGCAAAATTTTTATACGGTATATTTTCGCATTTTCAATAGGGACAATTGCTTTAGTCACTTTGCATATTAGTTTGTTCAGTACTGGAGTTAACAAAGGGGTGATTCTTCCGGCAAATTATTATGAGAAACAGATTGAATCACAAAGAGACGCCATAGTAAAAGCGGAACAGGGCGATGATCGGATTTTAAAACAATATAAATATGTTGTGTATGACTTTTCAGGAAACATCATTCAAGGGAACATTCATAAAAATGATGCGAGGAAAATATGGGATAACGTACAGAACAACGAAATAGGTGACGGAGGATACTACTATGCAGTCATAAAACGAAATAAAGATATTTGTGTCGTTTTATATACCTTGCATACTAGTTATAAAAATCCTATTTTGCAGAAGTATTTACCAATTCCGGACATTTCTTTGATTATCTCTTTTATTCTATTATTTGTTGCAGAAGTGTTATTTCTATCTCGTTCTTTTGGCAAATCATTGTCAAAGGAAATGCTGATTTTGAAAAAGGTAACCAATAAAATTCAAAAAGAAGATTTAGATTTTCAAGTAGAGCAATCTAGAATAATAGAAGTGAATGAAATATTAGATTCCTTAGTAAAAATGAAAGATGAATTGAACGATTCCTTACGTAAACAGTGGGAGATGGAATCGAATAGAAGAGAACAGATTGCTGCTTTAGCACATGATGTCAAAACGCCATTAACGATACTGAGAGGGAATGCCGAGTTGTTAAATGAATTGATGCTGGATTCGAATCAGGGGAAATGTAATGAACATATTTTGAAAAGTGTTGCTGAAATGGAAATGTATATGAAATCTTTGCTTGACATTACGAAAAGTGAGGAAGGGACTTCACTTCAATTTAAGCAAATAGAACTTCAAAACTTTATTGATCATATTATAGAGGAAAGTGCAATTTGTGCTTTGGACAAACAGTTAAATCTAATCAAAGAGGTTAAGGACATACCAAATTTTATAAATGCTGATGAGGCTGCTTTGAAAAGAGCAATTATGAATGTGATGATGAATGGAATTGAATATTCCCCAGTACATGGTGACTTGATGTTTTCAGTTGAAACTAGTAATAGTAAGGCCCGGTTCATTGTCGAGGACTCAGGAAGAGGATTTACAAAAGAAGAAATGAATTTAGCCACAGAGCAATTTTATAGAGGAGATAAAAGTAGAAAGTCAAAAAATCATCATGGAATCGGACTATATATTGCCAAAAATTTTGCAAAGCAGCACGGTGGAAATGTTTATTTAAATAATTCAGAAAAGCTAGGCGGGGCAAAAGTTGTTTTGGAAATATCGGTGTAGTGGAGAAAACGTTCAAAGTTTTGTTTTCATACAGTCTGTATAGTTTTAACTATACTAATGATAACTTATGTCTTAGTTGACCGGCTGCATTAAGGTAGTTTTCCTTTTTTCTTAAGAAAAAGGGTGTTCCAACAAAATATGGGATAAAAGATTCAAAAGCCTGGGTAAGGAAACAACCTCACCCAGGCTTTTCTTGCTGCTTTATTTTGGTAATGTGAATGTCACTTTTTTCCCATTTGAAAGGTCTTTTACCTCTTTATTTCTCATAGGTCCTAATTCGACCTCAAAGCTCTTGTTTTTCCAAATCTTTTCATACTGCTCCTCATCTAAGAGGTAAACTTGTAATAAATCGCCAGATGTTCCGGTTTTGATCACATCATTATAGTTGTAAGTTAGCAACATGCCTTCGCCGAGTGTATACTGCGCGCCATCATTCACTTTTAGTGTAGAACTTATTGAAGACAACGCAATATCTTCAGACCCTTTGTTATTGAGTTTAAATTGAACTGTCAATAAAACAATGCCATTTTTGAAATTTTCAAATCGCGGAGCTTCAGCAGAATTTGGCGTGAATTTGGTGAATTGGTATCCATCTAATGTAACATTGACATCACCTAATTGTTCACTTTTATTAATGTTTGCTTTCTCGTTTAGCATTTTCTTCTCGCCCATGTTATCAACGGTTGCTTTATCTTTATAAAAAGTCTTATCTGCTGCAACCTTTTTGCTACCTTGTTTATTTACACTTAACGCAAATGTCCCCGCACTTCCGATTGGAGCGTCAAATTTTCCTTTATTCGCTTGCGCTTCAGAAACTTTAACTGATACCGTTGATAGCCCCAAAATTTTTGTTAAATCATCTTTACCGAATGGATAAGCAACATAACCAGAAACGGTTTTCCCTGCTTCTACTAAATAATTATTTTTTGGAGACAATTTTTCAGATAATTGTTCTTCTTTTGGAATTAAATCTCTATAATTCGTGTAAGCCTTTTTAGCGCCTGTAAATGACATGTCTAAGGTTGGCATATAGTAAACATCTTTATTTGAACTATTCTTTACAGTATAGTGTGCAAGAATAACCCCACCATCTGTTTGATTGTTAAAAGGAATGCTAAAATCGTTATGAAAATCATTCAATTCAACTAATGTATAGTTATCAAGCGATACTGAAACATCTTGTAACTTATGTACTTGCGGTTCCTTGTTTTCATAAAGGACTTTCGTTTTACCGTTTGTTTCTTTCTCCATATATGAAATAAGCTTTGAATAATCGCTTGAATTAGCTTTCGCACCTTCAGATTTTTTTTCTTTTGCTGTATCCGTTTTTTCTGTCTTATTTTCTTTTTGATCTTTACTTGCTTTATCACTTTGACCGCAACCAGTTATCATAAAGGCTGCAACCATCATGATAGAAAATAAAGAAATTATTTTTTTTGACATTTCTCTTCCCCCTATTTTTCTCTCTACTAAACCCCTAATCTAGATAGTCGAATAATCGGTTGTATCGCCCTCCCTATCTTTTCTACGCTTCATTATATAAAAAATATTTACCACTTACCACCTCTTTCTGGTATCTTGAACCATTTGAGTAGATAAATCTGTATGTCAAAAAACGTAGAAAATCAACGAGGATTCTGTCAATTCAACTTTTAAAGATGGGATTGCTAAGAATGAAGAAGGATATCATTACAAACGTTCAGTAGACTAAAAAAAGAGCTTTAGTAAAGCTCTTTTTTAGTCTACTTCTTAACCTTTTTCATTTTATTTACAAAAAGACTAACGATACCGATAGCAATGAATGCATAACCTATTGGTAGTAAATAAAATGGTTCTACAAGTTTACCATCCGGAGCGACTGTAGATCCGGCAGTATTAAAGCCAACGATGCATCCGATTCCAAAAATAAATGGTAGTGAAGTTAAAATGTATTTTTTCATATTAAACCTCCATGTGTAGGGATTTTTTTGAAAATAACTGCTTTATAGTTAATAATTATAGTACTGTCATGTAGTTAGTACTATTTATATAGGTGACAAAAAGCTTACAGATCTGTAAGAGGGAAAAGTGTATATGTGTGGGTTTTAAATGAAGGGGAGGGGATTTTTGTATGGATAAGTTGCAACAAGTAATTGATAGGTTTAATTTGAATGTATTAACAATTGAGGATGTTCCGCAGTCTTTTAGTTCGGCGGTTTATCAAATTAAGTTAATGGATCATCGTACAGTTTATATCAAAATTCCTTATTCCAAAGCAAAGCTTGAACGTGAGTATACGGTGCTTGAACGATTGCGCGATGAGTTATCTGTACCACAAGTGTTAGATTATTGGGAAGGTAATGAGGATGTTACTGGCGCATTGTTGTTAGCTGCGATTAATGGGGTGCCGGCTACAGGGAGGGTGGATGCAGAGTTATCCTATGATATTGGAGTACAACATGCCAAGCTGCATGCGATTATTCCAAATGATCAGGATTTTAATAGCGCCGTTTCTAATGTGTATAGTCAATGGTCTGAGTTTATTCAGAAGCAATTTTATTCCTTCGCAGCAGATGTAAAGGAAGTAATTGAACCGCGTTTATTTGAACAATCATTGCAACATTTTGAGCGTCATCTCAAATTACTTCCATCACCAGACGGACCTTGTTTTATACATATGGACTTTCGGCCGGGGAATATTTTAGTTTATGAAAATCAAGTGGCCGGCATCATTGATTTTGAAAGTGTTCGCATCGGCGCAACCGAAATGGATTTTACAAAAATCAATCGTGATATTTTCATGAAATATCCTGGAACAATGGAGGCTTATCAGCGAGGCTATGAATCTATTCGGCCGCTTATTGATTTGCAAGAAGTTTTGCCATTTTTTCGTTTTACCGATGCATTTAATGCAATTGGTTGGTGTAAAAGAAGAGGCATTGAAAAGCATCGAAATTTTTTACAGGAGAATTTATCATATTTATCCGCTTTTTTCATGAAAGTGCGATAGGGGAAGAAGTATTATCAATTATTATGTCCCATAAAAATAGTTGTAGGCTGAATAGAAGTTTTCTGTACATGAAAGTTTCTTCAGAAGAACCGAAGAAACTTTCCGTTCATATAATCAGTGTTATTGAACTTTAACTGAGCTGGAAAAGGGCATACTTGTAGAATTATAAAGACCGGGCAAGACGGAATCCAAGGTCGTCTATGCGAAAGGTTGGATGGCTACGACGACGACACGAAGCCCCGCAACCTCTGGCCTCTTCAGCCCAGCTTCCTCCTCGGAAAATTCTGTAGGAGCCGTACACTTGTTCATCATATAAATCCCAGCACCACTCCCAAACATTCCCTAGCATATCATACAGACCCCATGAATTCGGTTCTTTTCTTCCTACTTCATGGACCCTGCCTTCTGAATTTTCATTATACCAGGCAATCTTATCAAGCTCTCCGTATCTATAACCAGTAGTCCCTGCTTTACATGCATATTGCCACTCTGCTTCTGAAGGAAGTCGATAGCCGTCTGCTTCCAAGTCACAAATAATGTTTTTACCATCGTTACTTATAGAATAACATTCTTTCAGTCCAGCTTTCTGTGAAAGCAGATTACAAAAGGAAATCGCATCGTGCCAAGAAATATTTACAACCGGTTTTAGATCTCCGTCAAAAGAAGATTGATTTGTAATCGCATAGTATAGATCTGTAGTTACAGGATACTGGGCAAGAAGAAACGGTTTGATTTCAGCTTTCCATGAGCTTTTTATTCTGTCGTCCCTTAATTCCACTGCGCCCCCTGGAATGTTCACCATTGGATAGTCAATGGAACTTTTTATTTCATTGGACACTCTAACTGCCTCCTAACGAACATTGTTTTACAAATTTTACCTCATTTTGAAGCGTGGAAGCAATACGAAAATGAAAAATTCATAATTAAAAGATAACAAGGTTGTATAGGATACAAACCTAAAACAAAAAAAGCCCGGCATATGCCGAGCTTTTTTATTATTACTTCGATTCTTTTTCAGCTTTTGGAGTTTCGAAAACATCTTTTAATTCTTTATCTTCGATCTTCACATCTGCTTTTTTCATTTCTTTTGTAACAAGATCGTTCATAAATTTAGGATCTTGCATTTTCTTGTCAACAAGCTCGTTTTTAATACGATCTTTTTCTTGATCAAGTGGTTTTAATTCTTTAATATCAGTAACTTTGATGATGTGGTAACCGAATTGTGATTTTACAGGATCACTTACTTCGTCTTTTTTCAATTTATATGCAGCATCTTCAAATTCTTTTACCATTTTACCTGATGTGAAGTATCCTAAGTCGCCGCCTTTTTCTTTTGAACCTGGATCTTCAGAGTATTGTTTTGCCAACTCTTCAAAAGATTTGCCTTGTGCAAGTTCGTCTTTTACTTTTTTCGCAGTTGCTTCATCTTTTACAAGAATGTGGCTTGCTTTAATTTCAGGTTTGTAATTGTCTTTTATTTCTTTATCTGTGATGCTTTTCTTCACAGCTTCTTTCATTGAAAGCTCAGCGCGAACAGTTTCTTTTAATTGTTTTTCAGTCATGCCGCTTTGTTTTAATGCAGCAGAGAATTGATCGCCGTATTGCTTTTTGTATTCGTCAAATCGTTTATTAACGGCATCATCTTTTACTGGGTAGTTTTTGATAAATACTTTTTCCATTACTAGGTTACGTAAGACGTTTTTACCGCCTTGTTGTTTCATTGCATTGTAGAACTCATCTTTTGTTACGTCCCCAGCTTTTGATGTTACAACCTTGTCAGAAGTGCCACATGCTGACAATGTGAATACACTTGTTACAGCTAGGGCAAGCATTGCTTTCTTCATGAAATAAACACTCCTACTATTATGTATTTTTTAATCCCGCATGAACGGGCAGTAATCCCTCACTAATGGAAGTTTCACTTTATAGTATAAGCAATATGTACAAAATTTAATATAACATATTTCGGTTCGTTTTCCTATTGATAAAGAAAAATTGCCCATTTGTTCGTAAGGATTGTCAGATTCGGTCATGTCACCATTCTGGGCTTACACGCATACAAAGAGAAATGAGGAGGTTGAATTTATAATGAATCAACAATTAATTTTATGGCTTGTGTTGTTTATTTTATTAGTAATAGTAGGTATAATTTGTTTATAGAGGAAAAAAGTGAGGAAGGGGTTTCCTTCCTCACTTTGCATGAAATATAATTTCTATATAACTAGAAATTAATAGAATGGTAATGCATATGTTAACGAACCGAAAGACACTCGTTTGACGTCGATCAGATATTTGTTTTTGTTGACACAGTGTGTGTGTCATAAGGTTTGCATAAGTTAGAACGATAAATGCAAAAGCAATAAATGTAATTATAATTGTCACGAGGAGAGTCCTCCTTTGGCGAAAATACATATAATCCTATTGTATCATACGATAATTTGTTCGTGTTATAAAATTCTGAAATAGAGACACTTAGATTATATAAATACAAATTAAAAAAGACATCCCCTTTTTAGGGTGGGAGAAAGCAGGTCAATTTTTATGTTCAATAGTAGCGATTTATATAGAAAGAGAGGGAAGAAAATGGACGTTGTGAAACGCTTAGAACAAGCAGAATATTATGTATCGCTTCTTTTTAATATGATAGATGAACAAAAGTGTCCATTTTATTCTTTAATTATAAAGAAGAAAGTGATGAAATGTGATGTAGAACATTTGTTAGTTCTTTGTGAACAAATGAATGAGCAATACTTAATGGAAAAGCAAGAAGGTTTGCTTTTATTTGATGAGCTGTTGAATAAATTTGAAAGAGCGCTTCCAGAAAGCCTCGAAGGAAAAGAGACGGCGGAAGCGCTCGAACGTCAAGGTTTATTTCAACCATTGATGCAAGAGTTTTTACGTATGATAGCGAAAAGATAATAATTTAGCATTTTTTAACAAGTTTTTCATCGTGCTCTATAAAACTATCCTCGATATTATCCAATGATTTCTCGAAAATATCGATAAAGTCTTGCCCATAAACATTTCGTAAAATGGCCATTAATTCGATGTTTTCTGGGAACTTACCGTAGAAATTACGAAGAGCCAAAGCACCATTAAAGACAGAATTACTTTCAGGATCATATTCTTCCATTAATTGCAACAGCAATTCTTCTCCCTTCTCTGTAATTTCAATATACGTGTTTCGTTTGTCATCTTCTTTTTTTGAAAATATAAGCAGACCGCGTTCTTCTAGTTTTTTAGAGAAGTTAAAAGCCGTGGATACGTGCATGACACCGAATTTTGCAATTTCTGAAATAGAAGCCCCTTTTAAATGATACGCAATCCATAAAATGTGATGTTCATTAATATTTAAATCGTATGGTTTAATCCATTGCTGCCAATCTTTTTCTACGCACTTCCATAATGCTTTTGATAATTGAGCGATACGTTGACTAAAAATCATCGCTTCTTTTATTGAATAACTTTTTTCTCCGTTTTTCATCGATTCACCCACTTTATACAATTCTTATTCATTACTATCTATTATGCCAGTAAAATAAAAATTAATAAAGTGTTTTTGTTAGAATTGTGAAAATTTTTCGTTAAAATGACAAAACTATACAAATTTCGAGTAGTAATAAAAGCGTTTCCTTGTAGGACAGGACAAAGATTGACGGAATTTTATTCTTATTTGGATGTAGAAAGAAAAGGAGTATCATTGTATAAAAAATACGGCACATGTATGTCATGTGCCGTATAAGAGACGATAAGAATCAAAAATATTTGTTATATACGAAAAATTAAGCTTTATCAGGAACCGTTTGTTGTAACTTTTCAATTGATTTTTGAATGTTTTCAATTTCTTTTTCAATGTGGCGTTTATTTTGAGAGATATCTTTTCTCCATGTGGAAAGTGTTTCGTGCATATCAACTTTTAATTCTTGAATCACTTCTTTTCCTTCAGAAGCTGTTTCAACGATTTGTCGTCTTAATAGCTTTGTATCTGCTGTAATATCAGCCAGTGTTTTCTTTATATCATTTCCTTTTTCTTTTAACTTACTTCGCATATCTTTTCCAGATGAAGGAGTAGAAAAGAGTACAGCAAGTCCAGCAACAGCTCCGCCGCAAATGACGCCAGTTAGAAAGGATTTAGATTTTGACATGAAAATGGCCTCCTTAATTTGTGTAACTCGCCATCATAGATGGAAGTTTCACAGCATTGTTATACTCATGATGTGTAAAACTGTGCATATGCATAAGACAAGGGGGGAGAAAAGTGAAATTGATTACAAGCATTTGTTTTATTGTCAGTCTTTTCTTTCTTGTACGAGCAATGCAATTATTTTTTATTTTAAAACAGAAAAGATCATACCCGCCAATACTTTCGGTGAAGCAGCAAGCTGCTAGATTCGCGTTCATTGGCGGAGTATGTATGGTATGTACAATCCTATTGTACATACTGCAATAGATAATAAAGATTTGATCTTTTACATTCATCATTTCCGATAAAAGAGTTACTTTACGCTAGTTGCAATTGTGTTTGCAATGTTTTGTAATTCTTCCATTGTGTAATCACTGTGATGAGATTTCCATACAGCACCGAAACCGTCTTTTTCACCATAGCGTGGAATTAAATGAAGATGGAAGTGAAAGACAGTTTGTCCTGCTTTTTCTCCGTTATTATTTAATAAGTTGAAACCAACTGGATTATATTCAGCTTTAATCGCATTTGAAATTTTTGGAACAACAGAGAAAATGTGCGCAGCAATTTCTGGTGTTAATGCAAATACATCTTGTTTATGTACTTTTGGAATTACGAGTGTATGTCCTTTTGTAACTTGGCTAATATCAAGAAAAGCGAGTGCATGTTCATCTTCATATACTTTTGCGCAAGGAATTTGCCCCTCAATAATTTTACAAAAAATACAATTATCCGCTGTATGATTCATATTCCTCATCCTTTCAGTAGTCTTAGCCGTATTTTATCATAATTACATAATAGAAAAAACACGAAAAGCAGGAAGCCGCTGAGCTTCCTGCCTTCTGAAGAAGGTTTGAAAAAGCATTTTCGTTTAATCTACCTTTGGGAGACACCTCATTTATTTAGGAAATGCGCGGTAACTCGACATATATTCTGCCGTCGACACCCCATTTACATTGAAATGATGTTGCAATCCTTTGGAAATGAATTGTTTATTTTATAAAACAGTATCTACTCTCCTCGAGACACCCCGTTTCTAAAATGAAACAAATTATATGACTCCGTGTAAATTACCTTTGTCCATTATAGACACCCCATTTCATGATGAGTTCGCTAGGCTGTGTTCATCACTTTTATGGTTGCTTTTTCAATGTGTTCCTTCCTCACTAATTATGATGTCCGCTTTGACGGAAGATATGCAAAGGAATTTTTTTCTTTTTATCGTATGTCTGTACTATGTAGAAGCTTTATTTTTTTGGTAAGATGATACATATACATAAATGAAGAAAGTGGTGTCATATGGAACAATTATTACGCGTGGAAAATGTCACAGGCGGATATACGAAGCGTCCTGTATTACAAAATATTTCATTCTCTGTTAAGAAAGGAGAACTGGTCGGCTTAATCGGTTTAAACGGTGCGGGAAAAAGTACAACGATCAAACATATTATCGGATTAATGGAGCCGAAACAAGGTCATATTACGATTAACGGTAAGACGTTAAAAGATGATATGACAGCATATCGCTCTAGTTTCTCGTTTATTCCAGAAACACCTGTGCTCTATGAGGAGCTAACGTTAGAAGAGCATTTAAAGCTAACGGCAATGGCGTATGGCGTTGAAGAGAAACAGTACGAAAAACGCGTAGAAAGACTGTTAAAAGAGTTTCGTATGAAAAATCGTTTGAAGTGGTTTCCATCCCATTTTTCAAAAGGGATGAAACAAAAAGTAATGATTATGAGTGCGTTTTTAGTCGAGCCTTCTTTATATATTGTGGATGAACCATTTGTTGGACTAGACCCGCTAGCGATTCAATCATTGCTGCAAATGATGGACCAAGTAAAGAAAAGCGGTGCAGGCATTTTAATGAGTACACATATTTTAGCAACAGCAGAGCGTTATTGCGATTCCTTCATTATTTTGCATCAAGGTGAAATTCGTGCACAAGGCACTCTTGAAGAGCTGCAAAGCGAGTTTAACATGCCGGGAGCAACGCTTGATGATATTTACATTGCACTAACGAAGGAAGAAGATGCTGATGAATAGTAAAGAGTTATGGAAAGAACGGTTTCGACATTTTTTAAAGGAAATTCGTACATACGGTAAATATGTGTTTAATGATCATTTGAAATTTATTTTTGTGTTTATTATCGGAGCGGGTGCGTATTATTATCAGCAATGGCTGCAAACATTAACGCCTGCATTTCCGATATCATTTGTGATGGCGATTCTGTTAGGACTTGTGTTAACGACAGGATCGATTCAAACGTTATTAAAAGAAGCGGATCTTGTGTATTTACTTCCAGTAGAAGAAAAGTTAAAAGTATATTTCGTAAAAGCATTTCAATTTACGTTTATGATCCAGCTGTATATTGTGGCGATGGTAAGTGCGGCGCTTGCTCCGCTCTATTTCCAGCAGACGAAACAATCTGGGGAAACATACATCGTAATTGTACTTGCGATCGTGTTAAGTAAAGGCTGGAATTTATTTGTGACGTGGGAAAAGTCGTATATGACGGATAATCGTATTCATCTTACGGACTGGTTTGTTCGTTTTGTACTTAACTTTTTCTTCGTTTATTTCCTCGTCGAGCGCGCTTCTGTTATGTATATGGGAGCAATCGTCATGGCGATGGTGATTTATCTTGTATACTTGCACCAGAAAGTAAAAGGAAAGCCACTGAACTGGGAATACTTAATTGCTGAAGAAGGCAAGAAAATGATGCTGCTGTACCGCATTGCCAATATGTTTGTGGATGTACCGGCGTTAAAAGAACGGGTAGCTCGCCGCAAATGGCTTGATTTTATTCTTCAGATCACCTCAGACAAACGGCCATATTTGTTCTTATTCTTGCGCACGTTTTTACGCTCAGGAAATTATTTTGGATTGTATGTCCGCTTACTGACAATTGGCGGCTTAATTCTATACTTTGCGCCGTTTCTCTATGTTCGTCTTTTTGTCGGTGTCGTGTTTTTATATTTAATCGGTTATCAGCTGTTAAGTTTATGGAAGCATCATCGTTTGAAATTATGGCTTGAGCTATACCCCGTCCGAGAAGAAGCGAAAATGAAAGATTTTCTGACGTTATTATGTACGTTGCTTTGTGTAGGTGGTGTCATTTTCACTGTACTATTTGCGTTTGCAACGAAGGATATCATGATGACAGGACTTGTTTTTCTTGAAAATATGTTATTTAGTGTCTTGTTTGTCTATCAATACGGGGTGAAGCGTTTAAAAAAATTATCCCGCATCATATAGGGAAAGGGAGAAAAGAATGACTGAATATGAACAAAAGGTCATCTTAGAATTACAACAGTGGAAAAGAAAAATGATAAAAAACTCTTCTGCAATGACACGTTTCTCTAAAGCAGTTCAAACGAAAATGCAGCAGCTCATTCCAGAAAAAGTGCAAAATATACTTACAGAAACCATTAAAAAGATGGTACAAGGCATTAGTATTGGCTCGAATTTTATTAAACCGAGGCTAAAAGAAACAGATTGGTCACTGCAAAAAAGAGATGAAGAAGTGCTAAAGAAGATAGAGGAGTATAAAAAGATTGCAGCTGCAGAAGGAGCCGGGACAGGAGCGGGAGGATTTTTACTCGGGCTTGCTGACTTCCCGCTGCTGCTCAGCATTAAAATTAAATTTTTGTTTGATGCGGCAACATTGTATGGCTATGACACGAGTAAAGAAGAAGAACGGTTATTCATTCTTCACGTATTTCAGTTAGCTTTCTCAAGCGATAACCACCGGAAAGAAGTATGGAAGGCCATTGAGACCTGGGATACGAATAAGGAAAATCATATAGACTGGGAGAAATTTCAGCAAGAATACCGCGATTATATTGACCTAGCCAAAATGCTGCAGCTCGTACCTGTCATCGGTGCGCCGGTGGGAGCGTATGCGAACTATCAACTCCTGCAGCGGCTTGGAGAAGTGACGATGAATTGCTACCGGCTGCGGTTTTTGCAGCGAGAAGGTATGATGTAATTATATAAAGGATCTGACACGAAAAAGGACTAATGTCAGGTCCTTTTCGTGTACTTGGCGTATCGAATCTCGTCGAGGAATATTTAAATTGTGTCGAAGCGCCGATATATTGTGAAAAGCGCTGATATATCAGTGAACATATAAGAAGGAGCCGATTCAAATGACATCTACATCTCTTTTGAGTCGGCTCCGCTTTTCTTTATAAGTCACTGCTATGCAGAATACAACATGACCACTACTTGCTTTTTCTTTTTGTTTTAAACCTTGCATGTGGCAGAAAAGGGCCCTGACCGCTCCTATGCACGGCCAGATGCTCTCGCCCTCCCATAAAAAAGAAAGGGGTTTTATGTCGATTTTTTTAACTTATATACATATATTTTAACATGTAACAACTTTTGTTTTATCATTTACAAATAGGGAGAGTAACATCGATCGTTGTTCCTTTATTCACTTCACTTTCAATCCATATCTTGCCTTGATGCATTTCAATAATTTTGTAACAAATCATTAATCCTAATCCAATACCTTCTTCTTTAATGCTATAAAAAGGTTCTCCAAGGTATGGTATACGTTCTTGAGGGATCCCGCATCCTTGATCCATAAATCGAATATTTATTTGATTATCATCAGCTCTATCAACTTGAATTGAAATTTCTCCTCCCGTTGGCATCGATTCAATGGCATTTTTTAAGATATTAATGAATACTTGTTTTAATTGATTTCCTTCACAATGTATCATTGGAATATTAGACATAACTTCTGCCCTAATTTGTATATTATTTATGAGTGCTTGGGGTTCTAATAGCATGACAACTTGATTCATTAACATACTTATATCATTAGGCTGAATTTTAACTGCCTGAGGTTTGGCGATTGCCATAAATTCATTCGTAATGCTTTCAATTCGATCAATTTCTGATGATACGATATTTATATAGTGATGATTACTTTCATTTTCCACTGTTTTTAATAATTGCATAAATCCTTTCATGGCAGTTAAAGGGTTTTTAATTTCATGAGCGATTGCTGCAGCTAATTGACCTACAACCGCAAGCTTTTCTGATTTTCTTAATAATTCTTCCGTCTTGATCCGTTCGGTAATATCTCGAGAAATACTTAAGAAAACTTCTTTTCCATTCAACTTGAATACGCGAATACTAATCTCTGTCGTTATTTTCTTTCCTGTAGGAAAAACATATTCATCTTGCAAAGTAAAAGAATCTTCTCCTTTTTTAATTTTTTCTATTAATCTTTTTAAAAGGGGAGAATCCTTAGAAGCAAGATCAAAAAATGGCATATTAAGAATTTTATTTCTACTTAAATTAAACCTTTCACATCCAATCGCGTTTACTTCAATCAATCGAGTGGGAGTTCGATTTTTATCCAATTCTACTACGTATACCGCATCCGCTGCCTGTTCAAACAGTGCACGATATTTCAATTCACTTTCTTGCAATTGTTGATATAATTGATGCCGTTCTTTTTCTGCTTGTTTTCTTTCAGAAATGTCCCTACATATTGCAGAGAGAGCCATTACATTCCCTCTTACATCTAGAACAGGTGAAATCGTCATGCTTATATCGATTAAATCTCCATTTTTTCGTTGTCTAATGGTCTCTAATCGAGTAATGGCAGATTTCCCAGACAGAATATTTTGAATGATTTCCATCGATTCATTCATTAAGAAATCGGGTACACAAGGAATTTTCTTACCGATTACTTCTTGTACTGACCAATCAAATATTGTTTCATAAGCTTTATTCGCTTGTAAAATATGTCCTTCTCGATCAGTGATAACAATCGCATCTACGTTGTTATCTACAAATGACTCTAGTAATTCTTTAGTCGTTTTTAATTCATCTTCCACTTTTTTTCTCTCTGTAATATCAATTGCAGAACCAACAACTTCAATCACTTTTCCATTTCGCTTAAAGGGCCTAAGAGCGATTAGCGCAATGGTTTCATCATCTGGCCAAGGAATTTCAAAGATAACTTCATTCCCTTCCCACGCCTGTACATAATACTTCAGTAATTGAGGAACGAGATGGGAAGGGATAATGGAAGGATCTATCATACGTAAACTTTTTCCTACCACTTGTTCAGAATAAAATCCATTTTGATAATAAAATTGTCCATCACACATCGTATGTATAAAGTGCGTATCTACTTTAATAAATTTAAAAATCCCTCCTTGCAGTTCATGAACAGTATCTTTCAGCTCTTGCTTCGATCTTTCTAATTTTTGATTCATTTTAAATAAATCTTGTGTTAAGGAATATAATTTTTGATAAGCTTCCATCAGAAAAAGTCCGCTTAATAAACCTACACTTGTAAAGAATAAGCTTTGCATGTAAAGAATGTTAGATATTACAGTCGGAATGAAGAGTTCACCTACCAATCGAATCATAGCCACATAACAAATCAGATAAAGAAAGCTAGCTTTAAACGGATGCAAGTTTTTGAAATATGTTTTAAAAATAGTAAATATAATACCTACTCCTAATAAGGCAACGACATATGCTCCACAATATCCATCCATATAAATAACGCGCATTATAAAAATACTAAGTAACGTAATCCAACCGGCAGTACGACCAAAGTAAACAAATGACAAAATGAGAGGAACAGCTCGAAGATCATAGTAAAACCCCATGTATTTAAAAGAGAAGGCCATCAAAATAACAGCAATGATTGCCCCATATACTTTTTCAATGAACTGGTTGGATTTAATTACAAACACTTGGATGAATATAGTTGAACTAACTAGGAAAGCAAAAATAAAAAGGTTAATAAAAAAGTCTTTGATAAACATATAGTGCTCCTCCTTATATCAAACAAATTCGACAAAAAAGGAGGAAATCCTACAAGAATTATTATAGAAATAGAGGGATATCCCATTTCTTGTTGCAACTTAATATATTGTTATAAAGTAAATGATACAAATCTACTCTTAGAATTTAAGACCTTATTAAAAGGAAAACATTACCTTAAAATAACTTGTTTTCCAATTGTGTTTTTTATATGATGGATACAGCATGTTAAATAACATGATAGAGTCATAGAAAGAAATGTACTAGATAAATCCATTTTGATTTTTCGATATATTAGTTGTTGGTATGCAAAACAAAACATGACATGCTCTCGTCCACCTAAAAAGAGGGAGATATCGACTTTTTAATTTGGGTTTATATAGATTATGAAGTAGAGGTGAAAGAATGCAACCATTACAGAATGAAATTAATCCAAAGATGGTAAGAGTATGGCAAATTAGCTCGCTCATCACATCTGGAATCGGTCTTATTATTACAATAGCTTATTTTATATTTATGATGAAATTCGATTGGACAGGCTGGATATTTGGTGCACTTGTGATAGGACTTCTTGCGTATGCACCGCTCGGTTATCTCGTGTTTCCAAGCTTACGTCAGCGCTATTATAGCTATGAGTTAAACGAAGAGGAAATGGAAATTCAAAAAGGAATGTTTACTGTAGAAAGAGTACTTGTCCCGATGATTCGTATACAGCATATTACAATTGAACAAGGGCCAATTATGCGCAAGTTTGATTTAGCTGAATTGAAAATTTCCACAGCCGCAACAGCACATAGTCTTCCTGGATTGACAATGCGCGAAGCTGAGAGGCTAAAGCGCCAAATTGCAGAACTGGCAAAGGTGAGTGATGAGGATGTATAAGCGGCAGCATCCAATTACGATCTTGTTTGAAATTAAATTGAGAGACCTTGCACCGATTGCGATATTTTTGATTAGTGCTAAGGGCAAGTTTCCATTTTGGTATTTAGTTCCGATTGGATTTTTTGCTATAGCAGTTATTTCTACCTTTGTTTCTTGGTATTACAAAACATATTGGGTTGAAAATAATATATTACATATTAAACAAGGGATGTTTACAAAAAAAGAAAGCTACTTAAATAAAGATCGTGTGCAAACCATTAATACGAGCTCAAATATTTTATATCAAATATTAGGTCTCACAAAGCTAAAGATTGAAACAGCTGGCGGGGCTGACGAAGCAGAAGTACAGTTAGTAGGGATTACTCAAGAAGAAGCAGCAAGTTTAATTGCCATGTTAAATACAAATAGCGATGTGAATGATGTATCTGAATTAGAGATCACTTCGATTGAAAAGAAAGAACATAACACAGTCGCATATACATTAACGTGGAAAGAAATTTTGCTAGCAAGTATTACGTCGGGAAAATTTGGCCTTTTATTTTCAATTCTTTTCATTTTAGCAGATAAAATTCAGGATATTATGCCGAATCATATTGTGAAGAAAATTGAGCATTATGTGGAAACGTATGTATCGGAAAGTGATATAGCCGGCTGGGTATATATGATCATCGCTTTATTACTATTATCGTGGATTGTTTCAACGATTCAATATGCGTTGCAACATGCGAATTTTACCATTTCACGTAAAGGAAATGAAATTCGCATTTCGCAAGGTTTGCTAGAAAGAAAAGAGCTTGTCTTGAAAACGCATCGTATTCACGGTATTAAAATAAAAGAAGGTATTCTCCGTAAGCCTTTTGGATATTGCTCTGTTCATGTAGAAGCCATTCAAAAATTTGAAGAAGGACAAACAGACGTAACAATCCATCCGCTTATGAAAAAGAAAAAAGTGCAAGAGATGCTGCAATACTTACAATTGCCATATGATATAAGCAGTGAGATGACAAGATTACCGAAAACGGCAATGAGACGTCACATGTTAGATAATTTTGTGTTCGCTTGTATTGTAGCAGTACCAATTATCGGTGCAAGTATTTACTTTCACAAACACTTTCTATTCGCATTGCTATTACCACTTTTCCTAGTGTCCATATGGCTTGGCCATGCGCAGTACAAAGCAGGCGGATATCGTATTGATGACGACCAGTTAACAATATCATATCGCAAAATCGCCAAATATACTGTTTTCGCTAAAAGAAGACATATTCAATCTTTAAAGAAAAGTCAATCATACTTTCAGAAAAAAGATGCACTTTGCACATATCATTTCCATAATGCCTCGGCTGGTCATACGTTAGAACATGTACGTATGGAAGATGCGGAGAAGATGCAAAGTTGGTATAAGAAGAGTAATGAAAAAATCACCCTCATGTAAGGGTGGTTTTTTTATGTGTAAATTTGGTAAAATCGTGGTGTAAAATTCCAAATAAAAGAGGTATGCCTGTGGAATATGTATTAGAAACATCTCATCTTACAAAAATGTATGATTCAAAAACAGTAGTTGATCATATATCCTTGCATTTAAAAAAAGGTGATGAAACAATAATTTGGATATATGGGATTATAATAGGAGTTATTTGTAGTGGAGGTTTCATACTAACAATAGTTAAACATAAAACATATATATTATTTTTATTTTTTATTCCTTTTATAATTCTATATTTACTATACTCATCATTATCTTTTATCCCCATATTATTTCGTTTGTTGATATTTGGAGGATCATTTATCTTAGTTTACATTGTAGTATACTGGTTTGAAACACGTTAAGTATATAGAAAAATTACTAAAATAAAGAAATTTGAAACGATAATAAATCAAAGTGGTAGCGAGAACATATAGGACAATTTCTTAAAGTGTGCTACGGAAAGGTATTGTAGCAGAGAACCATAATAGTCAAATAGCAAAGGCATTTATAGAAAGGAATTGATACCCATAAATCCAGCTACTACATTTTCTTTTTTCAACAAAATGATTAAGGTTTTTCTTTTATCATGTGATTCCTATACATTGTCAATGATGTTATAATTTGTATATAGATACATCATACACATATATTTGTAATATTCTGTAATTTTTTTATCAATCTACATAACAATAAATCTGGAAACTTACACCATAAATTGTGTTAATATTTAGATAATATTTCTTGGAAAAGGGTGATTTAATTGAACACAGGTGTTGTTGCAAAGAGTCATATCACAAATTTACTTAATGATTGGTATCGAGAAATGCGTGTGCAGCATGTGCTGGAAGCAGGTCAGTTAAAGAAAGAAATTGATAGTAAAATTGATAGGATTGAGGAAGAGCAAGAAATCCTCATGTATTATTCATTATTAGATTTTAGATATAAAATGTTGATCGGCAACTTTGATAAAGATTTAGATGAATATGACTCTATCTCTGAGCAAACAAACGACTTTTTGAAATATTATTATCATTTTTTTAAATTCATTTACGCTATGGAAGTTGGAAACTACAGCGACGCTAAAAAACATTATGAACTAGCGGAGAAATTGCTCGCTGCAGTCCCTGATGAAGCGGAAAAAGCTGAGTTTAATTACCGAGTGGCTTTATTTCACTATTACCTTTCTCAGCCGCTCCGGGCTATTCATTACGCTACAAAGGCTCAGGAGTTTTTCTCTAAAAATAAAGGTTATGAAGTTAAAACTGGAGCTTGTAAAAATACTTTAGGGATGTCTTGTATTTCATTAGGGCAATTTGAACTGGCAGAAGAATACTTAATCTCAGCACTTAATACTTTTACAAAAACCGATGAGCGTGCATCGATTTTAAAAGTACGTCATAACTTAGGTCTACTATATGCCGATCAAGATCTTTCAGAGTCAGCAATTCGACACCTTACAGAAGTTTTCAAAGAAGACCAGCATATAAAAACTAATTATTTATTAGCAAGAGAGCATTTCCGCCTGGGCCATCATGAAGAAGCAAGCCAATATATATCCAAAGGGCTTACATCTTGCGATAAAGAATATTATTACCACTTTTCGATATTAAATGGCTTAAACGAAAATGAACCTGTTGAAAAACTAGATCACTTAGTAGCCGAAGCGATTTCATATTTCAAACATCAAGAATTATGGAAAGATGTACAATTTTATGCCGAAGAATTAGCAATAAAATGGTATAATGTGGGTAATGAAGGTGAAGTGAGCAAGTATTTTTATATTGGTTATGAAGCGAAAAAAATATTGAAAAAGAGGGGATCGTTAAAATGAAAAAAATTAAATTGTGCATACTTAGTTTGATGACTGTAACTGTCTTATCTTTTGGCTTAAATGGATTGAATTTAAAAGAGAACGCGTCATCGGATACACAACGTGCTATTGATGTTCAGTATGAACACGGCAGAGGTATTTAATAAAAAGAGAGCCTGCTTCAAAACGGGCTCTCTTTTTATTTCTTGGCGTATAGGATAACTGTCGTTAAATACAATTTCTTTCTGTGTTAGGTATATTAAATTGAGTATGCTTGCAAGCCTATTTAACCCATCAGGGTTTATTTGGTATGCGCACTTTTAAAACATCTGCAAAATGTAAGCAAACAATCAAAATTGTTGAATTTACAAAAAGTCGTTTAAAATATAAGTGAGTTGTATAAAAATGGAATTAGATACTATGAAAATAGTGTTTTTTTCCAATTAAGATACAATAATAACAATAACTTTTATAAGTTAAGGGTGGGAGAAAAAAATGCATCAACTAATCTTTAAAAAATTTGAAGCAACAGACTTTAACGATTATTTCCAACTAGTGTCCAATGAACAAGTTATGGCACAAATTACAGAACGAGCGATTCCATTAGAAGAGGCTCAAGTAAACTATCAAAAGTTATTAGAGCGTAATGAAAAATATGAGCTATATGGCTCATATAAAGTTTATAATCGTGTGACGGATGAATTTATTGGACTTGGACATGTAACATTAAATGAACATAAAATCCAAGAAGCTGAAATTGGCTATATGATATTACCTAAATATTGGGGTAAAGGATATGGTGGTACAATTGCAAAACAATTAATTGAATTAGCTAAGCAAACAAATTTGAACATATTGAAAGCAATTATTGATCCGGAAAATATCCCTTCTAGAAAAATTCTAATAAAGCAAGGATTTACATCAGAGAAAATTTGTGAAATCGAAGGATTACCTGGAGAAATTTTAAGTAGGTTTATATAGAGGGGAAAGTAGACGATATACCGCCATAGTAAGCAATTTTAAAGGGCAAGTATATATTCGGAAAGATATAAAGATTAATTGAATATTGAATTGTGTACACAATTAATGTGCATGATTATAGCTAGAAAATGTTGATATCATTGAGTTTTTATAATTTGTTCACAAATATAAAACAATGTAATATGCAATATTGCATATTACATTGTTTTATGGGAATAACGTGCTATTCTGTTGGATGGATTATATAAACGGAGGAAATGTGATGAACAAGAAATTAAAATTTACGCAAATGATGCTCGGTATTAGTACAGTGGCTTTATCATTTGGAAGTATTCAAACACAAGTATCAGCGGAAGAAAACACACCTTATAATGTGTTACAAAAGAAACCACCTGGGATACAAACTTCAACAGATGAACTTGCCCATTCTACAAAAGCAGATGAAACATTGTCTTATGAAGAACGTTTAAAAGTAAACGATTTTTCACAACGTCCAGCTCCAGTCGTGAAACAAGCAGCGGCAAAACAATATCAGCAAAAGTATTCTGTGGCAGAGCTGAATAGAATGAGTGATGCCGAATTAATTGATACATTGGCAAATGTTAGTTGGGATCAAATCATAGATTTATCTCAATTTAACCAAGAAACAAAAGCGTTCTATCAAAATAAAGGGCGAATACAAGCTATTATTGATGAATTAGGTCGCCGCGGAAGCACATTTACAAAAGATGATACAAAAGGAATTGAGACGTTTGTTGAAGTATTATATTGCGGTTTTTATTTAGGCTTTAATAATAAAGAATTAGACTATTTAAATGAGCGAAGCTTCCATGATAAATGTTTACCTGCATTAAAAGAAATTGCAAAAAATCCGAATTTTAAACTTGGTACAAATAAACAGGATAAAGTGGTATCTGCATATGGTAGATTAATTAGAAGTGCTTCTTGTGATGCTGAAACAGTTCAATATGCAGGGAATATATTAAAACAGTATAACGATAATATTTCTACATATATAAGTGACCGGAATAAAGGGGACGCCTTGTATAATCTTATCCAAGCGATTGATGATGATATACAGTCTTACGTGAATGGTACAAGGAAAAAAGCGGATGAAACAATATGGTATGGGAAAATTGATGGTTTTATAAATGAAATCAGTCGACTGGCTCTTCTGAATCAAATGACAACAGAAAATACCTGGTTAATTAATAATGGTGTTTATTATACTGGTCGTTTCGGTAAATTCCATAGTAATCCAAATAAACCTTTAGAAGTACTTACACAAGCAATGCGTATGTACCCTCGTTTTAGTGAAGCTCATTTTAATGCGGTAGAGCAAATTTCAACAAACTATGGTGGAAAAGATTATAACGGAAATACAGTAGATTTAAAGAAAATCCGTGAAGAAGGTCAAAAGCAGTACTTACCAAAAACGTATACATTCGATGACGGTGCTATTGTATTTAAAACAGGAGATAAAGTAACGGAAGAAAAGGTTAAGAGACTGTACTGGGCTTCTAAAGAAGTAAAGGCGCAATATCATCGTGTAATTGGAAAAGATGGAGCGTTAGAAGCAGGAAAAGCTGATGATGTACTGACAATGGTAATTTATAATAATCCAGATGAATATAAAAAAAATAGCCAACTATATGGATATGACACGAATAATGGCGGAATTTATATTGAAGGAATCGGAACGTTCTTTACATTTGAGCGTACACCAGAGCAAAGTCGTTATAGTTTGGAAGAATTGTTCCGTCATGAGTTTACACACTATTTACAGGGAAGGTACGAAGTTCCAGGATCATGGGGACAAGGAGAAATGTATCAAGATCAACGTTTGACTTGGTTTGAAGAAGGAAATGCAGAATTTTTTGCGGGATCTACTCGTACGAATAATGTTGTTCCGCGCAAAAGTATAATTAGCGGATTATCATCTGATCCTGCACAGCGTTATACAGCAGAACGAACATTATTTTCGAAATATGGAGACGGACCAGATAAATGGGACTTTTATAATTATTCTTTTGCACTGCAGTCTTATTTATATACTCATCAATTTGAAACTTTCGATAAGATTCAAGATTTAATTCGTGTAAATGATGTGAATGGTTATGATGCATATCGTGAAGCTTTAAGTAAGGATCCAAATTTAAATAAAGGATACCAAGACTATATGAAGCAGTTAGTTGATAATCAGGGTACATATAATACCCCGCAAGTATCAGATGATTATTTAGCTGACCATGCACCAAAGCCACTAGCGGATGTAAAGAAAGACATTACAGATGTAACGAAGATAAAAGATGCAACAATTACAAAGCATAAGTCTCAATTTTTTGATACGTTTACATTAGAAGGAACATATACAGGCGGCGTAACAAAAGGAGAATCTGAGGATTGGAAAACGATGAGCAAGAAAATCAATCAATCTTTAGAACAGTTAGCGCAAAAAGAATGGAGCGGCTACAAAACAGTTACAGCGTATTTTGTCAATTATCGTGTGAATGCGAAAAATCAATTTGAATACGATGTTGTATTCCATGGCGTTGCAACGGGAGAAGAAGAAAAGCAGACTGTTAAAGTAAATATGAATGGACCGTACAATGAGATATTAAATGAAAAAGTTGAGTTTCATAGTGATGGTACAGAAAGCACAGGGGGAAAAATTGTTTCGTATCTTTGGGATTTTGGAGATGGTACAACAAGTACAGAAGCAAATCCTACTCATGTATATGGAAAAGAGGGAACATATACTGCAAAGCTAACAGTGAAAGATAATAAAGGAAAAGTGAGCCGAGGACAAACAACGGTTACCATAAAAAAGGATGAGCCAGCAGGTCATAACCATCAAGATGCAAAGGTACTTAGTTTCAATAAACTTTCAAAAGGAAATATGGATCGACCTAATATGGCGTATATGTACTCATTCAATGTCACATCTCCAAAAGAAGTAGATATTTCTTTTATAGATGAACAGGGGATTGGAATACAATGGGATGTATATCACGAATCAGATCTAGGAAATCCTGTCATTACGGGCCAAGCGGATGGAAATAATATAAAAGGGAAATTTGATGCGAAACCTGGGAAGTATTATATAGTTGCATTTTTTGAAAAGGAAAATGCAAAGGGAACATATTCATTATTAGTGAAATAAATCTATTCTAATGTATATGTAAATTTAATTTTTTAGAAGGAGCCTGTTACAATAGGCTCCTTCTGTTCTTTTTTAGAGAGTTTGTTTGGAAATTTGCTCCCCCTTGAAATAGGGATTCGGCCGGATTCCTATCAACTTCAAACATTTGAACAGTCTTAAATATCAAAAATGCTATCCTTTCTAAATAAACAGCACTTTACAGTCAACTTCTGCTTGTAGTAACCTAAAAAATTTTCTCAACATGATTCGATATTTTCTCCTAACCTATTGAAAGGATTTTATAAAAAAATGGTCGAAATTTACGTAATTGTAAAATATTTAATAAAAATAGGGGGAAATATTATGAAAAAATTGATAGCGGGAACTTTAGCATTTGGAATGGTTATTGGAGTTGGTAGCAGTTTCGCTTCCGCAGAAGAAACGAATAACATTCGTGTAAATGAAGATGTAGCGGTGCAAACGAACTTTGAAGCTATGAATATTGAATCCTTTGAAATTCAATCAATAACTGCTTCTCAATTTCAAAAGGTTTATGCGGAAATGAAGAAATATGAAGGAACACCATATCGATATGGTGGAAGTAGCCCGAAAACTGGATTTGATTGTTCAGGATTAATGCAATGGGGTTATGGTACACAAGGAATTAAATTACCGCGTACTGCTCAGCAGCAATATGATGCTACTAAACGTATAAGTAAAAGCAATCTTCAACCAGGTGATTTAGTGTTTTTCAAAGGCACTTACAATTCAGGTACTTATATCACACATGTAGGTATGTACATTGGAAACAATACATTCTATAACGCTAGCAGTTCAAAAGGAGTAAGTGCAGCTAAACTAGATAATTCTTATTGGAGTAAACATATTGCCGGTTATGGAAGAATATAAGAATAGGAATAAGCACTTGAGAAATAGATCTCAAGTGCTTATTATATATCCATTTTAATGTTTCGACATCTTTGTCTAGCTCTGCCTCCTAGGCCCTCATGTCCAAGAACCTTCCACACAAGAAGGTAAAAAGCACCTTCTGTGTGAAAGAACCTTAGCCAACGGACCTAAACAGTCTGCCTCGCTTTTCTTTATGACCCAGCTCCAGCGGCTAGAACAGTCGGTGGCTTCGCGTCTTCCGCCGAGGCAAAAAGCGCCTCTATGTCAGAAGCTCCATCCCCCTCTTGTTCTGATCGAGCCGCTTCCGCTTTTCTTTGTAAGTCGCTGCTATGCAGAATACAACATGGCCGCTACTTGCCTTCTCCTTTTGTTTTAAATCTTGCATGTGGTAGGAAAAGGATCTGAACGTTTCTATGCGCGGTCAGATGCTCTCGTTCCCCTCAAAAAAAGAAGGTTTTATATCGTTTTTTTAACTTGTATATAAATACATATTTTTAACTAAAGTATTTTCACTTTAAAAGGATCGGCAAATGTTTCAAAGTTTGTTCATTCTCTAATAGACAGTTCTCGAGCTGAAAAGATGGTGACAGTGTTATTTCTTTATGTTGTTTAATAAAGGTTGTTAGAGCGATTGTAGCTTCTAATCGTGCGAGTGGGGCACCTAAGCAAAAGTGCGGGCCTTTTCCGAATGTCATATGTTTGTCATTACCTGGTCGATGTATGTCAAAACAGCTGGCGTTAGGGAACTGTTTCTCATCTAAGTTGGCGGCACTTACCCACGTAACAATCATTTGCCCCTTTTTCATTTGTGGGCCAAATATATTTGTATCCTCCGTTATTGTGCGTGCCAGTGTGACTGGAAAGCGATAACGTAAAACCTCTTCAATTGCTTGTGGAATAACATCAGGATTTTCACGTAATTCTGCATACGTTCCTGGTTTATCAACTAAAAAACAATAGAAACTATTGATAATTAAATTGGTAGTTGTTTCATTACCAGCTGCTAGTAAGCCGAGTGAGAAATCTACAATCTCTTCATCTGTCAATCTCTCACCTTCATATTCAGCTCTTATTAAATCTGAAATAATGTCGTTTGCTAAGTGGTATCGTTTTTCTTGGACAATGGGAAGAAGATACGTTTTAAATTCTTTCATAGCAATTGCTTTTTGTTTATCTAAATCAGCAAATTTCTCTCGGCTATATGGCATGAATAAAATATCAGACCATCGTTTCACCTTTTTTAAATCTGTTGCCTCGACACCTAATAAATTAGAAATGACAGTTACAGGGAATGGGGCTGCTAAGTCTTCTACAATATCAATTTCATCACGATTTCTTAGCTTTTCTATCATTTCATTTGCGAGTGCTTGTATATGTGGTTTCCACTCAGTTAAACTGCGCGGTGTAAATGCTTTTGAAACGATAGAGCGAACATTGCGGTGTTCAGGAGGATCAGAAGAATTTAAATTCATTCGTGTTTCTCGCTTCGGAAATGAAAATTGCTGACGATCTCTTCTACTTGAAAACAAACGATAGTCAGATAAAACCCGGTTCACATCATCATACGAAAACACATTCCATACATCTTGATCGGCATCATAATAGACAGGATGATTCTCTCTCATATACTGATACCAAGAATATGGATTCCAAAGCTCATCTTTTGTTTTTAGTTTGGAAATTTCATGAATCAAAATTACACTTTCAGGTGACTTCATAGATATCTCCTCCTTTTTTCTTCGAAATAAAAGTAGCAATTAGGTCTTTCTAAGTTGTATAGGCTAACATGTTTTATTCTAGCATAAGAGGAATAAATGTTTATTTTTGGGAGGTTGAGAAAAATATTTTGGTGCAATAGGGGCTTGAAAATTTTTGCTTGATTGTGTAGGGGGATTGTGTCAAAAGGGATAATACACTATATAAATCCATTTTTTATTTTTCGACATATAAGTCGCTGCTACGCAGAATACAGCATGACTGCTACTTGCTTTCTCTCTTTGTTTTAAACTTCGCATGTGGCAGAAAAAAGGCCCTGACCGCTTCTATGCATGGTCAGATGCTCTTGTCTCCCTTTTAAAAGAAAGAGGTTTTTATGTCGTTTTTTTTAACTTGTATATACAAGTTAAAAAAGCTAGCAATTTGCTAGCTTTTTCATTATTTTGAAGTAAGTGCAACTAAAACATCTACTGGATAATCAACTGAATTTTTCACTTTATATTCTGTTGGACTTGTAAAATTCTTACCAAATTGACCACCAAGTTGACCGAAAATATTATCCCAAACACCATTTTGTTCAGAAATCCATTTTTGTAATTTTTCCCCTGGAACAACTGAATATGTTGCTACCTGTTGATATAATGCAGTTCTATATTGATCATATGCATAATCAGTCTTTGGATTAAAGTCAAATGTTTTTGTAACTGTACTTTCTGAATTTAAAGTAATACCATAACCAAAACTTGCAGTTAATGATTGATTTACTTTTGCAACCCCCTCAAGACCTACTTCCATCCCAATAGTATAAGATAATCCTATAGTTACATTATGCGAAATACCACTTGTAACCGCTTTGCTCCAATGATAACCTGAATTTTTATCTACTATATTTGAATCAATTAATTTCCAATTTAATTCTTTTTTCAATTTAGTATCTTCTAAAATTGGATCAGTTTTAGGAATTGCTAGTGAATATAATACGTCCCCTTTATTACCTGTTTTTTCATATTCTTCTCCATCTTTAAGCCAAGTACCATCAGCTTTTACAACCTTATATTTATCATTGGCATTTCCTTTTATTCCATAAACTCTTGCTCCATTACTCTTAGCAACAACATCTACATATACATAATCAATTAACTTTCCATCTTCCGTAGAAACATGCCATTGACCAGGGAATTCTTCATAAGGACCCGTAGGAATGTAAGGAAGCTGCGTACCATTTTGAGCAACTTGCTCCGCTGACATAGGTGCTTTTCCTTCTTGAGCACTAATTACTATTGGAAGATTTCCTACATTTGTGGTATTCGTATCTGCTGAAGAAAACCCTGGTGCTACAAATAAAGCTGTACTTAATACAAATGCTGCTGGAATAATTTTTGTAATTTTCTGTCTTTTCATTCTGCACACCTCTTTTGTTTTGATTTAAAATTATAAAATGTACATATTGCTCTAAGATCTGTTTACCAAACTATAAGTGCAAAAGAACTGAAACTATGTTTCTATTTGGTTATCAAGAATAAATGTAGTTGATCAGTTGATAAGAAGGTAATTATTGGAAATAAAGCCTTTTGAGCTTAAAGTTTTAGAATGATATAATCAACGACAAACTATAATGATGAACCTGTTACTTTTAAACATTCACTTTCTTTTGTTTCTCATAGAAGGTAAATCTCTTATGCCCTTATTAAAACACTATGTTTTTGTTAAGTAAATCATAAAATTTTGCTCGGAATAATATATAATTTATATATTATTATTAATTGTTTTAAAAATAATTATCTTACTAAAATCCTATCTTTATAAAATATAACAACTTTCATTTTATATTTCTCTGAAAAATAGAATTATTATAATTGATTGTAAAAATTTAGTTGTACATAAAATGTTTTTAATATAACAAAATAATATTTCGCATACCGTTTTCCTATATTTGACTATGCAAAATTGCATAAATTAGAGGTGAAAATTCACATGAAATAAAGGTTTTTTGGAAGTTTATTATCAATGATAATTTTTAAAGAATTATTATTTATTGGATAATAAATACATATTTTATAAATAGTATTATTTAGATTATACAAATCCATTTTAATTTTTCGACATATAAATTACTGCTATGCAGAATACAACATGACCGCTACTATGCATGGCCAGATGCTCTCGCCCCCCTAAAAAGAAAGAGGGTTTATATGTCGATTTTTTAATTTTTATTTATATAATATAAGGGTTCAAAGAATATAAATATTCCATACTAAGCGAATTTGAGTAGGTTGAAGTTGATATGTATACTATTAAAAAATGAAAAGTCCCTTCAGAAATTTGAAGAGACTTTTCGTTTACGTAATCCTTGTTACTATAGGTTATTTAAGTTTTTCTAATTTTGAGATGGCTTGTTCTCGATTCATAAAATTCACCTCTATACTGTAATACATCTTATCGTTAAGTATTACTCGCAATCCTCTTCTTGATTATATTGAGCCACAATTCCTTTAATTTCTGCAATTCGTTCTAGCGTAATTCCTTTTCTCTGTTCAACTGCTAAAGGATGATCAGTTGGTTCTAATTCGATAAATGGCCTGATTCCGATGTCTCTTATATAAACATGTGTTTTCAAGTTTACTGTATCAGGATAACCTGGAATTGATGTGGAAAGCCATCCGAAGTATGGCTCTTCTGTTTTTCTTTCTTCCGTTTCCCATAATTCCATTGTTTTGCTGAAGCTTTCTTCGCTTAAAGACACCCACACATTCCAAATAAATACTTCGTTGTTATTTATAATGGGGATTTCTATACAGCCTCGAATGAAGTAATATTCTTCATCCATGATGCAAATATCAGAGTTTATTTCAAAACGTTGATGTCTTTCATTTTCAGGAATATTGTAATAGTAAATAGGTGCATCACTTCCATAGCCTATTGGTAGTTCATGTTCGGAATGAGTGCAACGAAAATTTTCGTAACTAATTTCTTTCTTATTTGTTCTTCCATACGATCTTCTTCTCCGCATTTGAATATATACTCCTTATTTTATTGTTTGTCTTACGTTACATACGAGAATTGATATGTCTATCATACTCTGTTTCATTAATATAGCATGTTGTTATATTTTATATGATATGCAGGTTCATCGGACATAACTTCTCTTCGTTCTTTTAAGCAGTCACTTTGGGGGACAATTTGATTGTCACAGGCCATTACCCGCAAAAAAATCCGAATTTTGTGTGATAAGCGCTAGAGACCCTGAATACCCCAATTAATAAAATATTTTTATTTCTTAACTTTAACGCTTGAATAGGAGGTAGATTTTTTAAAATTAACTCTAAAACCTAGGGCTATTAAAGCTCCAATACAAGAAGATAAACATCCGAAAACCAAATACATTGACAAATCTGTTTCTCCAATTATCACAGATGCTATCCCACCAATTGCAGGGAATAAAGCGACCATGTAACCACTCTTTGTTCCTCCTATTTTTTCTACAAGTTTTAAATAAAATAACCAAGCCAAAAAAGAAGCAATAAAAGTTAAATACATTAGGGCTGATAAGTATGTAACGGTTGTAGGGAAAACAATTGTTTGTCCTTGCGCATATACAATTGAACCAATTAACAAACTACCTATAGTAAAACCAATAGCATTTGCATAGATTGGGTCTATCTTCTTACTAGCATTTCTGACAGAACAAGCGTCTCCTACTGCGGTAAGAACTGTACCTAAGAGAGCTATCAAAATTCCTTTCATAGTAGTTATTCCTTTGAAGTCACTTAATGTTGGATATATGAGAATACAAACACCTAAGATACCAAAAACTCCTCCAAGAAAAACTCTTGCATGTAGTTTTTCTTTAAGAAATATACGTAGTGCTATTGGAGTTAAAATAACTTTTAAAGAAAAGATTAGAGTTACGATAGCAGCAGAACACATGATAGTAGCATGATAGAGACATAGATAACTCAACGCAAAATTGCAAACGCCAAATAAAACGATGAACGGAATATCTTTTTTATTAGGTTTTCCATTAGGTTTCATAAACCATATAAGAACTAGAAATAAAATTGCAGTTAAAGCTAAACGGTATAATAATGATAGCTCTAAACTAACTGGTGTACCTTGAATTTTAACTGCAATAAAATTAAGTCCCCAAACAATTAAACAAAATAAGTACATGATTTTAATCAATGTAGCATCACTCCTGTTAAATAAGTACTGTATGAATCCGTATACTTAATATTAATTTTCGTTGTCATTTATAAAAGGTACAGTTTACAATAATTTCAAATGACAGTTGAGGTGTATGAAGTGAAAGAACTCGTTTTTAACATAGATCGGAGTAGTAATGTTCCAATGTATCAACAAGTTTATGTTTATATAAGGATACAGATATTAACAGGGAAGATTGCGCAGCATACTAAACTACCTTCTATTAGACAATTAGCAATGCTTTTGAATGTAAGTAGAAATACAACACAGGTGGCTTATGAACAACTTCTAGCAGAAGGTTATATACGAAGTGAAAGTAAGAAGGGCTATTTTGTGGAGGTAAATATGTCCGAACAATTATTTACATATGAGCCTACTACAGTAACGCATAAACAGAGACACAAAGTTATAAGTGAAACGATTGATTTTAAGATTGGAACGGTTGACAAGGAGAACTTTCCTATTGCAAAGTGGCGGAACTTAACGAATAAAGTTTTAATGGATCCTATTATGTATTCCTATGGGGACAAGCAAGGGGATATGTCGTTAAGGATGGCTATAGCAGATTACTTGTTTCAGTCGAGAGGTGTTAACGCTTCTAGTGAACAAATATTGATTGGCAGCAGTACACAACACTTGTTATTGATTTTGACACTGCTGTTAAAAGAGGAATTTCAGCAGATAGCTGTAGAAGATCCTGGTTACAATGGGGCAAGAAAGATTTTTTCCTTACAATCATTCTTAATTGAACCTATATCTGTTTCTGAAAATGGGGTTGATGTTAATCAACTTTATAAAACAGACGCAAGATTGACATATGTTACACCAACACATCATTTTCCATTTGGATATACAATGCCTGTTAATGAAAGGTTAAAACTAATTCAATGGGCTGAGCAGGTTGAGGGATATATTATTGAGGATGATTACGATAGTGAATTTCGCTATATTCATCACCCTGTTCCTTCTTTACAGAGTCTAGATTCCAATGACAGGGTTGTGTATGTAAGCACATTTTCTAAGGCATTATTACCTTCAATCCGTGTAAGTTACATGGTCTTACCGAAACGATTACTTCCTAGGTATGAGAAAATTTCGTCTTTACTAGAACAAACAGCTTCTTCTTTTCATCAAAGAACACTGGCTCACTTTATTTCAGAGGGATATTGGTATGCACATTTGAGGAAAATGAAATCTCTTTATAAACGTAAAATGAAGGTGTTGTGCGAAGAGATAAAGAATCATTTTGATAACTATATAGAAATCAAAGGAGATTCCTCTGGTATTTATGTAGTTATTGAAGTCAAAACTCAAATGAGTGAGAAAGATTTGATAAATAAAGCATCTAACAATGGAATTATTGTTTATCCATGCTCTCAATATTTTATTAAAAACGCACCTAAATATCCGCATATCCAATTAGGTTTGGGAAATTTAAGTGAACATGAAATTAAGGAAGGTGTCTGTAAATTAGCAAAAATATGGCTTGAAAAAATGAAATCTAAATGAAGTAAATAAATTCAATCTCGTTGATTTTCTTTTCTATAGAATTTACTTTTTTCTTTTAGAAAAAATCACCTCTTAAGATAACGATATCTCTCGAGATGATTTTTATCAAACTTTATTCAAAAGCTACATTTAGCGTTTGAAAATCAAACTGAACAAATGTTTCTATAAAAGGAATAATAAAAAGGAGCCCTCTTCCAATATAAGAGAGCTCCTTTTTTATTATGCACCGACTGTAAACGTCGTCACAAAAGAAGGTCTTGCAAAAATACTCTTTTGTGGCTCGCCGCTTCCGCTTTTATCATTATAGCAAGAGTTGTAAAAAAATTTGAAGATTATACATAAAGGGTGTGTTTTTTCAAATAATAAACGTACCATCATTTGGAAAGAAGGATGCGTTATGAAGAATACAAAGATGGTCCTTATTGGTTTTGTTTCCATTTTTATATTTGCGATTGTTCTATATAAACTCATTTTATTTACTGGCAGTTATATGATGGATGAAAAGAGACTTGTATTTCATTCTTCATCAAAAATTGTGGATCAGCGCGGAAAAGAAATTACAAAGCTTTATTTGGAAAATCGGGAATTGGTACGTATTGAAGATATTCCCTCATTTGTACAACAAGCCTTTTTAGCTGTTGAAGATGCGCGCTTTTATGAGCATCATGGCATTGACTTTCCTTCTATTATAAGGGCACTTTATAAAGATGTTCTCGCTGGAGAGAAAGTAGAAGGCGGGAGTACGATTACACAGCAGCTTGTGAAAAATGTCTTTTTATCCCATGAAAAAACGCTGTTTCGCAAAATGAAGGAAGTTGCGATTGCGTTTCACTTGGAACAGAAGTATACGAAGCAGCAGCTTCTTGAGATGTATTTAAATCATATTTATTTTGGACACGGGGCATATGGCATTCAAGCAGCTGCTAAATTTTATTTTAATAAGGAAGTGCAGCAATTAACAGTTGAGGAAGGGACGATGCTGGCCGCTCTTCCGAAAGCGCCAAGTAATTACTCGCCATTTTTGCATCCTGAAAAAAGTAAAGAGCGCCGTGATTTAATTTTATCGTTAATGCATAAGCAAGGATATTTATCAGCAGAAGAAACGGTGGGATATCAAGGGAAAACAATTGCTCTTTATATGAATCAAAATGAGCAGGAGCTTGCGTATATGCCGTACATTGATATGGTAATTGATGAAGCGGCCCGCACTTATGGGTTATCACATCAAGAAGTGCTGCGCGGTGGATATACGTTTGTTGTGGCGATGGATGACAAGATGCAAAAGACAGCATATGAACAATTGCAAAATGTCCGTAATTTTCCGATGCAAGACGATCATATGCAAGGCGCCGCTCTTTTCATGGATAGTAAGACAGGCGGGATAAGAGCGGCAGTTGGAGGAAGGCATTATATTGCGCGTGGATTAAATCGAATTTACGCAAAGCGGCAGCCGGGCTCTGTATTAAAGCCGCTTCTTGTTTACGCACCAGCACTTGAAACGAAAAAATATACACCATATTCTTTATTAACAAATGAACGAGGTTCGTTTGATGGCTATGAACCGCGCAATTACAACGATCAGTATTCGAAAGAAGTAACGATGTATGATGCCCTGCTGCAATCGGCTAATGTTCCAGCTGTATCCCTGCTGCATGAAATTGGATTAGAAGAGGGGAAGCAATATTTGGAAAAAGGGAATGTTCACATTCCTGAACATGGTCTTAGTACTGCACTTGGCGGTTTACAAGAAGGAGTTTCCCCATTTGAACTTGTGAAAATGTATCGTGCGTTTGTAGCGGATGGAAAAATCGTTGAACCGCATGTAATTGAGAAAGTGTTAAATCGACACGGAGAAGTAATTGGGCAAGCAACCGATAAAGAAATTAAAGTTTTTTCTAAGCAAACCGCTTGGTATATGACAAGAATGCTTGAAGGTGTTGTAAAAGAAGGTACTGCACAAGATGGTGTATATAAAGGAGCGCTTGCTGGGAAAACAGGAACAACGTCGCTTCCAAATCAAGAAGACGGGGCAAGAGATATTTGGTTTGTTGGGTATACACCTCATATCGTTGGAGCGGTTTGGATGGGATATGATCGCACGGATGATAAACATTATGTGCGTGGAAGCAGTTCTTATCCAACAAAATTATTTAAAACAATTTTAGCAAAAACAAATGTAAAAGCTGATTATACATTTGCACAGCCGCACGGTGTTGAGAACATTGGAGAGCCGATTCGCTTAAGTAAAGTGGACGATTTAGAAGCGAAGTTGACGTTTACTCCGCTTGGTTTGTTTACTGCAAAATTAACATGGAATCAACTTTCTGATAAGAGAGTGCAATATCGAATTTATAAAATAGACAAAGGGAAAGCGATTCATATTGATACAGTAACCGGAAAAGGGGAGTATGAAGTAAAATTTATGAACGTTTTTAAGGTCCCTCGCTTTTACGTTGTGCCGTTTAATCCGCAAACAAATCGAGAAGGAGAAAAAACAAAACGGGTTAAACCGTAATTTCAGCTTGTGCTATAATGAGAATGTTCCAAAAAAAACAGAGTATTACCATATGTTTGTGTCAATTTCATGAACATCGTACATAATGTTGTGCATTTTGTTTTCACTAATTGTATAGTAAGAAAAGATAATGTGAAGCTTCCAGCGATAGGGATTACATACTGATGGAAAGCTCTCACCAATCGGGCGCATGCCAGCAGTTCTCCCCCGCTTATCTTCTTTGGATTCCTTACAATTTTGAGGAGAGAGCGGGGGAGGTATTGGCCGTTAATACGAGATAAAAAGGATAGGGTTCGTTAGCTGTATTAGAAAAAGGGGGACAAGGGTTTGGTACGACAAATCAATGAAACATTTTTAAAAGCATGCAGAGGAGAACGCACGGATTATGTACCAGCATGGTATATGCGCCAAGCAGGTCGTTCTCAGCCAGAATACAGAAAGATTAAAGAAAAGTATTCTTTGTTTGAAATTACACATCAACCAGAGCTTTGTGCCTATGTAACGAAGCTGCCTGTTGATCAATATAATGTTGACGCTGCTATTTTATATAAAGATATTATGTCACCGCTTCCATCGATTGGTGTGGACGTAGAGATTAAATCTGGAATCGGACCTGTAATTGATAATCCGATTCGTTCGCTTCAAGATGTCGAAAAATTAGGGGAAATTCACCCAGAAGAAGACGTTTCATATGTGCTTGATACGATTCGCCTATTAACAACGGAAATGCTTGATGTCCCGTTAATCGGATTTTCAGGAGCGCCGTTTACGTTAGCGAGTTATATGATTGAAGGCGGTCCGTCTCGTAATTATCATAAAACGAAAGCGTTTATGTATGCGGAGCCAAAAGCATGGTTTGCGCTAATGGATAAGCTTGCAGATATGACAATTACCTATTTAAAAGCGCAAATTAACGCCGGCGCAAAAGCAATTCAAATTTTCGATTCCTGGGTTGGCACGGTAAGTGTGACGGATTACCGTTTATATATTAAACCAGCAATGGAGCGCATTTTCACAGAACTTCGTCCGATGAATGTACCACTTATTATGCACGGCGTTGGAGCGAGTCATTTAGCAAATGAATGGCATGATCTGCCGCTTGATGTTGTCGGTTTGGACTGGCGCCTGCCGATTGAAGAGGCGCGTGCTCGCGGCATTCAAAAGGCTGTGCAAGGAAATTTAGACCCATCTATTTTACTTGCACCGTGGAATGTGATTGAAACGCATGTAAAAGCGATTTTAGATGAGGGAATGAAACAGCCAGGTTACGTATTTAATTTAGGACATGGTGTTTTCCCAGAGGTGAATCCAGAAACGTTAAAACAGATGACTGCATTCATACATGACTATTCAAGAGAACAGTTGGCGAAGTAAAGGAGAAGCCCATATGAAAAAGAAAATCGGTTTACTTGTGATGGCATATGGAACGCCGTATAAAGAAGAGGATATTGAACGTTATTATACACACATTCGCCGCGGCAAAACGCCAAGTGTGGAAATGTTAGAAGACTTAACAGAACGATACAGAGCAATTGGCGGGATTTCGCCTCTTGCGAAGATCACACTTGAACAAGCGGAAAAGTTAGAAGCATATTTAAATGAGATGCAAGATGACGTGGAGTTTAAATTGTATCTCGGCTTAAAACATATTGAGCCATTTATTGAAGATGCTGTGAAGAAGATGCACGAAGATGGAATTGAAGATGCAATTGCGATCGTTCTTGCGCCGCACTATTCTACTTTCAGCGTGAAGTCTTATATCGGACGAGCACAAGAAGAAGCTGATAAACTTGGCGGCTTACAAATTCACGGTATTGATAGTTGGTATAAAGAACCAAAATTTATTGATTATTGGGTGAACCAAGTGAAAGCAATATATGAAAAGATGACAGCTGATGAACGTGAAAAAGCGGTCCTTATCGTATCTGCACATAGTTTACCGGAGAAAATCATTACACTTGGAGATCCGTATCCAGAGCAATTAAGTGAAACGGCTGATTATATTGCACGCGGAGCTGGAGTAGAAAACTATGCAGTAGGCTGGCAAAGTGCTGGTAATACGCCAGATCCATGGCTTGGGCCGGATGTACAGGATTTAACACGTCAGTTGCATGAGAAATATGGATACACATCCTTTGTATATGCACCCGTTGGCTTTGTTGCTGATCATTTAGAAGTATTATATGACAATGACATTGAATGTAAAATTGTCACAGAAGAAATTCAAGCAAACTATTATCGCCCAGAAATGCCAAATGCAAAGGCCCCATTTATTTCTTGTTTAGCAGATGTTGTCATGAAAAAGTGGAGTGCAGTTTCATAAAGCAGGGAAGGAGGAAGCAGTCGTGAAAAAGAAGATAGTGATTATAGGCGGCGGGATTTCCGGCTTAACAACAGCATATTACTTGCAAAAAGAAATTCGGGAACAAAGTTTGCCGATTGACACAATGCTTATTGAAGCATCAGGAAGGCTTGGCGGGAAAATTAAAACATTTAGAAAAGATGGATATACAATTGAACGTGGCCCGGATTCGTTCTTAGAACGGAAAGAGAGTGCGGCAAGGTTAGCACGTGAATTACAACTTGGTGATCAACTTGTGAATAATGCAACAGGGAAATCGTTTGTACTTGTGAATAATCGATTGCACAGCATTCCAAGCGGTTCGATGATGGGAATTCCAACGCAAATTACACCATTTGTATTTTCCGGGTTGTTTTCTCCTATCGGAAAGCTCCGTGCAGGATTTGATTTTGTACTGCCTCGCTCTAAACCGGTATCAGATCAATCGCTCGGTCAATTTTTCCGTCGCCGTTTAGGAAATGAAGTAGTTGAAAATTTGATTGAGCCATTGTTATCAGGTATTTATGCTGGTGATATTGATCAGATGAGTTTAATGGCAACGTTCCCGCAGTTCTATCAAGTAGAGCAAAAGTATCGCAGCATTTCGCTCGGTATGCGTACATTGGCACCGAAACAGCCAAAGGATGCAAAGGCAAAAACAAAAGGAATCTTTTTAACGTTAAAAACAGGTTTACAATCTATTGTTGATAGGATTGAAGAGCGATTAGAAGATGGAACAGTTATGAAAGGGACGCGTGTTGAAAAAATCATAAAGATCGATGACCGCTATAGCATTACGCTTAGCAATGGAAAACAAGTAGAAGCAGATACAGTTGTAATGGCCGCATCTCACAAATGGCTGCCATCGATGTTTTCTCAGTATAAACAGTTCCATTTCTTCCGTAACATTCCATCAACATCAGTTGCCAATGTAGCATTAGCATTTCCAAAAGAAGCGATTCAGCGCGACATTGAAGGAACGGGGTTTCTTGTGTCGCGCAATAGTGATTTTACAATTACAGCATGTACGTGGACACATAAAAAATGGCCGCATACAACGCCAGAAGGAAAAGTACTCCTGCGCTGTTACGTTGGGCGTCCCGGCGATGAAGCAATTGTGGAACAAACAGATGAAGAAATGGTTCGCGTCGTGTTAGAAGACTTGCAAAAGACAATGGATATAACAGCTGAGCCAGAATTTGCAGTTGTTAGCCGCTGGAAAGAAGCGATGCCGCAATATACAGTTGGTCATCAACAGCGTATGAAAACGTTAAAGCAGTTCATGAACGAAGAATTACCGGGTATTTACTTAGCAGGAAGCTCGTATGCCGGTGCTGGATTGCCAGATTGTATTGATCAAGGCGAAGCTGCTGTAAAGTATGTATTGTCTTATTTAGAACAAACAAATCAAAAAGAGTTAATGGCGTAATAAGAGGAGCATCCCTTTGGAGAAGGGATGCTTTTTATATGATAATGTGTTTGTTCTATATAAATCAATTTTAATTTTTCGACATCTTTGTCTAGCTCTGCCTCCTAGGCCCTCATGTCTAAGAACCTTGCACACGAGAAGGTAAAAAACACCTTCTGTGTGAAAGAACCTTAGTCAACAGGCCTAAACAGTCGGCTCCGCTTTTCTTTATAAGTTGCTGTTATGCAGACTGCAACACGACCTGTACTCGCTTTCTCCCTTTATTTTAAAACATCACATGTGGCAGGAAAAGGCCCTGACCGCTTCTATGCACGGCCAGATGCTCTTGTCCTCCCTTAAAAAGAAAGAGGTTTTTATGTCGGTTTTCTTATTTGGATATATATATTCAAGTAGTTGTTGTGTTGGCTTTTCAACTTGTATTTATATCATTCTACTTTAAAGTTCATGTTTCAATTTAGTAATAAAGTGCTTACAAATTTGAGAGTAATGTTTTCCTTCTGAGCGTACCCAGGCAAAATAGACATCATGTTGCTTAGGAACCTCAAGGTCAATCATGACAATGTCTTTTTTTAATAGAGTAGACTCATTAGCAAAGGAATAATCAGGACCAACAGTGATAGCTAATCCATCTTTAATAGCTTTTTGGATGGCATCTGTATGATTAGTGGTAAAAAGAATATCAACAGATCCATATACAGCCGTGAATTGCTTCATAAACCATTCGACGTAATCATCCTTGTATAAAACTAAAGAATGATTCAACAGTTCTTCTGGGGTAATTGATTTGTTAAATGCTAAAGGCGAATTACGGTTGACCCCAATAACCATTTTTCCTTTCAACAATGGTTCGAGCAAGAATCCACTGCTTTTATGAACAAGGTCTTCAAATAGAATAATGAGACCCATGTCAATCTTATGTTGGCGAATATCATCTAGTATTTCCTGTGAACCTTTTTCAAATATCTCTATTTTTACATTTGGATAATCCTTTTTAAAATTTGTTACTGTATTAACCAATAAAGGCATAGGACCAGGAATTGTTGCAATTCTTAATTCACCACTTATGGTATTTGAAAACCCGTTAGCCTCATCTTTTAACTCCTGGAGTTTCTCTAGTACTTCAGCAGCTTTTTTAATAATAATTTTTCCTTCAGCAGTAGGGATTGTACCTAAACGAGAACGTGTAAATAACGATATCCCTAATTCTGCTTCCAATGCTGAGATAGATTGACTGATAGCAGATAACGTGACATGCATATTTTGTGCTGCAATGGTTAAAGAACCTGCATTGGTAACCTCAATGATATATTCTAATTGCTCGATATTCATATAAACATGCCCCTTTTGTTAAGTGTTACTTAAGTAATAGTAAGTATATTTTAATAATATTTAATTTATAGAAGTGTTACAATTATTGCAAGAAATCTAATAACATATAGGAGGGCTAGTATGATGACAAGAAGAGTTGCTGTAATTACAGGTGGAGGAAGCGGAATTGGTCGACAAACATGTATCAAATTTGCACAAAAAGGAGATCAAGTGGTAGTCGCTGATTTTAATGAGACAAGTGGAAAAGAAACTGTAGAAATGATTAAAGCTGAGGGTGGAACAGCTATTTTTGTTAAGACAGATGTTTCACAGTACGAACACGTAGAAAATCTAGTTAATACCGCAGTAGAAGCGTATGGCCGGATTGATGTTATGTTTAACAATGCTGGAATTGGCGGTGCAGGTCCAGTGCTTAATCAAAATATGGACCTCTATGAAAAAGTAATTGGAGTGAATCAACATGGTGTTGCCTATGGAATCATAGCAGCAGGAAAGAAGATGAAGGAATTAAATATAAAAGGTGTAATTATAAATACAACGTCTGTTTATGGCTTCTTAGCTTCTCCAGGTACATTTGCATACCATGCAACAAAAGGTGCTGTTATTATGATGACAAAATCTGCAGCTCTTGAATTAGCTGAATATGGAATTCGTGTAGTAGCGGTAGCACCAGGAGTTGTTGATACGCCTATTCTTCATGGATATAAAGATAGTATGATTGAATCTATGAAAATGAAGGTTATGGGTAATGGGTTAACGAATCCAGAAGCACTTGCTGATGTAGTCTACCTTCTTTCATTAGAAGAAGCAGATGCCATTAATGGGAGTGTAGTAATGGCTGACCATGGATATGCCTCATTCAAATAATGACATGTAAATGTGATTTTCTAGTTTAAATATATATACTATTTTTTGAATATTCTATTAATTGTATTTATAATTGAAATGCTCACGATAGAACGTACAAATTTGTGGGGGATAACGGTTAGCATATGCCCGATTGGGCAGGCTTTCATCAGAGAGGAATGAAAAACTCTTCACTGATGAAAGTTTCACTTTATTAAAGGAAAGGATTTTTTATATGAAAGGGATTAGCAATATTCCACAGCCTAAAACTTTTGGTCCACTTCGCAATTTACCGTTGTTAAAGGGAGAAGAGCCCATGCAATCCATTGTAAAGCTTTCATATGAGTATGGGCCAATTTTTCAACTTGAATTGCCTGGAAGGACTCGTACCATTGTTTCTAATCATGAATTAGTGGCGGAAGTATGTGATGAATCTCGTTTTGAAAAGAGTATTGGAACCGCTTTACAAAATGTTCGTGCATTTGCTGGCGACGGGTTATTTACGAGTTGGACAAACGAACCAAACTGGCATAAGGCACATAACATTCTTCTTCCTAGTTTTAGTCAGCAAGCTATGAAGGGATATCACGCTATGATGGTTGATATCGCTATGCAATTGGTTCAAAAGTGGGAGCGTCTCAACCCTAATGAAAGTATTGATGTACCAGAAGACATGACACGCCTGACGCTAGATACGATTGGATTATGTGGATTTAATTACCGCTTTAATAGCTTTTATCGTGATACGTCGCATCCTTTTATTACTAGCATGGTCCGTTCGCTTGAAGAAGCAATGAATCAATCGCAACGCTTAGGCATACAAGATAAATTAATGGTTATGAAGAAACGTCAGTTTAAGCAAGACATTCAATCTATGTTTGATTTGGTAGATAATATTATTGCAGAGCGTAAAGAAAGTGATAATCAAAATGGAAATGACTTGCTAACTCATATGTTGAATGGGAAAGATCCGCAAACAGGTGAAATGTTGGACGATGAAAATATTCGTTTTCAAATCATTACTTTTTTAATAGCTGGGCATGAGACGACTAGTGGTCTATTGTCATTTGCACTATATTTTCTTTTGAAACACCCTGATAAGCTTAAGAAGGCATATGAAGAAGTAGATCAAGTTTTAACAGAAACGATTCCTACATACGAGCAAGTTCAAAAACTTAAATACATTCGTATGATTCTCAATGAGACGTTACGTTTGTGGCCAACAGCCCCAGCTATTTCACTTTATGCAAAAGAAGATACACTTCTTGGGGGAAGATACCATATAGAAAAAGGAAGAGAAGTTACAGTTCTCATACCAAAGCTTCACCGTGATATGAGTGTATGGGGGGATGCTGTTGAAGATTTCCAACCTGAGAGATTTGAAAACATGGAACAAATTGCCCCGCATGCATATAAGCCATTTGGAAATGGGCAAAGAGCTTGTATTGGACAACAATTTGCACTTCAGGAAGCTACTTTAGTATTAGGTATGATTCTGCAACATTTTGAAATTATAGACCATACAGACTATCAATTAAAAGTTAAGGAAACATTAACTTTGAAACCAGATGGATTTACTATGTGTGTCAAACCACGAACTAAAAAAGTTACATTAGCTGTTTCTGATCCAAGAATGACAATACAAAAAGAACAAGAAACAAAACATAACTTCAAAACTGTTGTCGATTCGCATCATACACCGCTACTAGTACTTTATGGATCCAACCTTGGAACTGCGGAAGGAATTGCACGAAAACTTGCTGATACAGCTCGCTCTCAAGGCTTTCAGAGTGAGGTGGCACCGCTTGATGAGTATATTGAAAAGCTTCCTAGAGATGGAGTCGTGTGTATTATCACTTCCTCGTATAATGGTAATGCACCTGATAACGCAAAGGAATTTGTGCATTGGATAAGCGAGTTAGAGGATGAAACACTTAAAGGAGTGAAGTATGCTGTTTTTGGATGTGGCAACCGTAGTTGGGCTAGTACATATCAACGTATCCCAAGGTTGATTGATGAAAACTTGGCATTAAAGGGTGCGGCTCGTCTGACTATACGTGGTGAAGGCGATGTGAATGAAGACTTTGAGTTCCAATTTGATGAGTGGAAAAATCAGTTATGGGAAGATGTAGCAAAAGCTTTTCATTTAGAAGTAACTAAAAATGAAGGACGTTCGGAAAATAAACTTAAATTACAATTTGTTAGTGAATTGACAAGTACTCCTCTTGCGAAAACATATCATGCACTTTCGGCTTACGTTATAGAAAATCGTGAGCTTCAAACAAAGGAGAGTGCACACAGTACGCGCCATATTGACGTTATTTTGCCTGAAGGTACTAAATACCAAGAGGGTGATCATCTAGGAGTGTTCCCGCAGAATAGAAAAGAGCTTGTAGAACGTGTTTTACAACGATATGGACTAAAAGGGAAAGATGTTCTTCTTCTGAGTGGAAGCGATCATAACATGGCACATCTTCCTTTAAAACAGTGCGTATGTGTGTATGAACTGCTAGCAAATTATGTGGAATTACAAGAGCCAGTGACACGGGCCCAGCTTCGTGAATTAGCGGCATATACGGTTTGTCCGCCTCATAAACAAGAGTTAGAGGCTCTTTTAGAGGAAGATGCATACAAAACGAGTATTCTTCAAAAACGTACAACTATGCTCGATTTACTTGAGAAATATCCTGCTTGTGAATTGCCGTTTGAAAGGTTTTTAGAGCTTCTTTCACCTTTAAAAGTCCGATACTATTCAATTTCTAGTTCACCGCAATTTGTTTCAAATCGTGCGAGTATCACAGTGGGTGTCGTACGAGGGCCATCTTGGAGCGGGCATGGTGAATACCTGGGAGTTGCTTCAAACTATTTGGCTAAGCGGCAAGTAGGAGATGTTATCGCATGTTTTATCCGTAATCCGCAATCAGGGTTTCACTTGCCAGAAAATCCTGAGAAGCCAATTATTATGGTTGGGCCTGGAACAGGAGTTGCTCCATTCTTAGGATTTTTGCAAGCACGTCGTGTTCAAAAGCAAGAGGGTCATAAATTAGGAGAGGCACATCTATACTTTGGTTGTCGTCATCCTGAGCAGGATTATCTTTACCGTGAAGAGTTAGAGCGTGCTGGGGAGGATGGATTAGTAACGCTTCATACAGCGTTCTCTCGTTTAGAGGACCAACCTAAAACCTACGTACAACATCTGATGAAACAGGATGCAAGCAAATTAATTCGTTTGCTTGATGAGGGTGGTCACCTCTATATATGCGGAGATGGAAGTCGAATGGCTCCAGATGTAGAGAGAGCTTTATGCGAAGGCTATCAAATTTATCATGGTGTTGATGATCAAAAAGCAAAAACTTGGCTTGATAATTTGCAATATGAAGGAAGATATGCAAAGGATGTTTGGGCAGGTATATAATTTTTTATAGAGAAAGAGGAACTGTTCTAAAGTGCTATTAAGCTAAAATAATTTTATATTCATATAAAAAAGCGCTATTTTTTCTGTAAGAATATACAGAAAGGATGGCGTTTTTGGTATGAATTTATCAATTTCTGATGAACGAGAATTGTTTTTTATTACAGTCTGTTTTACACATATTAATTAGAAAAACATTTTTCAAAGATTCCATAGAAAGTAACGAACTTTATTCATCAAATGGTCGCAAGAGGGAAAATGAATCCCCTGTTTTAGTGGGAAATTAATTTTTTGTAAATTTATATATAAATATAATGTCCTTTATAAAGAACTCTGCTATGATAGACATGCTAGGCATTGAGAAAAACATGTAGGGGGAGGATTTCTTTGAAAAAACTAGCAATTATCTTTTTTTCATTTGTATTTGTTTTACTAGCAGTGGATATTGTAGCAAAGGCCGAACAGGAACAAGTGTTAACTGTCGATGAAGCAATTCAGTTGTTTCAACAGCAAGGTAAGAAACAAGCAGCTGTAGAAGGGTATATTGTTGGATACACACAAAATGCAGGTAAATATACGAAAGAGCCAGCGAAATTTGGAGATACAAACGTTGCAATTGCCGCTTCTCCAGATGAAGTGAACGCTGATAAAATTATGCCTGTTCAGCTGCCGATAGGTGAAGTTCGTAAAGCAGTGAATGTAAAAGATCATCCAGAAAATATGGGGAAAAAAGTGCGTCTAACAGGTACGTTAGATAGTTATTTTGGTAGCCCAGGACTAAAGGCTGTTACAGCTTATGCGTTTCAAGATAAAGAAACTCAAAAAGTAAGCGATGTCATTGCTAGTCCAAACGGGGGCGAAGTAGAAAAGGGAACAGCGGTAACATTATCAACTAGAGCAGAAGGTGCTGCCATCTATTACACGTTAGATGGGTCAAATCCAACGTCTCAAAGTATTCGCTATAATGAACAAATTATACTGAATGAAAATAGTGTCATTAAAGCGATTGCCGTGAAAGAGGGATTTGAAAATTCTAATATCGCGACATTCTCGTTTACAATGATAAAAAATGAACCAGTTCGTATTCACGATATTCAAGGGAAGTCTCATATTTCTTCTTATAATGGAAAAGATGTGAAAGCGGTTACTGGTATTGTGACACAAGTAGATAAATCTGGATTTTATATGCAAGACCCGCAATCTGATGAAGATCCAGCTACGTCAGAAGGGATTTATGTTTATAAAAAAGATAGCGGTGTAAAAGTAGGTGACCTCGTTTCTGTCGATGGACAAGTGGAAGAGTTTATCGGACAAGGATATGCAGATCGTTTTGATACAGATTTATCGATTACAGAAATTAAAGCAAAGTACGTTATCGTGAAAGAGAGTAATCAAAAATTACCTGAAGCAGTTGTATTAGGGGAAAATGGTGTGAAAATACCAGATACAATTATTGATAATGATGGATTTGGCATTTTCGATCCAGCAGAAGATGCAATTGATTTTTATGAAAGTTTAGAAGGCATGCTTGTAACTGTGCCGCAGCCAAAAGTCGTTGGACCGCAAAAAAATGGTAATTTATATGTAACAACTGCGAATGGCAGCCAGAAAGTAACGACAAAATTTGGAACGCCGCTGCTGAAAGCTGACAATGCAAATCCAGAGCGCCTCTCTATTAAAGTTGCACGTAATTATGTAGCAAAATCAGGAGATCAACTTCTTGGAGATGTAACGGGTATCGTTGGTTATGATTACGGAAATTATCGTATTTCACCAATTGCAGAGCTTCCAGCACTGCAAGACGGCGGATTTAAACAATTTGGTGCAAACATTCAACCGCGCCTTGATAAACTAACAATTGCAACATATAATATTGAGAACTTCTCAGCGAATAAAAAAGACACGTCCGATGAGAAAGTAAGACGTCTTGCTTACGCTATTAAATACAATTTAAAAATGCCAGATATTATTGGTGTTCAAGAAATGCAAGATAACAATGGAACAATGAATGATGGCACAACAGATGCATCGCTTAGTGCAAAGCGCTTAATTGATGCGATTCAAGCAATTCGCGGACCAAAGTATGAGTATGTAGAAATTGCACCAGAAAATAATAAAGATGGCGGTGCGCCAGGAGCGAATATTCGCGTTGGTTTCTTCTATAATCCATCTCGCGTGAAATTAGCACAAAAACCAGTTTTACTTGAGAAAAATGTTGTACGAATTGGACAAAATAATACATTATTTGACGACACACGTAAGCCGTTAGCTGCTGAGTTTACATTCCAAGGGCAAAATATCGTTGTTATTTCCAATCATTTAAACTCTAAATTAGGAGATGCATCGCCATTTGGAAAAATCCAGCCGCTTGTATTAAAAAGTGAAGCAAGACGCGTGCAGCTTGCTGAGGAAGTAAATGGTTTCGTAAAAGGCATTCAAGGACGACATGCAAACGCACCAGTTGTTGCCCTTGGTGATATGAACGACTTCGACTTCTCAAAACCAATGCAAGCATTAAAAGGCGACATTATGAAAGAAATGCTTGAAACAGTTCCACAAGAAAATCGTTACACATATATTCATGATGGAAATGCACAAGTATTAGATCACATTTTCGTAACGAATAACATTGCACCGCATACAATTGTTGATCCAGTTCATTTAAACTCGAATGTTATGGAAGAACACGGTCGTATGAGTGACCATGATCCGGTGCTTGCACAAATTGATTTAAAGAAAGCTTCGTAATAAGAAGAACTGCGTTCAATGGGCTTGTATTGCCTGGTAAGTGAAAATGCACCCTATAAAATGGACAGTTTAATAAAAGGCTTTAGAACTTAAACGCATAAAAGATGGTTTCGATGTTGTATCGGATCCATCTTTTTTAATTTCTTTGTCTCAATTACTGGCCTTGGTCGCACTGTTTCAATCGATTATTGTTTTTTTCTTTGCTCTTACACAAAGTAGTTGAACTTACAAAAAGCCCAAGGTACAATAGTATATTTCTATATTAGGGGGTACCGTTCGTATTTTAACGAAAATATACGCTAAGCAAAATTTGGCATGAAAAAACGTTGATTTTACTAATCTAAGAAAATCAACTAATCTCAAAAACGTCGGTAGGTATTTGAGACAAATGAACTTCAACGTAAAAAAAGCTAAAAATAGCTTAAATGGCGTCTCAAAACTCATCTTTAAATTAAAATCAAAATCCCAATTGAAATCATGCTATTGGTTTTTGAAAATCTCTTAGCGTATAAAAACATCAAAATGTACGTGTTACCCTTTTTTAAATTTCTGTTCAATCTTATCATGTATTGATTCGATTTTTTCAGGCAACACAAATAAATATTCGATAAGGACTTCTAATAATTCTGTTACTAAAGTTATTGTTTCATCATCAATTTCCCGTTTCAATTCAAGCATTTCATAAAAAGAACCGTCCGGATGAACGAGGTAGCCAACATCTTGAATTTGTTTAGTTAAATCGATATAGTTTGGCAATTGTTGAAATTGCTGGGAAAGAGACAGCCCATTACTATCCTCTCCAAGAAAATGTTTGAGGACACTTTCAAGAACTCGTTTTGACATTACTGCAGCAGCAGAATTATCTTTTGACTGACTGACATTTAAAGCAGAGCGATATGCCCTGACAAGGTCTATAGGGATATGTTTATTGCGTTCAAGCTGGTCCAAAGGATCTCTTAAATCCGAAGGACTATAAATATAAACTTCTAATTCTCTATTTAATCGATTCGAATTAAACATAAGCACAAATTCTGATGGCTTTTTACATTCAGAACAAATCCCTTCTGCGAATAATCCTCTTTTTGTAACTTGATAATAATTCGTTTTTAACGTAAATTCACCTGATTTACCGCATTTAGGACACTGACTTTTGACATTTTTTGGCACCTTTAAATACCCATACTGGGTATGAGACAAAATGGCCCCTGGCAATATTCTCCTCATTTAAACCTCCTAAAAACTCAACCCTAATACGTAACTTATATAAATATTTCTGGTGACGATTTAGTCACCTCATGAAGATATAAGATAGTTAGAATATGTTTACCTGTCTTATCACAAGATGTAGTGGTATCGCAGAGTAGTTATTATTTCTGTATAGTTTATAATTGGTAATACCAATTTTTAAAGTTATACAAAAAGTATAACTTTAAAAATTATAATTGCAATCTATAATATGTGGAAATAATGGTTTTTTTTTAAAGTAAAGTATCACCATAAATGCCCACATTTTAACAAACGTATAAGCTAAGCAATTCGATATGAAAAAACGTCGATTTTACTATTCTAAGTTTATCATTGTTTTCATTATAACGAGGTGGTGGTGGGCAACGACGTACAAAAACCCCGAATCAGGGACATGATTCGGGGTACAGTTCACATAAGAAGAACGAGTGAGGTTCTTTTTATGTTTCAATATATAAGTTGTTATGTTGCATACAAAAATACTCATTCTGCACGAAAAGGTAGCAGCAATTTATCTGCAAGGTACAAACTTCCATGAGCTAGGTTTTTGCGTTTTTTCACCTAGTACAATCCAACTTTTTTCTGCATTTACATTTTCATAATTTAATGGATAACCATCTGTAAAGATATTATATTCTGTAGGGTTATTCGGATTAATTTGAATTTTAAAGTCAGCTAAACTATCAGATTTTTGAGCAAGGTGAACCCAACTAGAATACTTAGACCAATTTAAATATTGATATTCATTATAATTCGAGTTCTTCATGTGAAGATATACGCTCTCACCATGGTGCAATTTTGCGTCATTTTCTTTGTAAAATTCAAATTCTATAGGTGTACCAGATTGTGTATTATTATTTCCATTTGCAAGTAACACATAATCGTAACGAGTTCCTGCATACCATTTAAATGTTAAACCTTGATAAGGAGATTCACTTGGTACGATATAATAGTTTTTCCCTGCTTCTACGACATTTCCTTCTGCATCATAGATTAATGCCTTCTCTATACTTGGAGCCTGCTCATTTTTAGCAAAAGTTTTAAACCAAAGATTTAAGAAACCTGCTGTATTGCGCTGAGCTGCTGTTAAGCTTCGCTGCACAGCAGGGATAACCATCTCTTGCCACAATTGTTCTTTACCACTATTGTAATACTTCAATGTATTGTCATTAGTGATATTCTGGATTTCAGGTTTAGCTACCTTTGCTACATAATCAATCCATTCTTCAGGTTTAGTGAAAGAATCGTTATAATTCCCGCCAGTATTGACTGCAAATTGATTTTGAATGGTTGTCACATAATTTTCAAAGGCACTATGATATTTGATAGCCCTTGTATCAATTGCGGTAAAATTTGCTGCATGCATAGGCTGTGTAGCATCTGTAAGGTAGTGCGTGGCTACTCCTAAATAATAGAAAGCTTTTTCATAATCTTTATTTCGAAAATGCTCTCCAGATTCATAAAAGTATTTCTTTCCTTGTGTAAGAGCTGTTGGATCTGTTTCACCTCTATAATTTTTCTGAGTATCAGGATCATAAAAGTGAGACTTCCATCCTCCTTTGAAAACTCCGCCGATTCCTAACCCGCCATCGTTAAATTCAGAATTATAATCTGCATCATATAATCCTTTTGAAAATAAATCTTTATATTGCGGGAAATTTAAGAAGTCTACAGCCTGTTTATTTGTTTCCACATTAGATTCTGTTTTCATAATTTCAATAGCTTGTTTTGCAATCCATAAATGTGTACTTTTATCAGAATGATACGGAGCCTCTGCAGACCATTTTTCAGCAATGGGATCATTCTCATTTAAATCAATTTGATCGAGATGAGCATAGCTATGTTGAGGGAATGCTCCTAAAATACTTAAAGTCGTTCCAGCTATACATAGTGTTGAGATAATTTTTTTCATTTTATCTTCCTTTCTAACTATAATATTATAATAATCATTATATATAAAATAATAGTGATTTCAATATTTCCATGTACGATTCTTTTGTTTTTTCCTACATTGACACTTTTTTGTTACAATGTAATAAGAAATAAAACTTGAAAAAGATGGGAAGCTATGGTAATATCATAAACGTACTATATGACCGAAATGTTCAAATGGTCATTTTGGAGGTGAAAACGTGGCAATTGATCGAAAACGAGCAATTATTGAAGCAGCAACAAAATCTTTTTCAGCATTTGGGTATAAAGCAACTACGATGGATCAAGTTGCAAAGTTAGCCAATGTCGGAAAAGGGACAATTTATACGTTTTTTAAAAATAAGGAAGAGTTGTTTGGTGAAATTATCTCTAATTTAATTACAGAAATGAAACAAGCCGCAGAAACAACAATCGATCCAACTATGTCATTTTTTGAAAACGTACATCGTGCATTATACAGTATTTTAGAATTTCGAAAAGACCATCAACTTATGATTAAGCTCATTCAAGAAGAACGAGATATGGGAACAAAAGAAGTGCAAGATGTTATGCAGCAATTGGATTCGGCAATTATTACATTTATTAAATCGCATCTTGAAGCTGCAATTGCAAAAGGTGAAGTTACGGCATGTGACCCAGAAATTACAGCATTTATCATGGTTCGTTTGTATATATCTCTCATTTTTGATTGGGAAAAATATCATGAACCGTTAGAAAAAGAGCATATTGCTGAACTTTTTGAATTATATTTATTAAAAGGATTGTCAAAATGAGATAATCCTCTTATTATTATAAAATATGACCAAATGAATGATTCGGTCAGAAGTTTGTGGAGGAGGAATTGTAAGAAGATAGCAGAACATACGAGAGGATGAATTGGTCGTTATTTTCTTCTTTTTTTACAAAAACTGACTGAATGAACAAAACGGTCAATAATTAAAAAAGGGGGAGTAAACAATGCGAGGATTGAAACTGCTTGGACAAGAGTTTGCTACGATTATCAGAAGCAAAAAAATCTTAATTCCCATTATTGCAGTCTTATTTATTCCAGTATTGTACGCTGGTATGTTCTTAGGTGCGTTTTGGGATCCATATGACCGATTAGATGATTTACCAGTTGCAGTTGTAAATCTTGATGAAGGTGTAGTGTATAATGGAAAACCGATTGAAGCCGGTAAAGAACTTGTTAATAATTTGAAAGAAAAGAAAGGCTTCAAATGGGAGTTTGTCAGCGAGAAAACAGCAAAAAAAGGAATGGATGATCGGAAATACTACATGACGGTCCGCATTCCAAGTGACTTTTCTAAAAATACAACAACATTGTTGGATGCACACCCTAAAAAATCAAAATTAGAGTACATTCCGAATGAAAGCTTAAACTTCTTATCCTCGCAAATTGGTGGATCAGCCATTGAAAAAATTAAAAGCGAAGTATCAGCCACAGTAACGAAAACATATGCTGAGACAATGTTTGATTCATTAAAAGATGTATCGAAAGGCTTTGCTGATGCGAGTGATGGAGCTGGTAAGATTCATGATGGAACTGGGAAGTTAAAAGATGGCTCACAGCAAATCACAAATGGTTTAGGTGAATTATCTGGGAAAGCTAATGATGGATTGAATCAATTATCAGATGGTTCACAGAAAATTACAAATGGCTTAGGCGAGTTAAATAGTAAAGTAAGTGGCATGCCAGGTGGAGTGAATCAGTTATTAGGTGGTTCACAGAAAATTACAAATGGCTTAGGCGAGTTAAATAGTAAAGTAAGCGCGATGCCAGGTGGAGTGAATCAGTTATTAGGTGGTTCACAAAAAATAACAGGTGGCCTAAATGAACTAATTAATCCTGAAGGGAAATTGCAATCAAGTTTAGGTCAGTTATTAGATGGTTCGCAACAAATTACAGGTGGATTAAAGCAATATATTAATCCACAAGGTGATTATCAATCTGGATTAAAAGCAGCTAAAAACGGTGCACAAGAGGTAAGCACAGGAGCTTCTGAACTTTCACAAGGGGTATCTGAATGGAAGAAACAAGCTGATACACTAAGTGGTGTTGCGAAACAGACAGCCGGAGGGGCTCAACAAGTTTCAAAAAACTTAGCGGATTTAAATAAACAAATTGAAAGTTTACCAGAAGAGTATAGAAAACAACTACAGCCAACTGTCCAAGCAATAATGGCTGGTAATGAACAAGTTTCTAAAGGTACAGCAGGAGTTGCGCAAGGCGTACAAGGTTTGGCTGGAGAAAAAGGTGCTGAAAAAATTGAAGCCGGAGCAACGAAACTTGCAAGTGGTGCAGGTGATTTAAATAAAGGAATCAATCAGCTGTCGGAGAAATCAATAGCAGGTCTAAATAAATTGGCAACTGGCTCAGGGCAAGTAACAGGAGGAATAGGCCAGTTAGCAGATTCAAAAGGGGAATTCCAAACTGGCTTAAATAAATTAGCAAATGGGTCAGGACAGATCACAGGCGGTTTAAATACCTTAGCAGATAGTGCAGGCCCATTAGCAAGTGGAATTAATGCTTTATTCGATGGCTCAGGACAAATAACAGGCGGTTTAAACACTTTAGCAGATAGTGCAGGTCCACTAGCAAACGGAGTAAGTGCATTACTTGATGGTTCGCAAAAAATCTCAGGTGGTCTAGGGCAATTCGTAGATCCAAAAGGGGATTTCCAAAGTGGTTTAGTTCGTTTACAAGACGGTTCAGGTCAAGTAACAAATGGTCTTGGCGAAGCAAATAACGGTTCAAAAGAACTAGCAACAAAACTTGGCGAAGGTGCTGAGAAAACAAGTGAAACAAAAGGCGACGAGAACAAATATGACATGTTCGCTAGTCCGGTGAAAGTGAAAACTGAGAAAGTGTCAGAAGTTCCAAACTACGGAACAGGTTTTACACCGTACTTCTTATCTCTTGGCTTATTCGTTGGGGCATTGTTATTATCGATCGTGTTCCCGTTACGCGAAACAGTTGGTATACCGAAATCAGGATTTAGCTGGTTTATTAGTAAGTTTGGAGTACTACTTGCAGTTGGTGTGATTCAAGCACTGATGGCGGATGCAGTATTACTGCTTTGGTTAGGTGTTAAAGTACAAAGTGTTCCGTACTTCGTATTGTTTAGTATTATTACAAGTTTATCGTTTATTGCATTAGTTCAATTTTTAGTAACGACTTTCGGCGATGCAGGACGCTTTATTGCGATCTTGACATTGATTTTACAGTTAACAACAAGTGCGGGTACATTCCCACTTGAGTTAATTCCGGAACCGCTGCAAGTATTTAACGCATGGTTCCCGATGACATATTCTGTATCAGGACTTAAAGCGGTTGTTTCAAGCGGAGACTTTGGCTTTATGTGGCAAAACGCAGGCATTTTAATGATCTTCATTGTTCTGTTATCACTTGGAACAATTGGTACATTAACTTGGATGCATAAGCGTCAATATGGGAAATTTTCTGACGCAGAATAATTGATAAATCCTAAAGGCTTGTAGCCTTTAGGATTTTTTATGTTATGGAAAGTGAGTTGTGGTTCACCGTCCACCTGTATAGTTAATGATGTAATTGACCTTGTTTTAGAGCAAAACATACGGAACAACTATATAAATCAATTTTAATTTTTCGACATATAGGTTGCTGTTATGCAGACTGCAACACGACCTGTACTCGCTTTCTCCCTTTGTTTTAAAAAATCGCATGTGGCAGGAAAAGGCCTTGACCGCTTCTATGCACGGCCAGATGCTCTCGTCCTCCCCCTAAAAAAAGAGGTTTTTATGTCGGTTTTTTAATTTGGATATATATAGAGAAGTCAATTTAACTAAAGCTAGGTTTTCAGGCACTTACATTATGGACGATAAAATTTTACATGCTTATCATTGCGATCAAACCAACCTTTAAATGCCCAGTTAATCCATCCACCATCTCCTTCATTGGTGAATTCTCCGTCTTCAAACACCCATATGCCGTAAATTGTTCCATTATAATTTGTTGAACCATAAAATTTAACTCCTCTAAATTGTTCAACATACCCTTGATTTAAATTAAAAACCATTACATTATAGCGCTGACCTGCTGAGTAAAAAGTTGATTCCATTACATTTTTTACAAATCCGGAACGGTTAGCGTTAGCATTGATAGCATCTCTAATTCTATCAGCGATACCTAGGACATCAACATTAACATTTAAATTAGCGCTAGCTGCAAGTTTTAAACTAGTATTCTGTTGATTTTCCATAGATAAATGAAATGTCTCATTAGAAGCAACTTTTTCTTGGTTGTAGTTAGTAATAGATTTTTCTTCTGCGCTAGCGTGAGGGATGGAAATTGTACTTAATCCGATAGCACCTGCGAATGCGATTCCTGCAAATTTTTTCATTTTACTCATGTTAAAGACCTCCTGTATTTTGAAAATGTTATTTCAACTTGATTTTATCTTCCAAAATTTTGTGCTTGAAGTAGTGATATTTAATTCACATAGTTACATTTTTGAAAGTTTCTTTTATCTCAAGGATTTTTGATATTCGGTTTTTGTTGATAAAAAAATGACAGATAATTTTCATATGATTTAGGAGGTGAATGTAAAAAATGTTACGTTCGAACACAATTGAATCGCTTACCTATACGTTAAGGAGTTTTTTTATTATATGATGCTATTTTTCTTTCGCTGTTTTCGTAAGAATTGTTGCGATCTTGACCATACTGATAAAAGGTTGACTTTCAACTATATACATCCATTTTCATTTTTCGATGACCTGCACTCGCTTTCTCTCTTTGTTTTAAACCTCGCATGTGGCAGGAAAGGGGATTTTTATATCGTTTTTTTAACTTGTATATATAGCAAATCGAATTTAAAGGATGGTTAACATGAAAGATGAATTAAGTATAAATATCTACTTAGATGAAACGGATACTCCGTTTTCAAGATATTATAGCCCGGATGATGTTCACCTAAGCTCTGACCTTGAAGATTTTCTTTTGTCAAAGCTGCACAGTGGCAAAAGAAAAGACATAGAAATATCTTTTTTCGGTCAGAATGATTTTGACGAAAAGTCATTGAAGACTGCCACATTTAATACTTTTTCTAATCTCTTGGAGGAAGAGGAATATACATATGCTAGAAATGTCAAAAAGACTATTGTGTTGTTTGTGATTGGTATTATTGTTGGGGTGATATACTTGAAGCTTTCAAGCAATCATGCCTATATTGGAGGAGTATTAAGCATTGTGTGTTGGGTTTTTATTTGGTCAGGTACAGAGGTTTATTTTTTTGAAAATCAGCAAATCAAACGAACTATCAGGAAATGCAAAAATATTCTAAATGCGAATGTGCGCAAAAGATAAAATTTCAGTAAATATTTACATTCGCGAAGCTGATTTCCGGATTCGATCTTGTGCATTTATTTGGATTATTGTTTAAAGTTGGAAATTGTGATGAAGATTAATATCACTATAGTTCATAAATAAATAAGACCTCGATTTGATCGGAGGTCTTATTCTTATCGCCAAAAAACAACAATCTATCCAAAGAGCTTTTTCTTTTTACGAGAACGGTGTACGCCGTAACTTACAAGGATAAGTGTGAAAATGAGCCAAGCAAATGGTGCATATTTTTCGGCGAATGTTTTCATTTTCATATTTTTTGTGATTTCTTCTTTTGTTTTACCTATTATAATTTCAGAACCATTATATCCTTCAAGTGCGTTTCCTTTTTTAACGCCAAAAATTAGAGCTTCCGTGTTATTTTCAATCCCGTGATAGCGATATCCTTTACTATGTATCGTTAATTGCGTGTCGTCTTTTTTTAAAGTGTATTCCTCAGTCGTAGCAATGTCTTGTGAAGAAAGTGGAATAGGCTCAATTGCCAAGCGAACTTCTTTTTCGTTTAGAGTAGGAAGTGACTCACCATTTACAGAAAGATGCGCGGCAATATGTTTTTCTGTATCCGTAGTTTTCCAACTTGCTTTTTTTCTTCTATATGATTTTTTCTCGAGTAAAGCAAATTCTTTATTTACTTTTGTTTCATCTGTAACGGGTTGTTCAGTTGTTATGTTTCCTTTTAATAGGATCACACCGTCTTTCGCTGTTTGAAAAGAGGATACTTCTTTTGTTTCTTTTAGCTTGTTTACAGCGTCGTTATAATGTTCCTTTCCAAAAAGTGAATTGATGGTTTGTACAGTTAGGACGATGTATAAGATTACTAGTACGATGATGCCCTTTTTCACGATTGTTCCCCCTGAAAAATAGTTTGAATGATCTCTATATCTATTATTTTACAGAAAAACATATATTAGGAACAATTCCGTATTATTACATTAACATTACAAAATTGTAAGGTTGAGTTTCGTTGTATGGGAGTGCAGATGTGTTTTACAATAACTTTTGGTATTCAAAGTATATAAATCCATAATGATAGAGAACAAGTATGTACCAGTCGTATCTTTCCAAGAACCGACAGCACAGAAATTTATTTTTTTGCTGAAGAAGGAAGTGTATGATTACAAGCAACAAAATGGGATTATGAATAAGAAGAGGTGGAATGTATGAAGAGCTTATATGCAATTGGAGAAGTTTTAATTGATTTCATTCCTATTCAAAAGGGAAAGGCGCTAAAAGATGTAGTAGAATTTCAACGAGTTCCAGGAGGAGCACCTGCGAATGTGGCAGCTGCAGTTGCAAAATACGGTGGAAAATCATGCATGCTTACAAAACTAGGTACCGATGCATTTGGCGATTTCCTTTTAGAACAATTACAAGAAGTAGGTGTAAATACAGACAAGGTTACAAGAACGAATGAAGCCAATACAGGCCTTGCTTTCGTCTCATTACGCGAAGATGGTGAACGTGATTTTTCTTTTTATCGCAATCCTTCTGCAGATTTGTTGTTTCATGAAAATGAGGTAGATGAAAGCTGGTTTGAAAAAGGTGATATTCTTCATTTTTGTTCCGTTGATTTAGTAGAAAGCCCGATGAAATATGCGCATATAAAGGCGATTCGCTCTGCGAAAGAAAATGGAGGGATTATCAGCTTCGATCCTAACGTACGCCTGCCGCTTTGGAAACATGCTGAAGATTGTAGAAAAACAATCCTGGAATTTATTCCGCTTGCACATATCGTTAAAATTTCAGATGAAGAGCTAGAGTTTATTACAGGCATTTCTGATCCAAAAGAGGCGATTGAGTCCTTGTTTATAGGAGATGTACAGGTTGTTATTTATACAAAAGGAGCGCAAGGTGCGGAATTATATATGAAAGATAGACAGTATCAATCAAATGGATATCGTGTTGTAGTGCAGGATACAACAGGTGCAGGAGACGCATTTATTGGCGGTTTCCTGTATAAATTGCTAGAGAAAAACGTGAGACAACAAAATGTAGAAGAGGTGCTTCATATGCATTGGCAGGAGATACTAACATTTGCGAATGCGAGCGGTGCCCTTACTACGACAGGAAAAGGAGCAATATCTTCTATTCCCGTAAAAGAAGATATCTATCAGTTGCTTGAAGGGTGACCTATTTATATACAAGTAAAAAACGATATAAAGCCCTCTTTCTTTTGAGGGGACGAGAGCATCTGGCCGCGCATAGAAACGGTCAGGGCCTTTTCTTCCCCCACTATTTTTTCTTCTTATGCCATGCAAGGATAAGTGTAAAGGTGTAACTTTTTCGTAATATCTTCTTTTGTTTTTCTTACTATATACCCTTCAAGTGTGTTTTCTTTTTTAACTCTAACAATTAGAACTTCTGTTTAGTGAAATGTATAATTTTACAATTATTAGAAAATTATTAAAAAATTGGTATTGTCTCTTTTTTTCGACATAAACAGACATTATACTTAAGGTGAGTTGAATAACTCAGGAAATTATGCGAGGTGAAAAATATGAAAGGGAAAAAAAGCAATGATTACAGGTTCATTAGGGGTAATTATGTTGACGATGGCACTATACAGAGAAGGCCATGCAGAGGAAAAAATCAATTACTAGTTCAAATGCAAGAAGATTCATTTCAGACAGGTGAGCTTATCGTATCATCAAACATTCACTGGAAACTGTAGTGAAAGATACTCTCAAGAGGAAGACAAAGCAAGCATTGGCTTAACAACAAGTTATCTGTATGCAAGACGGCGTATGAAAAAACTTTTGTGGCTTATGTATTGACATTACTAATGTTAGAGGGTGTTTTTTTGATAGAGCATAATCGAGTCGTAGTGGTGAATCATAATGAAAAAGGGCAGTTGACGTCTGACTTACCATTTGAGCATTAAAACAAAGAAGAAACGATCGTCAGTAGACGCGATTGTTTCTTTTTTATTTTTTATAGAACTGTTGTTTTTTCAATTTGTATTTTGGAGTATGTTAAAATATTAACTTGATCCCCCTCTATAACGATATTTTTTCTACTGTTTATAAGTATACTTTTCTTGTTTTTAACATTTACAATATCAATATAGTAATTTCTTATTAAGGTGTGTTGCAGTTTCCAATTATATACTATATAATTCTAGTTAAGAAAACGTTTTCATTTAAAGGGGGAGAATTTCGTGTCGACGATCGAGGACGTAGCGAAATTAGCGGGGTTATCAAGAACAACGGTTTCTCGGGTGATTAATAACCATCCGTATGTATCCGACGAAAAGAAAAAGAGAGTACAATTAGCAATGAAGCATCTTGGATTTGTTCCGAATTCTGCGGCGAGAAGACTACGTAAGCAAAAGACGGAAACAATTGCAGTATTGGTTCCGCGTGTGACAAATCCTTTTTTCAGTAAATTTATTGAGGCGATTGAAATTATGGCTTCAGATCATAAATATAAACTGATTATTTGTCAAACAAGATATTTACCAGAGAAAGAGTTGGAGTATTTACAATTGTTATCTACGAAACAAGTAGATGGGATTATTTTATGTTCACTTGAAAATGCTTGGGAAGATGTTGAGCCTTATTTACAGCATGGACCGATTGTTTTATGCAATGAATATATTGAAGAAGCAAACATTCCAACTGTAAACTTTGATCATGCACAGGGAGCGTACATAGCAGCGAAGCATGTATTAGATCAAGGATATCGTCATCTTGTCTTTTGCCGTGGCAGAGAGACAAAGGTGATCAACCAGCAGAGAAAAATGGGCTTTTTGCGTGCTGTAACAGAGGCAAGCAAACAAGTGGAGTCAATTGACTTTGTTGAAAGCGCTTACTCTATTGATGATGGAAAAAATATATTCTATGAGTTTTTGCAAGACAAAAAAAATCCTACCGCTATTTTGGCAGGGGGAGATGAAGTCGCAGCAGGAATTATCGCAGAAGCAAACAAACAGGGCTGGAGCATTCCTGATGATTTAGCTGTAGTTGGTTTTAATAATCAGTTCTTATCACAAATTACAGACTCAGGCATTACGACGATTGATCAGCCAATTGATGAAATGGCGCGTAAAGTTGTGGAACTGATGATGGATAAAATTCATACGAAAAATTATCGAAATAAAGAAGTGTACGAGTTTGAACTGGAGCTCTTGGTGAAAGGGTCGACAGTGAAAAATACAATGATGCTAGCCTAGTAGATGATATCTGCTAGGTTTTTTTATGTTTATAATCTATTATTCTTCATGCGTACAATCTTCGCACTTATTGTGGTACGCTTCGTGCTGCTCATCAATCTCTCTTCCGCAATGGGAACAAGTTTTTGCCGGTAAATTTCTAAAAAACTCCATCGGTTGATCTAACATGTAAATCCCTCCATTTTCATTTGTTAGTATTATTGTATTAGTACAAAAGATTAAAGTCAACAACTGTTTTATAACAAAGTTGAAAATAATGAAAATGTGTAGAAAATCAATTATAGTTAAGAATGTAAAATAGAAAGTGAAACAGAAAGGATGAACGGATATGAAAATGACGGTTGTCGGCTTTTGGGGCGGTTTTCCAGAGGTGGGAGAAGCAACGTCTGGATATTTATTTGAACACGATGGCTTTCGTTTACTTGTCGATTGTGGCAGCGGTGTACTAGCACAGCTTCAAAAATACATAACGCCTTCTGACATAGATGCGGTTCTATTATCGCATTATCATCACGATCATGTTGCTGATATTGGGGTACTTCAGTATGCACGTTTAGTTACAAGCCTGACAAATGGAGTATTACCAGAACTGCCGATTTATGGACATACCTTTGACGAAAATGGGTTTGCCTCGTTAACACATACGCCTTATACGAAGGGGATTGCATATCATCCGGAAGAAACATTGCAAGTTGGTCCGTTTTCTATTTCGTTTTTAAAAACATTACATCCAGTAACTTGCTTTGCGATGCGTATTACAGCAGGTGGGAAAACTGTTGTATATACAGCGGATTCGAGCTATATTCCAGAGTTTGTTTCATTTGCACAAAATGCAGATATATTTATTTGTGAATGTAACATGTATGCACATCAAGATGGATCAAAAGCTGGGCATATGAATAGTACAGAAGCAGGAGAAATTGCAAAACATGCAAATGTAGGAGAACTGCTTTTAACTCATTTGCCGCATGCAGGAGAGTTATCAGACTTGGTAACGGAGGCAAAACAAATTTTTAACGGCCGCATCGTACTCGCACATAGCGGTTACGTTTGGGAATCTTGAGGTGAAACGATGTTATTTATTGATAATAAAGGAATCACAGATCCAACGATTAACTTAGCGATTGAAGAATATTGTGTAAAAAACTTAAACATTAATGAAACGTATTTACTGTTTTACATTAATGAACCATCTATCATTATCGGGAAGAATCAAAACACAGTGGAAGAAATTAATGCTGATTACGTACGTGAAAAGGGAATTCACGTTGTAAGACGTCTTTCTGGCGGCGGCGCTGTGTATCATGATTTAGGAAACTTAAACTTTAGTTTTATCACGAAGGATGATGGAGATAGTTTTCATAACTTTAAGAAGTTTACAGAGCCGGTGACAGTAGCACTTGGAAAACTAGGAATTAACGCAGAATTAAGCGGCCGCAATGATATTTTAGCGGAAGGAAGAAAAATTTCTGGTAATGCCCAGTTCCTTGCAAAAGGACGTATGTTTAGTCACGGTACGTTATTATTTGATTCTGAAATCGACCATGTTGTATCGGCGTTAAATGTAAAGATGGATAAAATTCAATCAAAAGGAATTAAATCGATTCGCAGCCGCGTTGCAAATATTGCAGAATTTTTAAGTGAGAAAATTACAATTGAAGAATTTAAACAGTTGCTTTTAGAAAATATTTTTGAAGGGGAAAATGAGATTCCAACGTATGAATTAACGGAAGAAGATTGGAAAGAAATCTATAAAATCTCAGAAGAACGTTATCGAAATTGGGAATGGAACTACGGGAAATCTCCAAAATTTAACTTACAGCATTCACATCGTTTCCCAATTGGACAAGTAGATGTTCGGTTAGAAGTGCAAAAAGGCGTAGTCTCAGAATGCAAGATTTACGGGGACTTTTTCGGTGTTGAAGATGTACGTGACATCGAAGAGCGCTTAAGTGGTAAGGTGTTTGATCAGGAAGCATTTGCGACGGCGCTAGCTGATGTCGAAGTACTACGTTATTTTGGCAATATAACAAAAGAAGATTTCTTATCTTTATTCTTTTAACCATTAAAAAAACAACCATATCTTACGTGTGGTTGTTTTTTTATATATGTTTTATGAAATGTAACTTGCACTGGCAATTTTCTTTTAATATAATGTATTTAGAATTTTTTAAATTTTACATAAGGTGGGGGTTTTGTGAATCTCGTTCAAAGATTAGCCGAAACGGTGAAAAAGAAAGGAGACAAGCCGGCTTATATTTTTCAGGATCAGTCGGTATCTTATGACCAATTTAACGGAATGGTCATAAAGTTTTCTAGTAATTTAGCAAAAATGGGCATTGGAAAAGGGGACAATGTCGCATTAATTGTTGGGAATTCGCCGCACTTTTTAATCGGTTTATACGGAGCGATGCGTGCCGGGGCAACAGTTATTCCAGTCAATCCGATTTATACACCAGATGAATTATATTACATTTTACAAAATGGAGACGTTAAAGCAATCATCACACTAGACATCCTTCTACCAGTTATGCAATCACTTACATCTAGACTTCCTTCTATTGAAAATATCATTATTTGTGAAACCTCAGCAGATTCAACTCATCAAGAAACCGAAAATTTGAAAACGTTTACGAATTTAGTGGCGAGCGGGGACCTCGCTTATCAAGGTCCGGATATACAAGAAGAAGACGTTGCCGTTATTTTATATACATCAGGAACGACAGGAAAGCCAAAAGGTGCGATGTTAACGCACAAAAATTTATATAGTAATGCGAACGATGTTGCTTCGTATTTACAGTACTCAGAGCATGACCGTGTAATTGCAGCGCTGCCGATGTTCCATGTATTTTGTTTAACGGTTGCTGTCAATGCGCCAATTGTAAACGGCGCCACGATTTTAATGTTACCGAAGTTTAGTCCGAAAGAAGTATTCCGTATTTGCCGTACATATGAAGCTACGATATTTGCTGGCGTACCAACGATGTACAATTATTTATATTTACATGAGGACGCAAGTGCCGAAGATGTTCAGACACTTCGTTTTTGTATTTCTGGCGGTGCATCTATGCCTGTTGCCCTTCTTAAAAACTTTGAAAAACGATTCCATGCTATTGTTTCAGAAGGGTACGGTTTATCAGAGGCATCACCTGTCACTTGTTTTAATCCGCTTGATCGTCCACGTAAACCAGGATCGATTGGAACAAACATTTTGAATGTGGAAAACAAAGTTGTCAATGAGTTAGGTGATGAAGTACAAGTTGGAGAAGTGGGAGAATTAATCGTTCGTGGCCCGAATGTAATGAAGGGCTATTACAAAGCGCCAGAAGACACGGCCGCAACACTTCGAGATGGTTGGCTTTACACAGGCGACTTAGCAAAAATGGATGAAGAAGGTTATTTTTACATTGTAGACCGGAAAAAAGATATCGTCCTTGTTGGCGGTTATAACGTCTACCCGCGTGAAGTAGAAGAAGTGTTATATATGCACGAAGCGATTGCGGAAGTAGTTGTAATCGGAGTTCCAGATGAAAAATTAGGCGAGGCGGTTAAAGCATACGTCGTACCGAAAACGACAAATGTGACAGTAGAAGAACTAATGGCGTATTGCGCGCTTCACCTTGCGAAATATAAAATACCAAGCAGCATTGAGTTTTTAGAAGAACTTCCGAAAAACACGACAGGAAAGATTTTAAGAAGAGCATTAAAAGAGAAAGCGCTGCAAGTATAAGGGGAATGAAAAAACAGCAGTTCAATTGTGAACTGCTGCCTTTCTTTGTTTTAAAACTTTGCGCGTGGCAGGAAAAGGCCCTGACCGCTCCTATACATAGCCAGTCCCTCCCTGGCCATTTAAAATAATGCTTTTCTGCTTTTTTTCATAGAGTGACTGAGTAGTTACATTCTTTTTATAAAAACTATAGAACAAATAGCTGAAAATCCTTGTTTAGTAATAGCCAAAAGATTATTTTTTCTTCTTTAACTCCTGCTTCCATAAGTTAAAGAAGAATTAAGTTAATAGCTTGTTAAAAATACTTTCCCGTTAGTTTTCTTAACAGATTCGACTACATCAATAGCTTTGATCACATCTATCAAGTCATACTTGGAATCTACCATCATGAAACGTAATTTTTTATCATCTATTAAACGGATCAAGTGATGAAAAGTTTCTTGCCATTTATCTACTGAGACATTTTTATTCCAATTCCGTAAATGAAACATATTAGCATTTACTCTTGCTATATTTACGATATCTTTCCAATTTACTTGTATCCCTGATAGAAGACCTATGGTTAAAAAATTACCATTAGGGTGTAAACAAAAAGCTAATTCGTTTCCATCTGAGCCTCCAATGGAATCAATAGCAGCATCTGCACCCATTCCATTTGTTAATTCCATCACTGATTCATACAGTGAAACAGTAGAAGTATTTATTACATAAGAAGCTCCAAGATGAAGTAACTCTTCTGTGTATTTATTATTTCTTGTAACTGCAATTAATCGAAAACCTAAAATCTGCGATAATTGAGCAAAAAGATGCCCAATGGAAGAACCACAAGCATTAACCAATAAAATATCATTAGGTTTTAATTTTAGAATTTCTGTACAAGTCACCCATGCTGTAACTGGATTAATATACATTTGTGATGCTGTAAAATCATTAATTGAATCAGGTATAGGAATCGCAAAGTCTGCTGATGTCTTAACAAACTCTTGCCAAGTACCTTCCCCGCGTAAAGGTAAAACACGTTTGCCAATGAGGTCTTTGGAAACGAAAGAACCTACATCTTCTACAATGCCAACTCCTTCATAACCAGGTATATTGGGTAAAGAAATTCTATGTGCGTATGCACCCCTTATTGGAATTAAGTCAGATGGATTTATAGGTCTTGCTAACATTCGAACTAAAACTTCGTTGTTTTTTGGCGGTTCTATACTTTTATCTTCAACTTTTAACACATTTTTGGGACTACCGAACTCATGAAATGTAATACATTTTCCACGCAAAACAATTCTCCCCTTAGTATAATCAGATTCACTATATCATCTTTAATTAAACTGCCTCTTTAGTTTAATTAAAGGGCCTTTAAAACAGAAGCTAAATAAGGTTGAGAACATTGTAACATTTTTAAAAACGTCGTGTTTACGACGTTTTTCATTTGTATGTATTTCTTTTTATAAAAAAAACGATAGAACAAATAGTTGAAAGACCTATTAAGAATAAAACAAATAAGTCGGTAATATTTTGGGAAATTCCACCAAGGAAAATTATAATCAATAACATTATGATACTACCTAATAGAGTATATATAACTAAAGCTAGTTTGAAAGGTAAGGATTTAGGGACTATATAAAATCTATATAATAATTCACCAATTATACAGCCTATTAATACTATGGGTGCTACATAAATTCCTATTACTATGGTAAAAGCTAAAAACTCCGGCCACTCTAATTTATTTGGAGACATAATCATTCCGAACAGATTTAGCGAAATAATTAAGCTAATCAATGAGTAAAGAAAAGCTACTATAAATTTTTTAATGATTTATCTCTCCAATCGTATAATTAAATTTTTAAATTTATTTTATCAAGAATATGGTTTTGTTGCAAAGTACTGTAAATCAAATTAAATTTTGTACAAAATTCTTACTTAAGAAATTACTATTAGTAGTATTTATATGTAATGCCAAAATGCATTTACATTTTACAAAAAATTGAATATATTTTAATTTATAGTAATGAACAAGCTGGTTCTAAATTTGAAAATAGAAAGGAGACCATATGAACAAGTGGGGAGCTGCTAGGTTTCGTTTGATTTTCGTCTGTATTACGATCATTGCAGCATGTACGTTATCACAAGGAGCCCTATATTCACGAGAAAAAATGAAGGAAGCGATGAAGAGTAATAGCATTGACATTGTAGAGGGATTTACAGATTGGGTGGATGGTGAAGGGAAACCTTATAAAACTTCTAGTGTGGGTGATGAAGCAGATGATCCCAGCAGACATGGTCGCTGGTTTGAAGACGAAGTATATCAAGGGGCAAAAGGTACGCTCATTCCTAACTTACAGCCAGGAAAAACTTCTGACATACAAAATATAATCACTTATATCTGTATAACGATTATTATATTAATCACTATTTGGCGTATTTATCGATCTAGAAAAAACCAAAAGCAATTGCCACAAGATACGATAGATGAGAAGAAGCCCCTTTCCAAATCAGGCCCACTCTCTTCTGCAAAGATAAAAAACGATTTGTTACCTCATCATCCTATACGCGCTGAATTGGTGAAGTGGGAACGACAGCTACCGGGGGCTAAACAAAGACGCTCCTATGAAACGATCCAACAGTGGTTTACACGTATTGGTTGTTCATATGAAATAGTAGGATTGTACGAAAAAATCCGTTATGGAGATTTTGCTTTTACTTCAGATGAACAGCAATTTATTTGTGATTGGGTGAAAAAGCATACGTAGTCCTATTTGTTCACGGATAATAAGGTTGTTTTCATTTCTTTTTTTGTGCTAACAGAGCAGCATATATAAGTCCATTTTAATTTCTCGACACATAAATTGCTGCTATGCAGAATACAACATGACCTGTACTTGCTTGCTCCTGTTGTTTTAAACCTCGCATGTGGCAGGAAAGAGCCCTGACCGCTGCTATACAAGGCCAGATGCTCTCGTTCGCCCCTAAAAAGAAAGGCGTTTTGAATTCTATGATAAAATTAATATATGTAATGAGAAAGATGCTTAGGAGGAAACTTACTTATTATGATTAAAATCGTCGGACAAAAAGTTGTATTAAAAGAAGCAACTCATCAAGACCTTGATGAATTATACTATTGGAAATACGAAGAAAAGGAACAAGAAGCGAAGAAATGGAATGGTCCGTACATACCTGAACCAAAAATAACAAAAGAAGAATTTCTAAAAAGCTGGGAGAAAGATTCTCAAATTATTTCAAACGTACCTAATACACTAATTATTTTTGCTGAAGATAAATTAATTGGAACAGTAGGTGCTTATTGGGTAGATAAAAATACGAATTGGTTAGAAACCGGTATCGTTATTTATGATAAAAATTACTGGAATGGTGGATATGGTACAGAGGCTTATAAACTTTGGATTGAGTTCCTATTCAAATCTACTGAATTGCATCGATTAGGGATGTCAACTTGGTCAGGAAATGTAAGAATGATGAAAGTTGCAGAAAAATTGGGGATGAAAGAAGAAGCAAGAATAAGAGAAGCAAGAATGGTAGATGGTAAATATTTTGATGCAATTAAAATGGGGATTTTACGAAGAGAGTGGGAGCAATCTTTAATTGGTTAGTATTACTTTTTGTGTAAAATCGCTCAATTCCATAGTTGACATATCGGAATTATGTATTTAAAATAAAGAAAAAAATGAAATAATAAAAGCTAATCAGAGAAACTGAAGGCGCACAACATTCACTTTGTGAAACGTTTGTGTGCCTTTTTCTATTGATAAAACAAGGAGGGATATAGATGAAGTTGCGGGGGAAAACATCAATTAAAGCTGGCGTGTTGTTGTCGACGTTGCTTCTGTTTTCAGGGTGTGCGTCGACGACATCTACTAGTAAATCAGAATCAGGAAAGTCTATTGAACTTTTAAATGTATCGTATGATCCGACCCGGGAATTGTATCAAGATTTCAACAAGGACTTCGCTACATATTGGAAAGAAAAAAGTGGTCAAACGGTTACTGTGAAGCAATCTCACGGAGGATCAGGCAGTCAGGCACGCTCGGTCATTGATGGACTAGAAGCGGATGTTGTGACCCTTGCATTAGCATATGATATTGACGCCATTAGTAAGAAGAAACTGTTACCGGAAGAGTGGCAGAAACGTTTGTCTAACAACTCGACTCCTTACACATCGACAATCGTATTTCTTGTTCGAAAAGGGAATCCGAAAAAAATTAAAGATTGGGATGATTTAACGAGAAAAGGGGTCTCTGTTATTACGCCAAATCCGAAAACATCGGGAGGAGCTCGCTGGAACTATTTAGGTGCATGGGGATATGCTTTGAAAAAAAATAATAATAGTGAAGAAAAGGCAAAAGAATTTGTAAGTCGGCTATATAAAAATGTAGAAGTGCTGGACTCAGGAGCACGCGGGGCAACGACGACTTTTGTAGAGAAAGGGATTGGTGATGTTCTCATTGCTTGGGAAAATGAGGCATTATTATCACAAAAAGAGCTAGGGAAAGACAAGTTTGAAATTGTTACACCATCTATCAGTATTCTTGCTGAACCTCCAGTAGCTGTCGTGGATAAAGTTGTCGATAAAAAGGGAACGCGTAAAATAGCTGAGGCATATCTCGAGTATTTATATACAGAGAAAGGGCAGGAGATTGCTGCGAAAAACTTTTACCGTCCTCGCGATCAAAAGGTAGCTGAAAAATATGCCCAGCAGTTCCCGAAAGTACAATTGTTTACAGTTGATGAAGTGTTTGGAGGGTGGAAAAAAGCGCAAGATACGCATTTCAATGATGGCGGTGTCTTTGATAAAATCTACCAAAAATAATTGAAGCAGATGATGTAATGAGGTGAAAGAGTATGAGGAAGAAGAGTAGGAAGAAAATTTTACCCGGGTTTGGAATTTCTCTTGGATTTACGATGTTATATGTAAGCTTATTTGTCTTAATCCCATTATCTATCGTGTTTATCCAAACTTCCCAGTTAGGATGGAGCAAATTCTTTCAAGTGATTACAAGTGAAAGAGTATTGCATGCGTATCAAATTAGTTTTACAACTTCACTGGCAGCGGCGCTTGTAAATGTTTGTTTTGGCTTATTAATCTCCTGGGTACTTGTTCGTTACTCGTTCCCAGGAAAGCGGCTGCTTGATGGGTTAATTGATTTGCCTTTTGCTTTGCCGACTGCGGTTGCGGGTATTACGCTTACAACTTTGTATTCTCAAAACGGCTGGATTGGAAAAATTTTTGATGTGTTTCATATAAAAATAGCTTTTACGCCACTTGGGATTATTGTTGCTTTAACTTTTATTGGATTGCCCTTTGTGGTACGTATGGTGCAGCCTGTCTTGCAAAATATGGAGAAGGAAGTGGAAGAAGCAGCAGCTAGTTTAGGAGCATCACGTTTACAAGTATTTTGGAAGGTTGTTTTTCCGGAAATTTTACCAGCTTTATTAGCGGGATTTTCGCTAGCTTTTTCAAGAGCGCTAGGGGAATACGGATCTGTTGTTTTTATTGCTGGAAATATGCCGCTTAAAACAGAAATTGCTCCGCTGATGATTATGACAAAACTTGAACAATACGATTATGCAGGTGCGACGGCTGTGGCAGCGGTCATGCTGGTTGTCTCTCTTTTCTTCCTGTTCACTATTAATCTCATTCAGGGCTGGAGTCAAAAACGTGGATTGCAAAATGAATAGAAAGGGGAGGAAAGAATGGAACCTTCATTCGTGAAACCGATTAGACCAAAAACAGTGCAGACACCAGTAGTCACGACAGAATCGAAAGTGATTCGCATCATTTTCATTGCGGTCACTGTTATCTATTTATCTGTATTTCTTTTGTTGCCGTTAGCGACGATTTTTATGAAGGCATTTGAGCGTGGAATGAATGTGTATATTGCCGCTATTACAGATAGTGAGGCGGTTTCTGCGATTCGTCTAACAATTATTGTTGCTCTCATTGTTGTCCCCCTTAATACGATATTTGGCGTGGCGGCAGCGTGGCTGATTACAAAATTTCGCTTTAGAGGGAAACAATTTCTTTTATCACTCATTGAACTGCCCTTTGCAGTTTCGCCGGTTATTGCCGGGTTAGTTTTTGTATTACTATTTACGCCTCGCGGTGAATTAGGGGCGTGGCTCATGGAGCATGGCGTGCGGCTTATTTTTTCAGTGCCTGGTATTGTAATTGCCACTGTGTTTGTCACATTCCCTTTTGTAGCACGTGAATTGATTCCTGTTATGGAGGCGCAAGGAACAAGTGAAGAAGAAGCGGCTTTATCGCTAGGAGCAAGCGGCTGGAACATGTTCTTTCGTGTTACGTTGCCTAATATAAAATGGGGGTTACTCTATGGCATGATTTTATGTAATGCCCGTGCGATTGGAGAGTTTGGAGCAGTTTCTGTTGTATCGGGACATGTGCGAGGTGTTACGAATACAATGCCACTTCATATTGAAATTTTATATAATGAATATCAATTTTCCGCTGCATTTGCGGTTGCGTCATTAATGTCATTGCTGGCGATCGTTACGTTAATTATAAAGAACTGGATTGAATGGAAAGGAAGGCAATAGGATGAGTATTCAAATTCAGAATGTATGGAAACAATACGGTACGTTTCAAGCTCTGCAGCAAATTAATCTAGAAATTCCGAAAGGGGAACTCGTTGCGCTGTTAGGTCCATCTGGTTCTGGGAAAACGACGTTATTACGAATTATTGCGGGGTTAGAACAAGCGGATCAAGGTGCGATCTTATTCGACGGAGAAGATTTAACGGATATTCATGTGAAAAATCGGCAAGTTGGTTTTGTGTTTCAGCATTATGCCCTGTTTAAACATATGAATGTATTTGAAAATGTAGCGTTTGGATTAAAAGTGCGCAAAAAGAAACTAAGACCGTCCGCAGCAGAAATAGAAGAAAAGGTGCTTGAGTTATTAAGACTTGTGAAGATGGATGGTTTTGCGGCGCGTTATCCCGCGCAGTTATCTGGAGGACAAAGACAACGGATTGCGTTAGCGAGGGCTTTAGCAGTTGAACCAAAAATTTTGCTGCTTGATGAACCATTTGGTGCATTAGACGCAAAGGTGCGTAAAGAATTGCGAAGATGGCTCAGGAAACTACATGATGAGTTTCAAATTACAAGTGTGTTTGTAACGCATGATCAAGAAGAAGCGTTGGATGTTGCGGATCGCATTGTTGTAATGAACGAAGGGCGCATTGAACAAATGGGAACGCCAGAAGAAGTGTACGATAATCCAGCTAGCCCATTTGTATATGATTTTTTAGGAAATGTAAATTTATTTCACGGTCGTGTTCGGAAAGGAAAATTGAATTTAGGTTCTATTGAATTAGAAGCACCGGAGCATGTGCATATTTCCGATGCTGACGCTGTTGCATATGTGCGGCCTCATCAATTATCTATTACCCGAACAAAGCAAGGCATCGATGCCATCCCAGCAAAAGTTATCTACACACACGCTGTCGGTCCTGTTGTATATATTGAATTAAAACGTGATGACGCAGACGAATATTTAGAAGCAGAAGTGAGTAAAGAGCAATTTGAACAGCTCAAGATTCGAACAGGAGAAGTTGTATATGCACATCTGAAAGAAGTAAAGGTGTTTATACCAGAGGACTTTGTTATTTAGTAAGAAAACGAAAGCCGCTTCGTGTCGTCTTTCGTTTTTTTTATTAATCTGTAAAATTAGTATTTTACAGATTAATAAAAAGAGTATAATGAATATAATCACAATTTAGAAAGAAGGTATTCCCCTTGAAAAAGATTTACATTATTCATGAAAACACAGAATGGACAAGACATCTAACGAAAAGATTGGAAGAACTCGATCTTCCTTATGAAGAATGGCATTTGGACAAAGGGAATGTTGATCTTTCGTCTGTACCGCCGAGCGGCGTATTTTATAACCGGATGAGCGCTTCTTCTCATACAAGAAATCACCGTTTTGCACCAGAGTTTACAGGGGCTGTCCTTGCTTGGTTAGAGAGACATAATCGAAAAGTATTCAACGGAAGCAGAGCACTTCAGATGGAAGTAAGCAAAGTTGCGCAGTATATGGCACTGAATGCACAAGGAATCCAAACACCGAAGACAATTGCTGCTGTTGGTAAAGAACATATTATAGAAGCGGCAGCGCAATTTGAAGGACGTCCATTCATTACGAAGCATAACCGCGCTGGAAAAGGACTAGGCGTTCAACTGTTTCAGTCTGTTGCTTCCCTAAAAGATTACGTAGAAAGTGCAGCATTTGAAGAGCCAGTAGATGGGATTACATTAATTCAAGAATACATTCAATCTCCTGAGCCTTACATTACACGTTGTGAGTTTGTTGGCGGGAAATTTGTGTATGCAGTTCAAGTCGATACATCGAAAGGCTTCGAATTATGCCCAGCTGATGCTTGTCAAATTGGCGATCTGTTCTGCCCGGTTGGAAAGAAAGCACCGGAAAAACCGAAGTTTCAAATTATTGAGGGCTTTAACGACCCGATTATTCAAAAATATGAGGAAGTTTTAGCTGCGAATGATATCGCAATCGCCGGCATTGAGTTCATTCGAAATGCAGATGGAGAAATTTTCACTTACGACATTAATACAAACACAAACTACAATGCTGATGCCGAAGCAGTTGTTGGCAAATACGGTATGTTAGAGATTGCGAAGTTTCTTGGTAGTGAATTAGAGAAAATATGATAGATAGGGAGAAAGCTGCTGATGAGGCAGCTTTCTTACATATACTTGAATTGGTAAGTAATATTTAAAGGATCTAATGTAAACATTACGATGATAGATGCTAGAATAAAAACGAATGAGCTAAATAGACAATATTTGAATATGCTCAAACTTGTCCTTTTGTAAATGAATTTATTACCGGATATCCCAATTAAAATGATAACCGTAGTAAAAACGATTGTAATAGGAAGAAAAATAATAATTATATCTTCTTCTCCTACCATATCTGATCCATCAAAATATCCAATTATAACACCTATAATACAAATACATGTAATGATAAATTTAATAACATAAGGAAATGAGAATGCTAAAAATGAGTTAAGACATACATTTAAAAATAAAAATAATAGTCTCATTTATATACCACCTTTTCATATCAGGAGTGTTGATTAACTAGAAGAAATTCATGCCTTTTGTGTATTTCTTTATAATATGTTACCAGTGAATTGGTAAAATGTATAAAACAAAAGCAAAAAACGTCAAGAAGAAAACGCACGTTCCCTTTAACATAATACATATAAGGCAGGTGAACAGAGATGGGATGTTATGAAATACAAATTCAAAAAGTAATTGATTCCATTGAAGAAGATGTGATGGAAAAGCAAACGTTAGCGAATCTTGCGCGTATTGCAGGATTTTCTGAATATCATTTCCACCGCGTCTTTCAAACACTCGTAGGAGACTCTGTGATGGAGTATGTACGAAAGAGAAGGCTCGCCCGGGCAGCTTATCAGCTTTCTCACACAGAGGAAAAAATTCTTGATATTGCACTAGAGCACGGCTTTCAATCTCATGAAACGTTCACACGCGCCTTTAAAAAGCTGTTTCATATGACGCCGAGTGAATATCGAAAGCAAGAGATTCGAACACCGTTATATTCCAAGGTGAATGTAATGCAGCGAAAATTTAATCCGTATCTAGGGGGAATTAAAATGGAATTTCGTATAGAAACAAAGCCAGCTTTTCAAGTAATTGGGTATGAAATGAAGACAACGAGTAAAGACGGAAAAAACCTGGAAGATATCCCAGCAATGTGGCAAAATTATTTGCAAAATAATTTGTCGGAAAACATTCCAAACCGTAAGCATACGAATGAGTTCGTCGAGTTAGGGATGTGTACGGATTTTAATTTAGAAACAGGTGAGTTTACGTATATTATTGGAATGGAAGCAACAAGCTTTGATGATGTACCAAGTGAGATGACGTGTCGCACATTCCCAGAAGCAACGTACGCAGTATTTACAACGCCGAAAGTTCCGCATGAAGAAATGGTAGCATCGATTCAGCAAACGTGGAATGCCATCTTTACAGAATGGTTTCCGCATTCCGGCTACGAGCACTCTGGTGTTGTAGAGTTTGAATTATACGATGAGCGCTGCCATGCTGATAAACATGATCTTGCACAATTGGAGATTTGGCTGCCAGTGCAGAAGAAACAATAAAGTGAAAAGAGACGGACTTTAAAGTAAGTAGTTCCGTTTTGTGAAGAAACATTGTAAATATCAATTAACATTAAAAATGTTGTTAAACTTTGTACTTAAAATAACGAGCAGGTTAGTTAAATAGTTATCTTATTTATTTGGATAATCTTGGTGTGGGAGGGATGGTTGATTGATGTGGAAAAGAATAGAATGTGTCGCAATTTATGCAGAAGATATTGACAAATCGGTGGAATTTTATCAATTGTTAGGTTTAACAAAAGCCTGGGAAACGTTTCAAGATGAAGAAAAACAATGGAAACTTATTGGCATGAAATTTCCTAATGGCAATTCAGAGTTAGTATTAAAGAATAACCCTAATTTGAATTTTGCTGAAACTGAGATTGTTGTTGAAGATGTTTGTGAGACTTACGAAACGTTAAAGTATAATCCTGAAGTTCAGTGGATTCGCACTCCATTCCTTAATTCTTTAGGTGGTCATGTGGCTGTAATGCAAGCTCCAGACGAAAATGTTTTTGTTTTAGTAGGAAAATAAAGTAGTAGAAAAGAGTATTAAAAGTGGAATTTAAGGAAGTCACAAAAAACTCGTTTGCGTTAGTAGGTTTTAGTGCGGCAGGAAAATGGAGTGGCAAGATTGTTAATCCGATTCCAGAACTATGGGGGAAATTGTACAAATTTACCTGTGAATGTTGATTTAAAATAAAGTTCGATCATTCATAATAAAGATTAATAATTTGTAAAAAAGTTTGATAAAAAGATCCATTTTGTAGAGTGTTTTTTTGTTCAACAATCGGGCAGGATAATGAAATACAATAAGGGGAGTATTTTTTTATGTCGGAATTTTTAGTAAACCTATTTCAAATCAGAGATACTTCATTTAATATTGGATTAAAGTTCGGTAAGTATTTACATAATAACCCACTGTTAAAAGTCTTGGATTCAATAACAAGACCAGAGATAGACTATAAAAATTTGAAATCGATTTATTCGGCCTTAGCACCTCATTTACTTGAAGAGTTAGATGGACTAGCTAATGGATTAGAGATTTCTACCAAAAAGTCTGCTTCTTTGTTTAGTGGCTATGATGTACCAAGGACAGAAGCTATGGGATGTTCTGCAATTATTACAAAAGAATATTATGTTAGGAATTATGATTTTTCTCCCGCCCTTTATGATGGGATTTTTAGTTTAGTTCAACCTGAAGAAGCCTTTGCAACAGCAGGATATAATCTTCAAGTTTTAGGAAGACATGATGGAATTAACCAAAGAGGGTTAGTAGCAGGATTGCACTTTGTAAGTAATAATAGTTACTCAAAAGGTATATCTCCATGGACTGCGATTAGGATGGTTTTGGATATGTGTTCTTCAGTTGATGATGCAATTCAAATGTTGAAAGAAATCCCTCATGCAGCGTGTTACAACTTTTCACTTGGTGACAAAAATGGCAATATGGCAGTAGTTGAAGCTAGTCCAGAGAAAGTAATTGTGAGGCTTGGACAATCATCATTATCTTGTGTTAATCATTTTCAGGACGAGATGCTAAAAAATAAAAACAGAGTATCTATTGACGGTTCGGCTAAACGCAATAGTTATCTTCAAGAAATTTCTAATAAAAATCTCACACATCAAGAAATGTTTGATGAATTTAAAGATAAAAATTCACCATTATTTTTTACTGATTATGAAAACTTATTTGGAACCCTTCATACGTTATCATACTCTTATCAAAATTCTAGAATCATAACTACCATTGCACAAAGTGAGCATGTCTTGGATTTTAACTTTCAAGATTGGGTTGATGGTGAGAATGTAAAAGAGCAAATGCTAAGAGGTATAATAGATTAAATTTTATTTATTATTTTGTGAATATTATTAAGCTAACGCATGCTTTAGCGAAAGAAGAAATAATTGATTTTATAATTGAGATCATATTTTAGTTATTCTATTATAGGGACGCTTTAATTGAGCAAGGATAACAAAAATTATCAAACTTTTTTATAAAAGGATGATTCGATTGAAAATAGAAAAAGCGTGTTTTGATCAATCTTTTTTTCAAAACACGCTTTTTCTATTTGCCTCTTTTATCAAGGTTTATTAAGTTAATTTAATCAAACTTTATTCCAAGGCTACATTTGGGCTCAGTATTTTACAGTATACGCATGTCGAACATCATCGGAGGGTCTTTATTGTCTGTCGAATCGCCGATATATTAAAAAAATCGCTGATATCGTATTATTTGTATGAAACTATTTTGTTTTTTAACATATAAATTGCTGTTATGTAGAATAAAACATGACCTTCACTTGCCCTTAAACCTTGCATGTGGCAGGAAAAGGCCCTGACCGCTTCTACGCATGGCCAGACGCTCTCGACCATCTAAAAAGAAAAGGGTTTTACATCGCCTTCTTAATTTTCTCTAACACTTCTTTACTATCAAACCCGCGCTCTCCCATACCGAATACTTCAATTAAACGATTATTTTCATCTAGTAAGTAAGAGTTAGAAGTATGAATGTAAAGACCGCTTCCAGGATCACGGTAGCGGAAGTTGAAAGATTCAGCTAGTTGTTTCGTTTCTTCCTCATCGCCGCGCAGCAGATGCCAACCTGTTGTTTCTTTCATATCAAATGTTTTGGAGTAATGTTCTAGAATTTCTTTCGTATCGTATTTCGGATCAATCGTAATCGTAATAAATTCGATTTTTGTTCCGAACACTTTTTGTTTTACAAGTTCATCTCGTAAATGTTTCATTTTGTATGTTGTAACCGGGCAAATGTCTGGACATTTTGTATACATAAATTCCACTAATTTTAATTTTTTCGGTAATTGATCAAATGATACAGATGTTCCGTTTACATCTTCCATAATAATCCCCTTTGGTATTTCCGCTGATGCTTTTCGGTAACTGGTAAAATAAAAAATTCCAATCAAGGTTGCAACAATAAGTCCGAGCGTAAAAGTAATGTACAATTTCTTCATTCCAATCCCTCCCAATTTTTATTTTATAAGAAAAATCTGAAAAATAAGGGAGGAATGAGTGAATATTACATGACAATTCATGTATTAGCTTGTTCTATTTTTTGAGGAACGAACTACAATATTAATAGACAGGCAGCGATGAGGAGGAGAAATCATGCGAAAAGTGATGAGATGGACACTTTTTTTGTACGCTCTATTTGCATTATTTATATATTGGTACTTATTTAGCTGGAATCATGAGATCATACCGGAAGCGTATAAAGGAACGAATGCAGATCCAGCAACATTTATGAATGCAAGGGAGCTGACACTTAGTCAAGATTACTCGCGGGTAAAGAATTTATTGTTTTTTTTAGCAACGCCGCTGCAATGGATTGCTTTATTATTTGTACTTATTTTCGGTGTATCAAAGCGGTTTGAAAAGTGGGCGAAAGATACAACGAGATTCCGAGTACTACAAATTGCGATTTATTTGTTTTATTTATCGCTTGTGACAACAATACTCGCGTTGCCGCTGCAATGGATTAGTCATCAAGTATCTGTTGATTACGGCATTTCTACACAATCAACGGCAAATTGGATAAAGGAGCATATACTGGATTTTTGGGTAAATTTTTTGCTTATGTTTCTTGTCGTGACAGTGCTGTTATGGCTCATTAAAAAGTATCCGAAACGCTGGTGGCTGTATGGCTGGGCGCTTTCTGTTCCATTCACGATCTTTTTAACATTCATTCAGCCAGTAGTCATTGATCCGCTCTATAATGATTTTTCGACGCTGCATAATAAGGAGCTTGAGAAAAAGATTTTAACATTAGCAGATCAAGCAAATATCCCAGCAGAGCATGTGTATGAAGTGGATATGTCAAAGAAAACAAATTCGTTAAATGCATACGTAACGGGGATTGGCTCAAATTCTCGCATCGTTTTATGGAATACTACGCTAGAGCAGTTAAAAGATAAAGAGATATTATTTATTATGGCGCATGAAATGGGTCATTACGTTATGAAACATATATATTGGGGCGTTGGGAGTTATATCGTTTTAACCTTTGTTGGCATGTATCTTATTAACCGTATTATTCGCGCGTGTATTCGTAAGTGGGGCGATACACTGCATATTTCTAAGGTAGCTAGTTTCTCAGTTTTACCATTATTTTTCCTTGTATCTTCGATGCTTTCTTTTGCAGTAAGCCCTGCTACAAATTACGTATCGCGCATTGAAGAAAGAGCGGCCGATCAATACGCATTAGATATGACGAAAGATGGTCAGTCGGGAATTAAAACATTTCAATATTTATCGAAGACGAGCTTGAGTCAAGTGAATCCGCCGGCTTTGGTGAAATTTTTCATGTACACACATCCGCCAATTTTTGAAAGAATTAATACGTTTGAAGAATACAAGAAGAAATAGTCGTTAAGAATGGTAATTGTGTATCAAAAATAAAAATGGAAAAGAACAAGTAATTTTCTAGCATAAAGACTAGGAAGCTACTTGTTCTTTTTGCTATATATCCATTTTAATTTTTCGGCATCTTTGTCTAGCTCTGCCTCCTAGGCCCTCATGTCTAAGAACCTTCCACACAAGAAGGTAAAAAAACACCTTCTGTGTAAAAGAACCTTAGCTAACGGGCCTAAACAGTCGGTGGCTTCGCGTCTTCCGCCGAGGCAAAAAGCGCCTCTATGTCAGAAGCTCCATCCCCCTCTTGTTCTGAGCGAGCCGCTTCCGCTTTTCTTTGTAAGTCGCTGCTATGGAGAATACAACATGACCGCTACTTGCTTACTCCTTTTGTTTTAAACCTAGCATGTGGCAAAAAAGGCCCTGACCGCTTCTATGCATGGCCAGATGCTCTCGTCCTCCCTAAAAAGAAAGGGGTTTTTAATTAGTATATATAGCTTAAATCACTAGTTTACAATGTAAATGTTATATCTTGATCAGTTTGATCATTATCAAATACATTTGAGGTACTAACCCCATTAAAGACTTTCAGTGATTTTGCTGCATTTGATGATCCAGAACCATGATATTCTTTATTACGGAATTGAGGATTTACATTGTATTTGTCTCCTAAATTTACAGTCCCATTACATCGTGAAATGACAATGCTGTCAACAGTTGCAGGCATGCTCTTCACCTCTTTTTTATTTTTATCCCGCTATTCGCGCCCCCATCTCAAGGTTGAGAGAGAATCGTTGGCCAGCTCCAGTGGCTAGAATGTTCGGTGGCTTCGCTTCTTCCTACGAGGTAAAAAACACCTCTACGTCAGAAGCTCCATCCCCCTCGCATTCCGGACGAGCCACTTCCGCTTTTCTAAAGAAGATAGGTGGGGGATAACTGCCCGTAAAAGCCCGATTGGTTCAACTAACCATTAGTGGGAGATGAAGAAAACCCCCACTGATGGAAGTTTCACTTTATTGTATGCTGTTTATTTTAAAAAAAAGATTGTTTATAAAAATAAGTAACCTTATTGAACTACCCCCACCTACCGTTTCGCGCTTGAGGTGGTGGTCTTCTCACCAGATATGATAAAAAATTGTTCTTTTTGTTTTTATGGAAAATATAGTAAAATAATAGTGTGAAAGCAAGGAGGAGTAGAGATGAAAAAGATTGCGCCAAGAACAATTCTTGAAAAGTGGCTAGATGGTTTGTCGCTTATTGGAATCGTTTTGATGCTTATATACATTGGCTTCATGTGGTCGTCTTTACCACATGTGATTCCAACTCATTTCGGTTTCGATGGAGAAGCAGATGGGTTTGGCGGGAAAGGAAATATTTTTATTCATCCGATTGTTGGTTTAGGATTCTATATATTATTTCATGTGTTAAGTCGCTTTCCTCATTTGTTTAACTATCCTTCGCATGTTACAGAAGAACAAAAACAACAATTATATATTCATTCTCGTACATTATTAGGATGGTTACAATTTGAGATTATTACATTTGGTGTATATAGTACGTGGGAAAACGTACAAATTGCAATGCAAAGAGAAGTTGAATATTCTACAATTTCTGTTGTCATATTTCTCGTTATATTATTTAGTACGATGATATTTTACATAGTTAGAAGTTTACGGATGATAGAAAAATAGAAGAGTAATTTTCATACTTATTGAAAAAGGTGACGGGAAGTCATCTTTTTATTTTTTATGAAAAAATTTTTCTAACCCCCCTAAAACTTATTTTCCCTCCGAATATGTATAGTGAAGAAAACAAATGGAGGAAAAATGACATGAAAAAGATATTGCTAAAAGGAACTATGGTAACAATGATGGCATGTAGTCCATTTTTAATGGGAACGGCGGCGTATGCTAGCAGCAACACAGACGCAGCAAAAACAACAGAGACAGAAAAGCCGACTTTAGTGCAAGGGGATTTCTTTTATTTCGTAAAAACGATGGTGGAAGATATTAAAATGGCACTTGCGAACAATGATTTAGCTAAGGCAAAGTTACTATCTGAACAAGCTGCAGAACGCATTGCTGAAGCGGATGTGTTAATGAAAAAGGGAAAAGATGATTTCACAAAAGATACATTAGAAAAAGCAGCTGAAAACTTAGAAAAAGCGGATGAGCTTTCAGGAGAAACGAAAACAGAAGCAGAAAAGACTGCTGAAGTAAAAGAAGAAGCAGAAAAGGCTGCTGAAGTAAAGAAAGAGGAAGCAGAAAAGGCTGCTGAAGTAAAGAAAGAGGAAGCAGAAAAGGCTGCTGAAGTAAAGAAAGAAGAAGCAGAAAAGACTGCTGAAGTAAAGAAAGAAGAAGCAGAAAAGGCTGCTGAAGTAAAGAAAGAAGAAGCGGAAAAAACTGCTGAAGTAAAGAAAGAAGAAGCAGAAAAGACTGCTGAAACAAAAAAAGAAGAAACGAAAAAGCCGGCTCATAAAGAAAAAACAGAAGCAGAAAAAGTAAAAGTTCACATCGGAAACAATATCGAAGCATTAGCAAAAGCGCTTGATAAAGTGAAAAATCCGAAAGCAAAAGCTGCGATTACCAAAAATATAGAGAAGAGTTTTGCAAAAATTGCTGCTAAAATAGAGAAAGCGCAAGAAAAGCAAGAGCGTGCTGTTGCAAAGGAAAACAAGCCAGCACAACCAGCACAACCAGCACAACCAGCACAACCGGCACAACCAGCACAACCGGAACAGCCAGCACAACCGGAACAGCCAGCACAACCGGAACAGCCGGCACAACCGGAACAGCCAGCACAACCAGCACAGCCAGCACAACCGGCACAACCAGCACAACCGGCACAACCAGCACAACCAGCACAACCAGTACATAAAGCTGCTGTTTCTCATGGGAATCATGAGCAATCCAAGCAAAAGGAAAATCATGAAGATAACGGTAAAAAAGTTGGTCATGAAAAACATGAAGAAAAACATATAGAGAAACATGAAGAAAAGCATGAAAACAAACATGAAGACAAACATGAAGACAAACATAAAGAAAAGAACTAAGAAAAGTAGGGAAATACTGTAGTGAAATGGTCACTTCTTTAGTGACCGTTTTGCTATTTATAGCAGAGGGGAGGAGAAGGATTACCTGTGTTAAGTTTATTGATGAAAGTCGTAAAAAAATCGACAATAGAAGATGTAGTATTAAATGTACAAAAAAATGAAGAAGATAAGGAAGCTTTTATCGCTCAGTATCGGCCTTTTATTCGAAAATCGATTTCAGCTGTCTGTCGTCGTTATATTACAGAGCAGGACGATGAATATAGCATTGGACTGTTTGCATTTCATCAAGCTATTGAACAATATTCATATAAAAAAGGGAAATCTTTTCTTTTATTTGCTGAGCTTCTTATAAAAAGAGATGTAATTGACTATATACGTAAGGAGTCTAGGCATAACCTTATCTTTTTAAAAGAAGACCAGCAAGAGGAAACAATGGAAGTACAAGCGGCACTTACAGAATATATGAAAGAGATGGAAAATAGCAATCGGAAGGAAGAAATTCTTCATTTTCAAAGCGTGCTATCTGAATTTAAAATATCGTTTGCCGAGCTTGCGAAGGAGTCTCCGAAGCATCGTGATACGCGGGAACATTTAATAGGAATTGTAAAGATTATTATAAAAGAAGAGAAAATGATAGAAGAGCTGTTCCGAAAGAAAAAGTTACCTCTCAAACAAATTGAACCGCATGTTAGAACTAGTCGTAAAACGCTAGAGAGACATAGAAAATACATCATTGCAATGTGCATTATTTTTGTAAACAACTACATATACATTCAAGAATATATAAGAGGGGGGCAGGGGAATGAATAAAGGAATTGTGATGGATATAAGAAAACGCAGCATAGTTGTTTTGACACCAGACGGAGAATTTATTAATTGTAAGAAAAAGTCGAACTCTTATATAATCGGACAGGAAATTGTATTTCATGAACAAGAAAAGAGGCAAGTGACATTTTCAGTTCCTTCTATATTAAAACCGGCATTGCTAATTTTTGCTTGTTTTCTATGTGTTTTTTTGTTTGTATTCAATCAGCCGGAAGAAAAAGCGCTTGCCTATGTTTCTATCGATATTAATCCGAGCTTAGAAGTAAGTGTGACAAAGGATCTTCGTGTTACGGAATTACGAGCTTGCAATGAGGATGGCAGGCGTATTTTAAAAGAAATAAAACGCTGGAAAAATGAGCCTTTGCAAGACGTAGTGCGTGCGATTGTAAAGCAAAGCAAAGAGGATGGATACTTAACGAGTGAAAAGCAAGTCATGTTAACATCCGTTGCAAAAGAAAAATCGCTAGAGCCGCAACTGCAGAAGGCTATGCAAGAGTTAAAAAGAGAGTATGATACACAACATGTTACAGTCATATATCAGGAAAGTACTATGCAGATAAGGGAGAATGCCCAAAAAGCAGGAGTCAGCACAGGGATTTATCTGAAACAGGAAAATGAGAAGAAGAAATCACCTGCTTCACCTGCACCGTCACAAGTACAAGAGGAACAACATCCTGAAGTACATTCGCAGCCGGATTCATCACCTAATTCAGATTCGCCATCGAATTCCTCTTCTTCTGTGCAACAAGAAAGAAGTGAGCCGAAAGAGCGACAAGAAAAAGAACAACAGCAACCAGCTCGCGTACAGCAGCCGCAACCAGAAAGAAATAACGGCCATAGAGAAGAAAATAACGATAAAGAACAGAAAAAAGAAGATAAGGAACAGAAAAACGAGAACAAAGAGCAAAGAAAAGAACAGAAAAAAGAATATCAAGAACAGAAAAAAGAACAGAAAGATTATGAAAAAGAGCAGAAAAAAGAAGAAAAACAGGGCAATTCTTCAAAACATGATGAAAAAGAAAAGGGAAAACATGATAAGTAAAAAGGCATAGGGTGTTGTACACTCTATGCCTTTTTTTGTTGAAGAAAATTTTTCTCTTTCATTTTGCATAATGCGACACCACGTACGTTATTTGCAAGGAATATGAAAAGTACATATAAACCAATTTTGAGATATTGTTAAAAAATTCTAAAAAATCCTTCCTTTTTGATTTTTATGTTATATAATATAAACATGAAAATCAAAACTGTTTTATAACAGTTTGTAAAAAGGAGAGGCTAATATGTCGACGCAAACTTCGCGGGTTACACTCGTTGGAGAAGTATTACCGGCGTATTTGGAGATTTTGACACCAGAAGCACTCACATTTATAAAAGAGTTGCATGAGAATTTTAACGGACGCCGAAAAGAATTACTACAGAAACGAGTAGAGAAGCAAAAGAAAATTGATGCAGGAGAGTTGTTACATTTTTTAGAGGAAACTGCAAATGTTCGGGCTGATGATTGGACGATTGCACCGCTTCCGAATGACTTACAAGACCGGCGCGTAGAAATTACAGGACCGGTTGATCGTAAGATGGTTATTAATGCTCTCAATTCAGGAGCGCGTGTCTTTATGGCAGACTTTGAAGATTCCAATGCACCGACATGGCAAAATGCAATGGAAGGACAAATAAATTTACGAGATGCAGTTAAGGGAACGATTTCGTATACCAATGAAAATGGTAAGGAATATCGTCTTAATGAAAAAATAGCTGTATTAATGGTGCGGCCTCGTGGCTGGCATTTACAGGAAAAGCATGTATTAGTAGATGGTGAAGAAGTATCGGGCAGTTTATTAGACTTTGGATTGTTCTTTTTTCATAATGCAAAAGCGTTAATGCAAAAGGGGAGTGGTCCATACTTTTACTTACCGAAAATGGAAAGTTACTTAGAAGCAAGATTATGGAATGATGTGTTCGTATTTGCACAAAAATATATTGGCATTCCACATGGAACAATTAAAGCAACGGCACTGCTGGAGACGATTCACGCTTCATTTGAGATGGATGAAATTTTATATGAGTTGCGGGATCATTCAGCAGGGTTAAATTGTGGACGTTGGGATTATATTTTTAGTTTCTTAAAAACGTTCCGCAATCATGAACAGTTTTTACTTCCTGACCGGGCCCAGGTGACAATGGGTGTTCCGTTTATGCGCGCGTATTGTTTGCGCGTCATTCAAACATGCCATCGCCGGGGTGCACCAGCAATTGGAGGAATGGCAGCGCAAATTCCAATTAAGAACGACCCGAAAGCGAATGAAGCAGCATTTGAGAAAGTGCGCGCTGATAAAGAGCGAGAGGCTTGTGATGGACATGATGGAACTTGGGTTGCCCACCCGGGACTTGTGCCTGTAGCGATGGAAGTATTTGATCGCATCATGACAACGCCAAACCAAATATATCGAAAACGAGAAGAAATTTGTATCACTGAACAAAATTTATTAGAAGTTCCAGTAGGAACGATTACAGAAGCTGGTCTTCGTACAAATATTAGTGTTGGCATTCAATATATTGCATCGTGGTTAAGCGGCAGAGGAGCAGCGCCTATTTATAATTTAATGGAAGATGCGGCAACAGCAGAAATTTCACGTGCACAAGTGTGGCAATGGATTCGTCACGAGAAAGGGAAGCTCGAAGATGGACGAAAGATTACGTTTGCATTAGTAGAACAGTTTAAAGCAGAAGAGTTAGCAAAAATAGAGCAAGAGATTGGTAGTGATCGCTTTGAAAAAGGCCGATTTGTCGAAGCTACGAAACTATTTACAAATCTTGTTCGAAATGATGAATTTGTATCGTTTTTAACGTTACCTGGGTATGAGATTTTATAAATGAGGAAAAGGGGATAGAAGAAATGAAAAATGAAAGAGTCGGACAATTACAAGAAAACTGGGAGCTTGATAAACGCTGGAAAGGAGTTACACGTCCATATTCTGCAGAAGAGGTCATTCGTCTTCGCGGATCGATTGATATTGAATATACGCTAGCACGCCGCGGTGCAGAAAAGCTTTGGAATTCTCTTCATAGTGAAGATTACATTCATGCGTTAGGTGCATTAACTGGGAATCAAGCAATGCAGCAAGTAAAAGCGGGGTTAAAGGCAATTTATTTAAGCGGCTGGCAAGTAGCGGCCGATGCAAATTTATCAGGTCACATGTATCCAGACCAAAGTTTGTATCCGGCAAATAGTGTGCCGGCAGTTGTAAAACGTATTAATCAAACGTTGCAGCGTGCCGATCAAATTCAGCATATGGAAGGAAACGGTGATATTGATTACTTCGTACCAATTGTTGCTGATGCAGAGGCAGGATTTGGCGGACAACTAAATGTATTTGAACTAATGAAAGGAATGATCGAGGCAGGAGCGTCTGGCGTTCACTTTGAAGATCAACTTTCTTCTGAAAAGAAATGCGGTCATTTAGGTGGAAAGGTATTATTGCCAACACAAACGGCAGTGCGGAATTTAGTATCGGCACGTCTTGCGGCAGATGTAATGGGAGTACCAACGCTCATTATTGCCAGAACAGATGCTGACGCAGCTGATTTAATTACAAGTGATATTGATCCTGTTGATCAACCATTTATTACAGGAGAAAGAACACCAGAAGGTTTCTTCCGGACGAAAGCTGGGCTTGATCAAGCAATTGCGCGCGGCTTAGCATATGCACCGTATGCAGACCTTGTATGGTGCGAAACATCTGAACCGAATTTAGAAGATGCGAAACGCTTTGCAGAAGCAATTCATGAAAAATTCCCTGGAAAACTATTGGCTTACAACTGTTCGCCGTCCTTTAACTGGAAGAAAAAATTAGACGATAAAACAATTGCAAACTTCCAAAAAGAAATCGCATCTTACGGATATAAATTCCAATTCGTAACACTTGCTGGCTTCCATTCTTTAAACTACGGCATGTTTGAGCTAGCACGCGGTTATAAAGAACGCGGTATGGCTGCATACTCAGAGCTGCAGCAAGCGGAATTTGCAGCAGAGCAGTACGGTTACTCGGCAACGCGTCATCAACGCGAAGTTGGTACAGGATATTTTGATGAAGTAGCACAAGTCATTACAGGGGGAACTTCATCAACGACAGCATTGAAAGGATCTACAGAAGCAGAGCAGTTTACGCGATAATAAAAGAGAGAGAGTCAGCTTTCGAGCTGGCTCTCTCTTTTATTACAAATATTTCAAAATAAAAAATATGAAATTATATATAAAATAATTTTATTTTTTATAGGAAGAGTATGTAGTTTAATTCTGTTATTCATACAGACGTATAAAAGAAAATTTTAATTTATTACTAAGAAATTGTAAAAAAATTGAAAATGACGTTTATTTTTTGTATAAAATGGTACAATTATCCATGTAGATAATTGCATGAAATTATCCAAAAATGACAAAGGAGAGGGAAAAAATGACTAGTAAAGTCGAAAAGTACACGCCGCAGTACATTGTGAATTCAAACACGATCGCATTGCTTCCAATTGTTTTAAATGACAAACGAATTGTAACACGTGTGATCGAAGAAAATGATGAATTTTTTGTGTACCAAAAGCCACTTGAGATTGTGGAACAAAGTTGTCGTCAATATGGTGCTAGCTTTGGCGGACGAAAAGATGGTACGAAAGAATACACAGGCTTTACGCATAAAGCACCGATTGCAATTAGTCCTACAGATTATATTTATTTTTTTCCTACGTTTTCTTATTCTCGCAAAGAGTGTGCTTGGTTATCGCATTTTCATATTGAAACTGTAACAAAACTTCCTCATGGAAATATTCTGATTGAATTCATAAATGACCAGACAATTAAATTAGAAGTATCTAAAAACAGCTTTGAAAATCAGAGGAATCGAACTGCACAGCTTCGGGCAGAATTTGAAGATAGAAAAAGAAAACAAGCGGCGACAAAATTTTTACTAGTGAATCAAAATGAGGTTTTAGAGCTAAAACCCGCATATGAGAAAATGTATCTTTTGAAGAAAGAAGATTGATGATATGGATGATGAAAAAGAGAGAGTACTTTCAATGATTCTATTTGAGGGGAAATTAGTTTTAGTAGAGCCGAAAACAAATGAAGAATTATATAAGAGATATGACTGAAGATGAGATTAATACATTTAAGTATTTAGCAGATAATTATATTACAATTAACAAAAGCCCTTTCATGTGAGAAGGGCTTTTATGGTTATTTCTATTTAATAGAGTTCTTGTACAATTCTGCTTGTAGAATAAAATTATCTTTCATACTTCCTTTGTATATACATCATTTCATTGTTTTTATATGGTTTTGTATAATCTTTACTAAATACTTTTTCATCACTAATACCAAGTTTTTGCTTGACTAGATTACGGTTACCAAAACTTAATAATTGCTGCGGTAATAATAATTATAAATATTCCAATTAGACCAAAACAACTCAATCTAAAAATTCTCACTATGTTGTCCTCCCTTGATTTAAATACATTATTTAGTATAACAGATGAATAAATGTATTTTAGGGAATGATTTGTTAATAAAGAAAATCACGCAAAGGCAGGTAATAATTCGTGTTATTTCATTTATGTGTTACAAGAAGTTTGGTGGACGAAAAGACGGTAAGAAAGAATACACAGGCTTTATGCATAATGCACTGATTGCAATTAGTCCTATAAAAAAAGAAGATTGATGACACGGAATAAGAAGAAGGAAGTGTAATCCATTCATGTAGAGTTTAAAAAATCACTATCTAAATCCGTTTTAATTTTTCAACATATAAGTCGTTGCTATGCAGAACAAAACATAACCTACACTCACTTTCTTCTTTTGTTTTAAACCTCGCACGTGGCAGAAAAAGGCCCTGACCGCTTCTATGCGTGGCCAGACGCTCTCGCCAACCTAAAAAGAAAGGGGTTTTTATGTCATTTTTCCTTTATCAGCAGAACTTTTTATCTGTTTTAAACAGCAATTATGTGAGATAATTTAAATACATATAAATCCATTTTAATTTTTCGACATATAAATCGCTGCCAGACCTGCACGCACTTTTCACCTTTGTTTTAAATCTTCATGTGGTAGGAAATTTTATGCGTGGCTAGATGCCTTGCCCATCTAAAAAGAAAGAGTGTTTTTATGTCATTTTTTAATTTGTATTTATATAGATGAGTCCCCAAATTATATCTATTATCAAATAGTGCACGTTTCTACTATTTCTCAATCCTCCCAATAAAGTTTGACTGGGGCTTTTTAGTTGTTTTTTCTACATAAATTAAATAAGGTTTTTTGAAGGTGATGAAAAATGAAAGCTATTAAACTACTATGCTCTGTAACTGTAGCATCTATTACGTTATTAACTTCGGTTAATAGTGCGTTTGCTGATAGTACACTTATTATTCCAGATTTACCTAAGGAACCATATCGCAATGGTGTAGGTAAGTACGAAGGGGTTGTGGCGCATTCAACTGCTACTCCTGAGGTTTCGGCAACTAACATTCAACGTTATCAGTCTCGTACATGGGGGACAGCTTTTGTTCATTATGTTGTCGATTGGGATGAGACGATTCAGACTGCGAGTACAAAATATCGTTCGTGGGGGGCAGGACCAACTGCGAATGAGAGATTTGTTCAAGTTGAATTAAGTGAGACGAAAAATCCAGTAAAGTTTAAACGGTCTTATGAACGTTATGTAAAGCTGCTAGCGGAGATTTTACGTAGCCGCAATATTCATCCATCTAAAGGGTTGTGGACTCATAAAGATGTTACGTATAAGTTTGGTGGTACTGATCACGAAGATCCATTAGCTTATTTGGCCAGCCATGGCGTATCGGAAGCGCAATTTCGTGCGGATGTACTAAAAGCATATAATGGAAATGCTATTTCAAGCGGGGCAAAAGTGCAGCAATCTAATAAGGAACACGGCGTGATACATATTAATAGAAATAATGTTAATCTACGTTCCGGCCCGTCAACGAGTAATCGTATTATTCGTAAAGTGCAAAAAGGAGAAGTGTACAAAGTGTGGGGTGAATCAGGAAACTGGTTAAAAGTAGGTAAGAATCAGTGGATTTACAATGATGCATCGTACATTCGTTACACTAAAAAATAAAGATTCTTTAGTTCATAAACAATAAATGATATGTATGTTTATTAAAACAAAAGAACCGATGCTCGATATAGAGTGTCGGTTCTATCCATTTTTTTATTTTTGTTTTCATAAATTATGTTGTACATTCTTTTTTTTATATGGTATAGTTAATTTATAGTTGAATACTTAAATCAAGCAATCCATATATTATCAAGTGCCGTGAAACTAGCGAGAAAATTATGTATGTGTTCTGTTTCGCATTTGATAATGTGTGGATTCTTTTTTTATGCTGTGAAAACTAAAAAATATATTTATTTTTAGGAGGAAGTTATTATGAAAACAGGTCAAGTAAAATGGTTTAACAATGAAAAAGGTTTCGGTTTCATCGAAGTTCCAGGCGAAAACGATGTATTCGTACATTTCTCTGCTATTACAACTGAAGGTTTCAAATCTTTAGAAGAAGGCGAAAAAGTTAGCTTTGAAGTAGAAGAAGGTAACCGTGGACCTCAAGCTAAAAACGTTGTAAAACTATAATCTTATAGATCATAGTGTGAAAAAAGGATGGCATTTGCCATCCTTTTTTGTTATTTATAAAAGGATTTTTTCTAGGAAATATGGAAAATAAATATATATTTAGTTGTCAGATATATCATTTCCCCTTATTGCAGAGTAATGGTAAAGTAATAACAGGAAAAGGTAAACTAAAATTTCAGTTAGGAAACGTCTTTTTCATGGAGTTGTACAAATCGGGCTCTTAAAGTAAGGGTAATATCCTCTTTGTTTGGAAAAAATTACAATTTGTTAGAGCAAGGTAAAGGGGTACATAGTAGAATGGATTTTCAAACAATTAAAGAATATTTCACAATAGAAAATATGGAACATTTGTTAAAGAGCTATCAAGCATTTGGTCCGCTAATTGGCATTGGGCTTCCGATGATTGAAGCGTTTATTCCAGCTTTGCCTCTCTTTTTATTTGTGATGGCAAATGCAGTTGCTTTTGGACTATGGCTTGGCTTTTTCTACTCATGGCTTGGTTCATGTATAGGGGCATTGCTTGTGTTTTTTATCATTCGTCGTTTTGGAAGAAGTCGCTTTTTTGCTTTTGTAAATAGACATCCACGAGTTCGCAGTGCGATGACATGGATAGAGAGAAAAGGATTTGCACCGATTTTCCTGTTATTTTGTTTTCCGTTTACGCCGTCAGCGCTTATTAACGTTGTAGCAGGTTTGTCGCGTATTAGTAAGCGGCAGTTTGTTTTAGCACTTTCACTTGGTAAGCTTGTGATGATTTTTGTGTTAAGTTACGTTGGTCATGATCTTGCCTCTTTTATGCATAAGCCAGTAAAAACAGCTATTGTAATAGGTGTCATTTTTGTTTTATGGTATGTCGGAAAGAAAATTGAAGTCAAGCTTGAACTGAGCAGAGACTAAACTTCGTAAGTGAGCGCACCCCTGTTATAGAAAAGAGAAAGGGATGTGGCATGATGAAGCGAAAGTGGAAAAAAGAAAGCATAGAGTGGATGAGAACAATTTTTATAGGTGTTTTATTAGCTGTATTTTTTCGCACTTTTTTCTTTGCAACATATGTGGTAGAAGGAAAATCGATGATGCCTACGCTCCAAGATGGTAATATGCTGATTGTGAATAAAGTAGGCTATCAGTTAGGTGAATTGAGTCGTTTTGATGTTGTTGTCTTTCATGCAAATAAACAGGAAGATTATGTAAAACGGATTATTGGCCTTCCGGGGGACAAAATTGCATACAAACATGATAAACTATATATTAACGGACAATTTATTGAAGAGCCGTACTTAGATGCATACAAAAAACAAATTCATGGAAGACAGTTAACAGGAGACTTTACCCTAGAAGAGTTAACAAATGAAAAGGTTGTTCCGCAAGGGTTTCTCTTTGTAATTGGAGATAATCGTTTAGGAAGCTGGGATAGTCGTCACTTCGGATTTGTAAAAATAGAACAAGTTGTTGGAAAAGTTGATTTGCGCTATTGGCCAATCAATGAAGTACAAACAAATTTCTCTAAAGGGTAATTCGAAATTTCGAATTACCTTCTTTTTCGGATAAAGTGAAACTTTAATCAGAGGGGATTTTCTTCATCCCCCCTCTGATTATTAGTTGAACCAATCGGGCTTTTACGGGCAGTTATCCCCCACCTATCTTCTTCGATTCTTTCTCAATCTTGAGGTGGGGGTCTTACTGCCCGCAAATAGCGGGATAGATCTTGATTGATCGAAGTTCACTTATAGAAAGGCGGGTTTACATGTCACTTCGATTTATAATAGGACGAGCTGGAAGTGGAAAAAGTACGATGTGTTTGCAAGACGTACAGCAAGAGCTGCAGCATCGTCCAAAAGGTGAAACGATTTTATATCTTGTGCCAGAGCAAATGACATTCCAAACGCAGCAAGCATTAATTAATGGAGACGTCAGCGGCTCTATTCGAGCACAAGTGTTTAGTTTTTCGCGGTTAGCGTGGAAGGTGCTTCAAGAAGTCGGCGGAGCAAGCCGCCTTCATATTGATGAATCTGGTGTGCATATGTTGCTTCGTAAAATTGTCGAGGCGCGTAAAGAAGAATTATATGTTTTCCAGAAAGCAGCAGAGCAAAATGGATTTTTTGAGCAACTTGGCAGTATGATTACGGAATTTAAACGCTACAATTTAACGCCGTCAAATGTGTATGCGATGTGGCAAGAATTAGAGGCTCATAGCAATGGAAATGAACAGAAACTGTTAGCAAACAAAATGTATGATTTGCAGCTTCTATATGATGATTTTGAACGAGCGTTAATTGGAAAATATTTAGATTCTGAAGATTATATGAAGCTTTTATTTGAAAAGCTTCCTTATTCAAAGTATGTGAAAGATAGCATGATCTATATTGATGGATTTCACGCATTTTCACCGCAAGAGCTAGAGATTGTAAGGCAACTACTGCGATGCGGAGCAAAAATGACAATTGCATTAACGCTTGATGAGCAGACGTTATCACAGCCAGTGAGCGAACTGGATTTATTTTATCAAACGCTTATCACGTATGAAAAACTAAAACAGGTAGCAAGTGAAGAGAAAATTGTTATTGAAAATACGATTGTCATGCGAGAGCAACCGCGTTTTACGTCGCAAGCACTTGCCCATTTAGAGGCGCATTATGATTCTCGTCCCTATGCAGAGTTTCAAGGTGAGTCACCCATTACACTATATGCTGCGGCGAATTTACGGGCAGAAGTGGAAGGCATTGCGCGCGAAATTCGCAGATTAGTAGCGGAAGAAGGGTATCGTTATCGTGATATCGCGGTGCTTCTTCGCAATGGTGAAAGCTATTACGATATGATGAGGACGTTGTTTGTTGATTATAATATTCCATTCTTTATTGATGAAAAACGCCCAATGCTTCATCATCCATTAATTGAGTTTATTCGCTCTGCGTTAGAAGTCATTAGTGGGAATTGGCGTTACGATGCGGTATTTCGCTGCATAAAAACCGAACTGTTGTACCCATTAGATGGAAATAAAGCGAAAATACGTGATGAAATGGATGAATTTGAAAATTACTGTTTAGCGTATGGCGTGCAAGGGAAAAGATGGACGTTGAAAGAGCCGTGGACATATCGTCGCTACCGTTCATTAGATGGTGTACATGGCGGTCAAACAGATAGCGAACGAGAAATGGAAGAAAAGATTAATCGTCTTCGTGAGATTGTTCGCACACCGATTATTCGTTTGCAAAAGCGATTAAAACGAGCGGTAACGACAATGAGTATGTGTGAAGCGGTTTACTTATTTTTAGAAGAGCTAGACGTTCCGAAAAAATTAGAAGAGTTACGCTTGCAAGCAGAGGAAGCAGGGAATTTCTTATTTGCCAATGATCATGATCAAGTATGGGAGCAAGTCATCACGCTACTGGATACGTGCGTTGAAATGCTTGGAGAAGAGAAAATGTCTCTGTCTATGTTTGTAAATGTGATGACGACAGGATTAGAGTCACTCCAGTTCGCGAATATTCCGCCATCTTTAGATCAAGTGTTAATTGCAAATATTGACCGTTCGCGTCTTTCGAATATTCGAGCGGCATTTGTAATTGGAGCAAATGAGGGAATTATTCCAGCGGCGCCATCAGATGATGGGGTATTATCTGACGAAGAACGAGAAGTGCTTGTTTCAGCAGGAGTTGAACTTGCACCAACAGCGCGGAAAAAGTTACTCGATGAACAATTTGTCATTTATCAAGCGGTGACGAGGGCAGCGGAGAAGTTATATATTTCTTGTCCGCTTGCAGACGAAGAAGGGAAGACGCTATTAGCATCTAGCTTTATAAAGAAGGTTAAAAGAATGTTCCCTTCTGCTAACGAAATATTTTTAACGAATGATGTAAATGATTTGTCACATAGTGAGCAAATTTCATATGTGGCCACGCCAGAAGTGACACTTTCGTATTTAACGCAGCAACTGCAAAACTGGAAGCGATACGGTTTTGAGGGGAATCTTTCTTTCTGGTGGGATGTATACAATTTTTATGTTACAACGCCGGAGTGGAAGCAAAAGAGCATTCGTGTGTTATCAAGTCTGTTTTACCGAAACAGAGCGCGTAAATTAAGCCCTGCTGTAAGCGAGGAGTTATACGGTGACAAAATTAAAGGCAGCGTATCACGTATGGAGCTCTTTAATCGCTGTGCGTATGCTCATTTTGCGCAGCATGGCTTATCTTTGAAAGAACGTGATATTTTTAAATTAGATGCACCAGATATCGGGGAACTGTTCCATGCTGCTTTGAAAAAGATTGCTGATAAATTATTGAAAGAAAAGCGTACCTGGGCTGATTTAACTGTAAAAGAGTGTGAATATCTTTCTGTTACTGTGATCGAAGAATTAGCACCGCTTTTGCAGCGGCAAATTTTATTAAGTTCCAACAGGCATCACTATTTAAAGCATAAATTACAGCAAATTATTTTCCGTACTTCACTTGTGTTAAGAGAGCATGCAAAGTCGAGCGGCTTTGTACCTGTTGATTTAGAAGTTGGATTTGGTATGGGCGGAACAAACTCATTGCCAGCTATGAAATTTGAATTATCAAATGGTGTGAAAATGGAAGTAGTTGGACGAATTGACCGCGTTGATAAAGCAGAAGATGAAACGGGCACGTTTTTACGTATTATTGATTATAAATCGAGCGCGAAAAAATTAGATTTAACGGAAGTATATTATGGTTTAGCACTGCAAATGCTGACGTATTTAGATGTCGTGACAACAAACGCAAGCAAATGGATGGAGAGGGGCGGGAACGCAAGCCCCGCCGGAGTACTGTATTTCCATATTCATAATCCAATTGTTGAAATGAAAGGTGACGTGTCAGAGGCTGAAATTGAACAAGAGATTTTAAAGAAATTTAAGATGAAAGGACTCGTTCTTGGAGACGCTGATGTCGTTCGGCTAATGGATAACACGTTAACGACAGGAAGCTCGAATATTATTTCAGCGGGCCTTAAAAAAGATGGCAGTTTTAGTGCGCGTTCTGATATTGCGAGTGAGCAAGAGTTTCATGTATTGCAGCAATACGTACATCGTACATTTGAAAACATCGGGACAGATATAACAGAAGGTGTTATCGATATTGCACCGTATAAAATGGGGAACAAAACAGCATGTACGTTTTGTAATTTCCGCTCTGTTTGTCAATTTGATGAGTCGTTAGAAGATAACAAATACAGGGCATTGCAAGATATGAAAGATAGTGAAGCGTTAGAGAAAATGAGAGAGGATACCCAGTCATGACGATACAAACTTGGCCAGCGAAACCAGAAGGAAGTCAGTGGACCGATGATCAGTGGAAAGCAATCGTTGCGGATGGCCGTGATATTTTAGTTGCAGCTGCAGCTGGGTCGGGAAAAACAGCGGTACTTGTTGAACGTATTATTCGCAAAATGATTCGAGAGGAAAATCCAGTTGATGTCGATCGCCTGCTTGTCGTAACGTTTACAAATGCAGCGGCGCAAGAGATGAAAAACCGAATTGGATCCGCGTTAGAAAAAGTATTAATTGATGATCCAGCTTCGCCGCATATTCGAAAGCAGCTTAGTTTACTGAACAGAGCATCGATTTCGACAATCCATTCGTTCTGTTTACAAGTCATTCGAACATATTATTATATGCTCGATGTTGATCCGCGTTTTCGCATTGCGAATGAGACGGAGAATGAATTATTAAAAGAAGAAGTTCTGGATGACATATTAGAAGCAGAGTACGGCATGGAAAATAATGAATTGTTTTTTGAACTTGTCGATCGTTATACGAGTGACCGCACTGATGATGATCTGCAGCGTATGATTTTGGCGCTCCATACTGAATCAAGAGCGCATCCAGATCCGAACGGTTGGCTTGATAAATTAGTTGAAGCATATGACGTAGAAGGAAAAACAATTGAAGAATTAATGTATGCCTCGTATTTATTAGAGGATGTAAAGGTGCAGCTGGAAACGGCAAAGCAATACGCTGAAAAAGCGATCGAGCTTGCGATGTTACCAGACGGCCCAGCACCGCGCGTTGAAACGCTGCAAGCGGATCTTTCGTTACTTCAGAACTTGTCCGAAGCAGCTTGTGGGTCTTGGACAAACACATATGAAGCGATGCAAACTGCTTCTTGGCAAACGTTAAAGCGTATTAAAAAGAGTGATTATAATGAAGAAATTGTGAAACAAGTTGACTCTCTGCGGAATAAAGCGAAAGATGAAGTGAAGAAACTACATGAAGAATTATTTAGCCGCAGTCCAGAAAGTTTTTTACGTGATTTTCAAGATATGCACCCCGTACTGCGTAAGCTTGTTGATCTGGTAAAAGTATTTACAGAACAGTTCCAAGCGATTAAGCGCAATAAAGGAATGGTTGATTTTACAGATTTAGAGCATTTTTGCTTACAAATTTTAAGCGAGCGTACGGATGAGGGAGAACTGCGTCCATCACCAGTTGCGTGGCAATACCGTCATAAATTTACAGAAGTGCTTGTTGATGAATATCAAGATACAAACTTTGTACAAGAATCGATTATTAAGCTTGTCACGAAAGATTCAGAGCAAGACGGCAATTTATTTATGGTGGGCGATGTAAAACAATCCATTTATCGCTTCCGTTTAGCAGAGCCAGGACTATTTTTAGGGAAATACAAACGTTTTACATCTGAAGGCATAGATGGCGGCATGAAAATTGATTTAGCAAAAAACTTCCGCAGTCGTCACGAAGTACTAGCAGGGACAAACTTTATTTTTAAACAAATTATGGGCGAAGCTGTCGGAGAAATTGACTATGATGAAGACGCTGAGCTGAAGCTTGGAGCGAGCTATCCAGAAGGAGCGGATCCATCAGCAGAATTGTTATTTATCCATCAATCTGATAGCGCGGTAGTGGATGAAGAGGAAGGCGTGGAATTAGAAAAGGCGCAATTAGAAGCACGCCTCATCGCACAAAGGATAAAAGCAATGGTCGATTCTGGTTATGAAGTATATGACCGAAAAACAAACGGCATGCGCCCTGTTACGTATCGTGATTTTGTTATTTTACTGCGTTCTATGCCATGGGCGCCGCAAATTATGGAAGAGTTAAAGCAGCAAGGTATTCCTGTTTATGCAGAGCTTGCGACTGGTTATTTTGAAGCGACAGAAGTGAATGTAATGATGAACCTGTTTCGCGTAATTGATAATCCAGCGCAAGATATTCCGTTAGCAGCTGTGCTTCGTTCGCCAATTGTTGGATTAACAGACGAAGAGTTGGCGATGCTGCGTACTCATGGGAAAAAAAGCTCCTTTTATGAAGTAATGCGCTCTTTCTTGCAAGGCGCACCATTAGAGGAAGAGAAAGAATTGCATGAGAAAATATCATGGTTTTATGAGCATTTACAAGAGTGGCGTGAATTTGCGCGTCAGCAGTCGCTTTCGGATTTAATTTGGAAAGTGTATCGTGAAACGGGTTATTATGATTTTGTGAGTGGTCTTCCCGCTGGTAAGCAGCGCCAGGCAAATCTTCGCGTGTTATATGATCGTGCCCGCCAATATGAAGCGACTTCATTTCGTGGTTTATTCCGCTTCTTGCGTTTTATTGAGCGGATATTAGAACGCGGTGACGATATGGGAACAGCACGTGCGCTTGGCGAACAAGAAGATGTTGTGCGTATTATGACAATTCATAAAAGTAAAGGACTGGAGTTTCCCGTTGTATTTGTGGCAGGGCTTGGAAGACGTTTTAACACACAAGATTTAATGAAGCGTTTCTTGCTGCATAAAGATTTCGGATTTGGCTCACAGTTTATTGATCCGAAAAAGCGCATTAAATATACGACATTATCGCAGCTCGCGATTAAGCGCAAAATGAAAATGGAGCTGATTGCCGAAGAAATGCGCGTCTTATATGTTGCTTTAACACGTGCGAAAGAAAAGCTCATTTTAATTGGAACTGTAAAAGATAAAGAAAAAGAAATACAGAAATGGCTAGATGCCCGCGAGCATGCCGAATGGTTATTGCCGGATTATGTACGTGCCGGGGCAACCTGTTATTTAGATTGGATTGTACCATCATTATGCAGACATAAAGATAGTGACATGCTTTTTGAGATGGGACAGGGAAATATTCCAGCTGATCTATATGAATATGATGCAAATTGGAAAGTAGAAGCAGTTGACGTGGCAGAGTTGCAAGCGCCAGAGCCAATGAAAGAAGAAAAGCAAGAGCTATTAGAAGCGCTCAGGGAGCAAAAATCAGTTTCTCTCTGTAGTGAGCAAAAAGATGAAGTGTATAAAAGGTTAACATGGCAGTATGGATTCGAAGATGCGGCAACGCACCGCGCCAAGCAATCTGTTACGGAAATTAAACGAAACTATCAAGCACAAGAAGGTAGTGATACATCGTTTATCAAACGAGTTCGTGCACCAATTGAAACACGTCCGCGTTTTATGGAGAAAAAAGGACTTACGTATGCAGAACGCGGAACGGCTGTTCATACCGTTATGCAGCATGTAAACTTAGCGAAAGCAATAACAGCTGAAGTGATTCAAGAACAAATTGCGGAAATGGTAAATAAAGAGCTCTTAACATTTGAACAAGCAGAAGAAATAGCACCGGAAAAGATTGTTGCATTTTTTGAAACAGAACTTGGGAAACGAATGTTAGCTGCAAAACATGTAGAGCGCGAAGTGCCGTTTACGATGATGTTATCAGCAAACGAAGCCTATCAAGATTGGACAGCTGAACAAGACGAATCCATCCTTGTTCAAGGGGTTATTGATTGTATGATTGAAGAAGAGGAGGGCATCGTTTTAATTGATTTTAAAACAGATACAATTGAGGCCCGTTTCCCAGGTGGATTTGAACAAGCGAGACCAATATTAGAAGAACGGTATAAAATACAGCTAGCCCTTTATCGGAAAGCACTAGAGAAAAGTTTACATCAACCCGTAAAAGAAACATATTTATATTTCTTTGATGGGAGTCACGTATTGCGAGTAGATTGATAAAGTGAAACTTGCAATAAGGGTTTAAGTATGGACTCGAAAGCGGGAGTTATTAAAGTTTGAATGGACAAACAACAAAAAATGGAGGGGTTCCCTCCGTTTTTTGTTATCTTGCTATTCACGGGTAGTAGGCCTCTGCTAATAGAAGTTTCACTTTATGCTGTTCCGATTTGATCTTGATCAGCTACATCAGAATCAAATGTATTTGTACCACTTACACCGTTAAATGTATTAAGGACAAAAGCGACATTTGATGAACCAGATCCGTTATAAGCTTTCGTATTTTCTTTCGGAGATACATTATAGAAATCCCCTAAGTTAAAAGAACCGTTACTATTTTGAACGACTAAGTTCCCGACAACAGACGGCATATTTTCACCTACTTCAATTTCCTTTTATGGTACTATATGATTTATTTGCGAAAAGGTTCTTTTGTAGTAAATTGACGAATTTGTAAAATGCGTGAGTTTGAAAATACATAATCAATAGACCCGATATGAAGGCAAGAAGCACTTAGCATACTTTGAATGTTAATGCAGCCTACTTCGATAAAGGGATTTTCATTAATGACAGTCATGTATACTTCGTTGACGCGAGTTGGAATCGTGATTTCGTCATCGACAAATATTTCATATGCTTCCCATTTTCCTTCTTGAGCTAAAAAGTTAGGAATTTCGCGATGAACAACAATCGCTCTGTTTTTTAATTCCGCATGATTTGTATCGCCAATTTGAGTAATAGCATCAAGTCCTAGTGTGGTGACAGAGAGCTGATGTAAAACAGAAATATGTCGCATAACGAGTCCTCCTTATCGAGGAGTGGTAGGTATAGCAGTTACGAGTGGTACAAACGGACCTCCTGTAACAGATTCAAATGGTGTATCTAAAATAGAAGATGAAATAATGAGATTTGCATCGCCAATTAGGAATAAAGCAGACGAAGATATCCCGATGGAGCTAATATTTCCTACCTTGATTTCATGATTAATAACAGTAAAATTCATATGCAATTACTCCTTTCGGAAGTTACGCGGTATATGCTGAATAAAGGAAAGAAATGCTTTATCAATATCTTGTTTCATTGCTTGAATAATGACATTTTTCATATATTGTGGATTAGATGTAATTTCTGGATGTGGCTGTACTTGAGATAAATAGTATGGAAGACGGTGTTCCATTTGTTGCTTTATATCATCGATCATCATTTGACGGTACATATCATCGAGAGGTGTTCGTTCTTCCTGTTCGAAATGAAGAATACGGCTATACGCTTCTTCGTCTAAATAGCGGTGCATTTCTTGAATGATATCTTGATAAAAATCGGGATTTACTTGGGTTTCAGGGTTTACCTTTAATGTTTCAGTTTCAACATTAAAGTCTTCAATAACTTCCCCTTTGCTCGTAAATGGATTTAAACCGATGTTTAATGTACCATTTAAATTTTCGACTTTTAGCTGATCGAACTTGTATTCGACTTTCCCAATTGAAGAGGATGGTCGCTGTTTCAGTTCTTCTATTTGCTCTGTTAGCTGCGCTAGTTGTATTTCTAAAGCATTTATTTTTTCCTGTTGTTGTTGAATGCATTGTTGCATTTGCTGTAAATAAGTATATAGATCTTGACTCACTGCTGGAAGCCTCCTTTTCAATCTGGAGGGTATATTGGTATATGTCTATGATATTAGTACGTTAAGAAGAACTAGGAGGAGGAGGGGAAATAGAAATAATTTGTCCCTCGGCTGTTAGAGGGGGGGTTGGTTTTGTAAATCCACCTGTATTAGAGAACTTTGATAATGTTTTAATACTACCGGCACTTCCAATTTGAAAGACAGCTGAAGTTGTAAGGTTCTCTATTCTTATATTTTTAATAATAATACTTTGGTGTACATACAGTTTCAATTTTTATTTCCCCCCCTTTAATAAGTAGCTGTGATTGGTTGATCGATTACATCATTATCATTTACATTTGTTGTACTTTCGTAATTGTATATAGATACATTTTCTCCAACATTAAAAGAACCCGCTCCTGCAAATGCACGGGAGTAACTAATAGGACGAATGGCAAATACATCTCCAATATGAAATACACCGCTTGATCCGATATTAACAATATTAACGTGTCCAACCATTGCAGGCATAGAAAACACCCTTTATATGAAAAATTTTTATATTTGACCTTTTTAATTCGAATGTCTACGACGAGAGTTTTACTCTATTATTGTATGGGCGTTTGTGCAAATATGTGTCTGTTATTTTAAAAATAAAAGACGTACACTCAGCGGGAGTGTACGTTTGTATGTTGAGTTGGCACATGATCTATTTGTATGAGTAATATAACATTTAAGAGCCTGTCCAGCTCTTGACTACAACTAACCGTTTTTTGAGATGTCATTCCATACCGTTTGGCCAAGTATTTCATTTTTTCACGTTTTTTTTCAATTGCTTGCTCAAACATAGAATCGGCTCCGTCTCCTTATAGATTTTAAGAGTGTCTGTAGTACATATTATACAAAGTTTCCATAAAAAAGAAACATATTCGCTAAAAGAAGAAGGGATTCTACATATTTTGGCAAAAAAGTATTTTAATTGCGCGTGTAATAGAGAGAATGTTGTAAATTAAAAATATTTTCAGGAGGATTTTTGCTAGTAGGTGCGAATACCATTACAGTATGAATTTGAAGATGGGGTGTGGAAATATGCGGTTTGTGACGGCAAAAACAGATGAAAAAGTGTTTGTTGGTGTTGTAGATGATGCATCACAAACAGTGTTGCATATAAGAGAAGCGCAGAGAAAAAAAGGCGAAAAAGTTACGATTCCCATTACAATGTTAGAGTGTATTGAACAGGGAGAACCCTTTATTACGAAAGTAATTGAGATTGTCGAATGGGCAAAAGAACATTGCGAGGATGCTTATTATTCATTATTGGAAGTTAAGTTGTTGGCCCCCATTCCAAGGCCAAGAAAAAATATTCTTTGTGTTGGGAAAAATTATCGTGAGCATGCAATCGAAATGGATGGAGCAGAAGCGGTTCCGGAAAATATCATTATTTTTACAAAGGCTCCAACAACTGTAATTGGCAATGAGGATAAAATTTATAGTCATCCGCATGCGACAAGTGAGCTTGATTATGAAGGAGAGCTTGCAATTGTGATCGGAAAGCGTGGAAAAAGAATTCCGAAAGAAGAAGCGTTGCATCACGTGTTTGGTTATACGATTGTAAATGATGTTACAGCCAGAGATATTCAAAAGAAGCATAAACAATTTTTTCTTGGGAAAAGTTTTGATACATTTTGTCCAATGGGGCCATCTATCGTACATCACTCAATGATGCATAATCCGAATGCACTTCATATTGAAACGAAGGTGAACGGGGAAGTACGTCAATCTTCTACAACGGCAAATATGATGTTTTCAATTGAAGAAATTATATCAATTGTAAGTAAAGGAATGACGTTAGAGCCAGGCGATATTATTGCAACCGGAACACCAGCTGGAGTTGGAAAGGGATTTCGACCACCTCGATTTTTACATGCTGGTGATGAGGTTGTTATCACTGTAGAAAATGTTGGAACGCTCCGTAATGGTGTCAAATAATACGCTGCGCTCTCCTTATTTCTGGCTTATCCCGATTATTTTTACTTTGCATAATGCAGAAGAGTATTACTTTTTTCGGGAAATAAAATATTTACAGCCCATTCAGATGGAAGAGAATATGCTGCAATCAAAGCATTTTTTCATAGCATTACTTATATTGACTGTTTTTGTGTGTGCGATTGTGCTTATACACAATCTGTTTTTGAAGAAGATAACGTTATATGCGATATTGATTACACAGGCAATGATTTTTATGAACGGGATTGTTCATATTGTGGGGGCAATCTTGAAGAGAGGGTACGTGCCTGGGCTTGGTACAGCTTTCTTTTTAGTCATTCCTTTTTCGGTGTTTTTGTTTTGGAGAGGAATTGCGTGCGGTTGGTGGAAATGGAAGCATGTGTGGCTATCATGTCTCATCGGTATATTACTCATGTTTCCTATTCTAGCTGGTCTGTTGTATATAGTGAGAATCATTGCATAGCAAAAAAGAAGGTTGCCTCTTAACAGGCAACCTTCTTCGATATTAAGATAATACCTCTTTAATTTTTTCAAATGCCCATTGTAGATCTTCTTCAGAAATAACAAGAGGCGGAGCAATGCGGATTACATTTTCATGTGTTTCTTTACATAGTAAACCAGCTGCTTTTAATTGTTCACAGTAAGGGCGTGCAGGTTCATTTAATTCGATACCGATAAATAATCCTCTTCCGCGCACATCTGTAATCATTGGATTGTCAATTTCGCGTAATTGATTTAACAGCTTTTCTCCTAATTGTAAAGAACGTTCTGTTAATTTTTCTTCTAATAGTACATCTAGAGAAGCAAGAGAAACTGCACAAGCTAGTGGATTACCACCGAACGTAGAACCGTGAGAGCCTGGCTCAAATACTCCTAAAATGTCACGGTTTGCAGCAACGCAAGAAATTGGGAATACACCGCCGCCTAGCGCTTTTCCAAGAATGTACATATCAGGAATGATATTGTCCCAATCGCATGCAAATAATTTTCCTGTACGGCCTAAACCTGTTTGAATTTCATCTGCGATAAATAATACATTTTCTTCTTTACATACATTGTATGCTTCTTGTAAGAAACCTGCTGGTGGAATGTTAATGCCAGCTTCGCCTTGGATTGGCTCTAAAATAAATGCAGCTGTATTTGGTGTAATCGCTTCTTTTAATGCTTCAATGTCGCCGTAAGGAATGACAACAATACCTGGAAGCATTGGTCCAAATCCGCGTTTATATTCGTCATTGGATGACATGGATACGGCACCCATTGTTCGGCCATGGAAGTTATCCACACATACAATGATTTCGGCTTTGTTGTCTTCTACTTTTTTCACATCATATGCCCAGCGTCGCGCTGTTTTGATAGCGGTTTCAACAGCTTCCGCACCTGTATTCATTGGTAAAATCATTTCTTTATTAGTTAACTTTGCAACTTTTTCATACCAAGGACCTAATTGATCGCTGTGGAACGCACGTGATGTTAATGTTACACGCCCTGCTTGGTCGATAAGCGCTTGAATAATTTTTGGATGGCGATGACCTTGGTTTACTGCAGAATATGCACTGAGCATGTCCATATAACGGTTGCCTTCTGGATCTTCTACCCAAACACCTTCAGCTTTCGTAATTACGATTGGAAGTGGATGATAGTTATTTGCTCCGTATGTTTCTGTTATTTCGATAATGTCTTTTGTTTGAATCATGCTAGTTCCCCCTTTGTTTTTACAAGAAGTTTGTAAATACTCTAAATATTATATCATTTGAGTAGAAAAAAAGCGAAATATTTCCTGAAAAGAAATGGACGTGGTATTATGTAAAGTGAGAAAGTTTGGGGAAAGAGGAGGAAGAGATTACATGACAACACATATGCATATTACTGCGTGGGCATTAGGTTTGATTTTATTCTTCGTTGCGTATTCCATGTACACAGCGGGAAAAAAAGCAACAGGTGTACATATGGTACTTCGTTTGATGTACATCATTATTATTGTAACGGGTGTTTTATTGTACATGGGTATTGCAAAAACTGCTACAGCACAAGCACACATGTTGTATGGTATCAAAATGCTTGGTGGTGTATGGGTAATTGCTGCGATGGAAATGATTCTTGTGAAAATAAGTAAACGGAAAACAACAGGGGCGTTTTGGGCTCAATTTGTTATTGCGTTTTTAGTTGTGTTATATCTTGGTTTACGATTACCACTAGGATTTGCGCCATTTGCGTAATATAAAAAATGAGGATGCTTTCAAAAGTGGATACTCCATCCCTTTTGTAACATCCTCATTTTTATTATCATGTCAATTGTGAAAATGCAATTCATCTCCATCCGCTTTTGTAATTTTAAATAGATCCTTATTGTTGGTAGAATAGCGGACATAATGGTGATGGAGGGCGCAAATCATTTCTTCATTATCAAATAAGAGAATATTAACGCCTTCGCATGAATGGTCTTTTGGCTGGAATGATAAAAAATTGTGAGCATAGATGCAGTCGTATAAAGAGTAGCCCAGTGATTGTAATGTTTCCGCGACAAGTGAAAAAGATGAATCTGAAAGCTCTTCTATCCACTCATAATAGCTTGAAAGCAACCTTTTTCGAATGCGAATGGTTTCACCGTTTTGCAGCGGATGATGTTCATTTGCTACTTGCAAAATATTATGTTCATAAAAACGAGCAGGTAACCAATTATTGTTATATAAAATCTCAAATCCATCTTCAATCATCTCTTCTAGTAAAAAAGCTTCATCGCTTTCTTCGTCAAAAAATATCCATTCTTCGTTTATATATTCAACATTTCCAATTGTATGAGCACGCGGTTGACTATACAAAATATGTTTACGTTGTTTCATTCGTGTTCGCTCCTTTTCAAATAGAAGTTTCTGTTCTTGTTATAGACAGTTCAGTCTTTCTTTATAACAATGGCACATAGAATCAAAATTGGGCATAGAATAAAAACAGACTGCGGATATGAGATGAGAAAGGGTGATCGCAATGTGTGGCATTACAGGGTGGGTTGATTATACAAAAGTGTTATTACAAGAAAAAGAAGCAATAACGAAGATGGCCGAAACGCTCGCGAAAAGGGGCCCGGATGATACGAACGTTTGGCTTCGTAATCGTGTTGCTTTTGGGCATAAACGGTTAATCGTTGTCGATCCAGAAGGCGGTAGACAACCGATGGTGCGGGAGAAAAGAGAAGAACGTTACGCCATTTGCTATAACGGCGAACTATATAATACAGAAGATATTCGGAAAGAATTGCTGCAAAGAGGTTATACGTTTAAGGGGCATTCTGATACAGAAGTGTTGCTCGCTTCTTATGTGGAATGGAAAGAACAGTGTGTGAATCATTTAAATGGTATTTATGCATTTGCTGTATGGGATGAACAGGAAGAAAAAGTTTTTATTGCGCGTGATCGTTTAGGAGTAAAGCCACTATTTTATAAACATGATGCTGGGCGATTGTTGTTTGGCTCAGAATTAAAAGCGATTTTAGCTCATCCTGATGTGAAGACGGAGATTACGACAGAGGGATTAGCAGAAGTATTTGGATTAGGTCCGTCTCGAACTCCTGGGCATGGTATATTTGCTGGAATCGATGAATTGCGCCCAGGTCATGCACTTACATTTTCAAAAGATGGTTTAAAAGTTTGGCGCTATTGGAACGTTGTGAGTGAAGAGCACACACATAATTTTGAAGAAACGGTCGAGCAAGTTCGGTTTCTACTGCAAGATGCCATTACAAGACAGTTAGTATCGGATGTTCCGCTTTGTACATTTTTATCAGGCGGCGTCGATTCTAGCGCGATTACCGCATTTGCAGCGATGGCGTATGAGCGAGAAGGAAAAGGGAGGCTTCATACGTATTCAATTGATTATGAAGATAACGAAAAATATTTCAAATCAAATGCATTTCAGCCAAATTCAGATACTCCGTTTATTACATTAATGACAAATACATTTGATACGATCCATCATCGCTGTGTGATTTCTAATGAAGATTTAGCGGAACATTTAACGGAAGCCGTAATTGTTCGTGATTTGCCGGGGATGGCGGATATTGATTCTTCCTTACTATGGTTTTGCCGAGAAGTTAAACAAGATTTTGTCGTAAGTTTATCAGGTGAATGCGCTGATGAAATTTTTGGTGGCTATCCGTGGTTTTACCGCGAAGAGGATTTACAATCCAGTGCGTTTCCATGGATGCGGTCAACAGAGGCGCGTGAACAGTTGTTAAAAAAAGAATGGCGCAAAAAACTTAATTTACAAGAGTATGTTCAGTATCGCTATGAAGAATCAGTGCGTGAAACTCCGGTGTTAGAAGGAGAAAGCATACTGGATACAAAAAGAAGACAGTTATTTTATTTAAATATGATTTGGTTTATGACAACGCTGCTTGACCGAAAAGACCGAATGAGTATGGGAGCTAGCCTAGAAGTGCGTGTGCCGTTTGCAGATCATCGCCTTGTCGAATATGCGTGGAATATTCCTTGGGAAATGAAAATGTATAAAAACCGCGAAAAAGGTCTATTGCGCAAGGCTTTAGAAGGTGTCTTGCCAAATGATGTGTTGTATAGAAAGAAAAGCCCATACCCGAAAACGCATAATCCATACTACACGAAGGCTGTCACTTCATGGCTACAAGAGCTATTAACGGATAAACAGTCGATTCTCCATGAATTATTTGATAACGACCAGTTGCATGGATTAATTGAATCAGGTGGCAGTGCATTTCAAACGCCTTGGTTTGGGCAACTCATGACAGGGCCACAGCTGTTGGCGCATTTAGGGCAAATTCATGTTTGGTTTAAGGAGTACAATATAAATATTAAAGAATAAAACTGAAGGTCATGGCGTATAAGCTATGACCTTGTTTCTAATAAGCGTATTTGAAATCTTTTCCCTCTTCCGTTGTTGTTAATGTAATAGGTAACAGATTGAAATATCTTTTATTCCTTCTACACACGATTAGAACGAATAGATTTCCAAGCCCATTGAATGCATAGATCGCAAATTAAAAATAATATAAGGACAAGTGTAATAGTTGCCCCGGGCGGTGTCCCTAATTTATATGAAGACGTGAGTCCTGAAAACATGTTAAAGAAAAAAGGAAAGCAGAAGGCTTTCCTTAGAGATAGTATGTTGAACCAAACGGAATTGTTGAGAAATCAGTTGGATATATGACATAATGATGTGCAACATGGTGGGGTATAACATGATGATATACGACATGTGCAAAAAGAGGATCTGTTGCCATCACTTGATGAATTGCATGAAGTGTCTGTTGTGCAGCACCATATGTGACGGCGGCACCCGCACCTGCTTGTCTTGTGGTGTTAAAAACTGGATTTATCATAATAATTCATAGAGCTCCTTTATAATAGTTGAATTCTTTTTATATGTTATGCCCTATATCTAGGGAAAGAGCGTACCTTTAATCAAATTAGGGAGATTACCTATTAAGTAGTTTTATGAATCCATTTCAGATAATCCGGATTTCGTAAGTTGAAGAAGTATATAGAAGAAAGAGGATTTCAATATGAAATCCTCTTTTTGTAATTTTGTTTAAAGGCGAGCTATTTAGAAGAATGGTTTAACTTTCCATCTAAAATATCTCCAATAAGTGGAGTTTCGACTTGCTCATATGCTCTTTCGCCGTGAAGGGAAAGGTCGAGTCCCATTTTCTCTTCATGTTCATGTGCACGAACGGGGAGGAATAAGCTGATTCCTTTAATGATTGCATACGTCACTACAGCTGTAAATGCGTAGGTCGCTCCAATTGCGAGGAGTTGTTTCCAAAGAAGTGCAGCATTTCCGTAAAATAGTCCGTCTGCGCCTGCGCTATTAACGGATGTTGTAGCGAAAAGTCCTGTTGCAATGCCGCCCCAAGTTCCGCCAATACCGTGACAACCGAAGGCATCGAGCGCGTCGTCGTAACCGAGCTTATGTTTTAGGAAATAGACTGCTAAAAAGCAAAGTGCCCCGCCGATTGCCCCGATAATAAGAGCGGAGGGTGGTGTTACGAACCCGCAAGCTGGTGTAATTGCGACGAGACCAGAAACAGCTCCGCAAGCGGCACCTAGTACAGTTGGTTTTGTTTGGAAGAACCATTCCGCCAGCATCCATGTGAGCGCAGAAGCTGCAGCAGCAGTATTTGTATTAATAAAAGCGGCGAGGGCAACGTCATTTAACGTTAATGTGCTGCCGACGTTAAAACCGAACCAGCCAAACCATAATAAACCTGCTCCTAGAATTGTGAATGGTAAATGATGCGGTGAAGAGTCATGAGCATCTTTTCGTTTTCCGAGGAAAATAGCTAATACGAGACCAGCCACGCCGGATGTAATGTGGACAACATTGCCCCCTGCGAAATCAAGTGCACCGAGTTCACGAAGCCATCCGCCGATGCCCCAAACCCAATGAGCAACGGGATCGTATACAAGTGTCGTCCAAAGTAAGATGAAGATAAGAAAAGCGGAAAACCGCATTCGTTCTGCGAATGCACCGGAAATTAAAGCGGGAGTTAAAATTGCGAACATCAGTTGAAACATCATGAATAAGTTATGCGGAATTGTCGCGCTGTAGGCTTCATTTGGTGTGAAAGTAACATTTTGTAGACCGAACCAATCAAAATTACCGATGAGCCCATTCCAATCAGGCCCGAATGCTAAAGAATAACCGATGAAAATCCACTGAATGGACACGATTGCCATTGCACTATAACTGTGCATCGTTGTACTAAGTACATTTTTACTGCGAACCATTCCTCCGTAAAATAAAGCGAGCCCAGGTGTCATAATCATCACCATGACGGTGGCTAAAAAAAGAAATACTGTATCCTCCATATGCATCGTTTTCCCTCCTGTTATGTTATATAAGTTCACATCAAATGAATATATTTAGTATCATATTCAATAAATAAAAATAAATCAACAGATTTTTCTAAATATTTAATTTATTATGTAAGGAAATATAACATGTCATATTTCTATATGACCAAAATGCGCTAGTATACGAGAGGAGTGTAAATTGTTATACTTTTCTTATAATTAGAAAATTTGGAGGAAGCAATGTGAAGAGGGAGTTAGGGAAATATTTTTTATGTTTCATATGTCTATTGTTTGTATTTCAATTATCCATTCCTGTGTCAGCGAAGGAGACGAGGCAGTGGCAAGATGAAATTGTGTATTCTATTATGATCGATCGTTTTAATAATGGTGATTCTAGAAATGATAAAGAGATTGATACGAATCATTTAGATGCATATCAAGGAGGGGATATTCAGGGGATTATAAAACGACTTGATTATATAAAAGAGATGGGCTTTACTGCTGTTTTGTTGTCACCGCCCACTGCAAGTAGTAGTTATGATGGGTATCATCCAACTGATATAACAAAAATGAATGAACATTTTGGCCAGGTGAAGGACATGCAGCAACTCGTTCAAGAAGCGCACCGGCGAGATATGAAAGTTATGTTTGAATTTGTAGTGGATAATGAAAATAAAACGAGCACGATTGAATATGCGAAACATTGGATTAAGGAGACGGATATAGACGGTTATCATTTGATACATAACGAGAATATTCCGAAGTCAGTTTTGAATGAAGTGATTGCATCTATGCAGAGTGTGAAACAAGATTTTTTTGTAATAGCGGATACGCAAATAGAAGGAGCGAAAGGTGTATTGAATCAGGCTTATCAAGAGCGCATGACAGATGTGTTTGCAAAGCCGAATGTTTCTGTAAAGCCGTTGTATGATGTGACGAAAAGCAGCGGTGATACTCTAGAGGGGACGTTTGTAGATAATAGCCAAACGGAGCGTTTTGTTAGAAAAGCAAAAGAAAATAAATATTTTCCACCAGCCCGCTTGAAATTAGCGCTTGCCTATTTATATACATCACCCGGCATTCCGTTTGTATACTACGGCACTGAAATTGCATTAGATGGAGGGGAGGTGCCTGATAATCGCCGTTTAATGGATTTTAAAGCGGATGAGAAGTTTTTGCAGTATATAGGGAAATTAGGAGAACTTCGCAAAACATTACCATCTCTTCGTTACGGAACATTTGAACTATTATATGATAAAGATGGTATGAGCGTAATAAAGCGCAAGTATAAAGATGAAACAACGCTTATCGCGATTAATAACACGACAGAAACAAAAAAAGTGGAACTTGTTGCAAATGAATTTGGGAAAGATCATGAGCTGCGCGGATTGTTAGAAGATGATAGGGTGCGAGAAGAGAACGGAAAATATTACATTGTGTTGAAAAGAGAAACTGCGAATGTATATGCACTTGCAGGAAAATCAGGATGGAACTGGTCGTTTATTGCTGCTTTAGTAGGTGTGAATGTGTTATTTATCATCTTTCTTGTATTGGTAAAGAAACGAAAAGGGGCTGAATCCTATTGAAAAATAAAAGAAGCTGACCCAAAAGTGGATTTTGGTCAGCTTCTTTTTATGTACGCTTATCGGTAGTTGATAAATTGTACGTCGATTGATAAATCAGCTCCGCGCACAGCTGCGATAACTGCTTGTAGGTCATCACGGCTTTTTCCTGTTACACGAACTTGGTCATCTTGTACTTGTGTTTTTACTTTTAATTTTAAGTCTTTAATAATGTTATTAATTTTTTTAGCATTTTCTTTATCAATGCCTTGTTGTAATTTTGCGCGTTGACGTACTGTCCCGCCAGAAGCGCTTTCTACTTTTCCGTAATCTAAGTTTTTGATCGGAACTTCACGCTTAATTAATTTTGAAATCAAAACGTCTTTTACTTGATCAAGTTTATACTCATCATCAGAAGTTAAAACGATTTCCTCTTTTTCTAATTTAATATCACTTTTGCTTCCTTTAAAGTCATAACGATTTTGAATTTCTTTTAAAGCAATGTTAATAGCGTTTGTTACTTCTGGAAACTCTACTTTTGAAACGATATCAAAAGAACTATCTTTTGCCATAATAAGCACCTCCAAATTAAACTCCACCTTTATTATAGTGAATTTTGGTCAGTTGGACAAATAAAGGAAAAAACGTGTATAATGAAACTTTGTTTGGAATGATAAAAAATAATATAAAGCTGTTCTCGATGCGGGTGTTTTTATATGAAGATAACACCTGTTAGAATAAGATAAAGTATATAGAGAAGGGAATTAAAACTATGAAGTTACAACCAGGAGCGATTGAAGAAGTAACGGTTTTACGCGAAACAGAAATTGGATATATGGTCGGTTACGAAGAAGATGAAGTGTTTTTACATAAAAATGAGGTTGCTGGAGAAATTGAAGAAGGCGACACGATTGATGTGTTTTTATATCATGATCATCAAGAGCGTTTAGCAGCAACGATGAAAACGCCGCTTATTACAACGGAAGATTGGAATTGGGTAAAAGTTGTGGAAGTGAAGCCTCGTTTAGGGGTGTTTGTTGATATCGGTGTTTCGAAAGATATATTAATTCCAGCTGATGAGTTTCCAATTTATACACCAGTATGGCCGCAAGAAGACGATGAGTTATATTGTACATTAAAATTAACAAATCGCGGCCGTTTAATTGCTCTTCCAGCAAGAGATGCGGATATGCAAGAAATTGTAGTAGAAGCGACGCCATCTATGCGCAATAAAAATGTAAATGGTCGTGTGTATCGTTCGTTGCAAGTGGGATCATTTGTATTCACGGATGAACATTTTCGTGCCTTCTTGCACCATTCTGAACGCAAAGAGCAAGTGCGTATTGGAGAACGCGTAACAGGACGTATTATTGATGTGAAAGAGGACGGAACAATTAATATTTCTCTTCTTCCTCGTAAAGAAGAAGGGATGGAAGATGATGCAGCTGTTATTTATGAATATATGGAAAGCCGCGGCGGTGCAATGCCGTTTTGGGATAAGAGTTATCCAGAAGATATTGGGGAGCGTTTTAATATGAGTAAAGCAGCTTTCAAACGTGCTCTTGGTAAATTGATGAAAGAAGAAAAGGTTTATCAAGAAGAAGGTTGGACATATTTTAAAAAGTAATATAAAAAATAGCCGAACAAATGTAATTTGTTCGGCTATTTTTGTGGTTGTTCAAAACGTGTAAAAGTATCTTTTAAGTCGCTGTCTTTTACTTTAATGTTTTCTTTCTTTAATTCGTCTATTAATACTTTTTGACGCCACGTATTATCTTGTATACGCTCAACCTCAAGTGTTTTGCGAATGGAATTTTTTACTTCGTCGTATGGCTTTAAATCTTTTTTGTCTGTCAATTTAATAATATGGTAGCCTTTTGTTGATTTTACAGGTTCACTTATTTCACCGACATGTAATTTATAAGCAGCATCTTCAAATTCAGGTACCATTTTTCCAGGACCGAAGTAACCTAAATCTCCATCTTTTTCTTTTGAAATAGTATCTTCAGAATATTTTTTTGCTAAATCTTCAAATGATGCACCGCTATTAAGTTGTCTTTTTATATCGTTGGCCGTTTGTTCATCGTTTACTAAAATTTGACTAGCTTTAATTTCTGGTTTATATCGGGCTTTTATGTCTCTTTCAGTTATCGTTTGCTTAATTGCTTTATCGATAGCTAAACTAGAGCGGATTTGTTTTTTTAAATCGTCTTCGTTTTTCATTCGGTTACTTTCAAGGAACATTTTAAAATTATCGCCTGCTTGTTCTTTCACTTTTTTAAATTCCTTATCAACTTCATCATCGGACACTTTATATTTTTTAGTCATAATATCTTGTGCCATCATTTCATAGAGCATATCTTTTCCGAAGCGTTCTTTTAACGCCTTATCAAATTCGCCTTTTGTTATCGTACTAGTAGTAGAAGTTGCGATTGGATCGGAACTTTCTTTTGGATCGCAGGCAGCTAACATTAATGTACCGAGCGCTGCTGCCGCAATAAATAATTGTTTTCGTTTCATGTAAACACCTCATCCGAAAGTTGTTGTTTCTATTGTAGAAAAAGAAAGTGAACATGATGTGAATTCGAGATGACTTTTGTAGAAATAAAAAAGTACATCAACGAAAATGTCGATGTACGAGGAGGGCTTGTTCGTATTAAGTAGAGGATCTGAGTTTAAATCATAAGAATAAAATGAGTTAATTATAAGTGAGAAAATCGTTTACTATAGATGATCCGTCTTTTTGGAGTAAGCGAGTTTTCCTTGCTGTATATTCTTTTGTTGTTCTTCGTTTTTTTGCGTGCGTTTTGCGTTGTTATCACGCGCTTTTTTGTCGTTGTCACTTGTATGAGGCATATGATTCAACTCCCTTCATAACGGTTGTATGTTTATCATTTCCGTTTTCGTTAAGACTATGTATAATGTATACGATGGAATTTATATAAAGGTGGACTGGGAGATATGGACTTAAAACTGAATTATGCTGAGCTTACCAAAAAATTAGTCGTTGTTATCGTTGCCGGTTTGTTGAATGCGATTGGAATGAACTTATTTTTAACACCAGCGAAAGTGTATGCTAGTGGTTTTGCTGGATTATCGCAATTGCTTTCACAAGTGTTAGGAGATTTTCTGTCAATACATATTTCAACGGGAGTTCTTTTTAGTTTGTTTAATATTCCTGTTGTTATTTTAGCTTGGAAAAAAGTAGGGAAGTCGTTCACATTATTTAGTTTTTTAAGTGTCGTATTTATGACGTTGTTTTTAGAGATAGTACCAGTAAAAGCTGTATCTCATGATATTATTTTAAATGCCATTTTTGGAGGGGTAATTTCTGCAGTAGGAGTAGGACTTGCTTTAAAGTGGGGAGCCTCAACAGGCGGTTTAGATATCATCGCGATGATTTTATCTAGAGTGAAAGATAAGCCGGTCGGAACGTATTTCTTCTTGTTTAATGCGATTATTATTACCCTGGCCGGTTATTTATATGGTTGGGAAAAAGCGCTTTATACGTTAGTGACATTATATGTATCTTCACGTATTATTGATGCCATACATACGCGTCATGTGAAAATTACGGCATTTATTGTAACGAAAAATGGAACAGAGGTGCGAAAGGCAATTCATGAACGATTAGTTCGAGGAATTACTACAGTTCCAGCGATAGGTGCGTTTACAAATGAAAATAAAGAGATGTTAATGATCGTTATTACTCGCTACGAGTTATATGAATTAGAAAGAGTTATAAAAAAAGTAGATCCAGGTGCATTCACAAACGTTCTCGAAACAGTTGGGGTGTTTGGATTGTTCCGTAAAGATTAATAAAAGAGGACCGCGTTTGGTCCTCTTTTTGTTTGTTCCTCTAGTTACAGTTGCTCGCCTGTTGAAATGCTTTGCAGTTTTTCTTGCATTTCGCGCAATTGTACTTTTTCGGCAGTAGAAGAATTCGTATAAGCGGACAGCAATGCATTTTTTGCTTTATTAACAAGTGCTTGCTGTTCGCTGTCATTTGAACAAGATACGGCTTGTGAGACGGCATCTCGTGCTTGTTGGAATAGTAAGTTACCCATTAGAACCCTCCGAGAGAAGAGTTATTTCGTTCTTTTTCTGCTTCAGCTAACGTACCACGGTATGGGAATCTTGCGTCGTGTTTCATAACAGAATCTGACCCTTGTTGTACGAAACGTTTTGATTTGTTCTTTTTACCCATTCGTAATGCCCCCTTTTAGCAGAAAAGCATGGACACATTTGTTGTGTCTCCTATAGTATGTGCGCTTGGCGTCATACTATAAGCAGGGAATTTTCACCTTACAATCCAAGTGCCTCCTCTAAATAAAGAGCAATTCCATCTTCTTCGTTTGATAATGTTACGCGATTTGCTAATGATTTTAATTCTGGAATGGCGTTCCCCATGGCGATTCCATGTCCGGCAAATTCGATCATTTCAAAATCATTATCTTCATCACCAAACGCAATGATACGTTCTTTTGGGATATTGTAGTAACTTGAAATTTTTTGAAGGCCAATTGCTTTATTTAACCCGCTTTTCACAATTTCAATAATCGGCCAAGGAGCTCCCCATTTGCGGTGATCAATTACTTCTGCATGCATATCTGTTAAATGTTGACGAATAGAATTTGATTTTGACTCATGTGCATCAATTAATAAGCAAGTTGGATGATCTCGTAAAATATCGAGTAAATCACCTGTGAAGATTTTCGGAGAGCCAAATTCGAAAATATGTTTTTTGTCTTCATCAAGTTGTTTCACGTATACATCATCAATCACTTCTGCGTAAATATTTTCTACTCCAAATTCCATACATGCACGAACGATTTCTTGTGCAGTAGTAAGTTCAAGTGGAGAGTGATGCGTTCCCCAGTTCGTATCAAGTGGATGATGAACGTATGCGCCGTTAAAATTTACAATCGGTGTATTTAATCCAAGTTCCTTATAATATGCATGACTCGCACGAAATGGACGGCCAGTTGAGATAACAACGATATGGCCTTGTTCTTTTGCTTTTGTAATGGTTTGTTTTGTACGAGTTGAAATCATTTTTTGATCTGTAAGTAAAGTGCCATCTAAATCTAATGCAATTAAATGTTGTTTTTTCATGCGTCTCACACCTTTTATAAAAAGTTTTGTGTATATTCATCTTAATTCCTGCATGATTGCGTTGTCTACTATTTGTCATTGGTAACGAGAAAAGTCAAGTTTTTTTCTGAAAGTTCGAATAATGTTCCTTTCCTTTTGTACAATTTGTGAAAGGGGTTACAATGTGATGATTATCGTGTTTATAATGAGAATGTAATCTTCTCGTATAAGTTGTTTGACTCTCCTTTGATACTGGTCTTTATGGCCAGTTTTTTTTGTTTCCACATATACTGATTTATTTCCTGCTAAAATGTGTAATTTCATTATATGAGCATGGTTTCCTAAACATAACAGAAAAGGTTTTCTAAAATGGGACATACTAAAGATGTAATGATGGAATGGAAGGAGAATGAATATGGGACAAAGTCATCGATTCCGAGCTGGTCAAAAAGCACCGAATGACGGCATTTATGTTGAAATTGGTGAAACAGGAAGTATGGTTAAGGATCCAAAAATGGTAAAGCTTTCTGCTGGAGATAAATTTCCAGGAGTTACAAATCAAAATAGACAATGGACATATAAAAGAAAACCATAACAAATCCCGCGGTTATAAGCTGCGGGATTTATTGTGGTGAATAAATTTAAAAAATAAGATTGTCATAAAGTCCTCTTTGTTGAATAAAATGGGTAATTTGTCGTATAATCAAATCAAAGGTCAAAAAAAGTCAAACTATAAAGGAGTTGTGGCGCGATGGACTTAAATCGAATGACGACAAAAACACAAGAAGCGATTATGGGTGCACAATCAATTGCTACTAAGCATCATCACCAAGATATTGATATTGTACATCTTTTAGCCGCGCTTCTTCAGCAGCAAGATGGATTAGCAATTCGTATTTTTCAAAAGATGAATGTAAATATAGATCAGTTCGTGCAAGGGGTAGAACGCCTGTTGAAGCGAAAGCCAGCGGTTACAGGAGGAGGCACGGAAGCAGGGAAAGTTTATATTACAAGTGCTCTTCAGGGGCTGCTTGTAAGGGCTGAAGAAGAAGCGAAGCATTTGCAAGATGATTATATTTCAGTGGAACATATTCTTCTTGCGTTATGTGATGAAAAGAGAACGAATGATATACGTGAATTATTTACGTCGCTTCGTATTACGAAAGAAGCGTTATTGCAAGCATTAACAGAAGTTCGGGGGAATCAAAGAGTGACGAGTCAAAATCCAGAAGTAACATACGAAGCTTTAGAAAAATATGGTCGTGATTTAGTAGCGGAAGTAAGACAGGGGAAAATTGATCCAGTCATTGGACGTGATAGTGAAATCAGACGCGTGATTCGCATTTTATCGCGTAAAACAAAAAATAATCCTGTATTAATTGGTGAACCTGGTGTTGGGAAAACGGCAATCGTTGAGGGATTAGCGCAGCGTATTGTCCGCAAAGATGTACCGGAAGGATTAAAAGATAAAACGATTTTTTCACTTGATATGAGTGCGCTTGTTGCAGGTGCGAAATTCCGCGGTGAATTTGAAGAACGTCTGCAAGCGGTCTTAAATGAAATTAAAAAAAGTGAAGGAAAGATTTTATTATTTATCGACGAGCTGCATACAATTGTTGGTGCGGGAAAAACAGAGGGAGCAATGGATGCCGGAAATATGTTAAAACCAATGTTAGCGCGCGGCGAGCTGCATTGTATCGGAGCGACAACACTTGATGAATATCGTAAATATATTGAGAAAGATCCGGCATTAGAGCGTCGTTTCCAACAAGTATTAGCAGAAGAGCCGACAGTTGAAGATACGATTTCTATTTTGCGCGGTTTAAAAGAACGATTTGAAATTTATCATAGTGTGAATATACATGATCGTGCTCTTGTTGCAGCTGCAACGTTATCAGATCGCTATATTTCTGATCGTTTCTTACCGGATAAGGCAATCGATTTAGTTGATGAAGCATGTGCAACGATTCGGACAGAAATTGATTCGCTGCCAACAGAGCTAGACGAAATAACACGTCGTATTATGCAGTTAGAAATTGAAGAGGCTGCGCTAAGTAAAGAAACAGATCGGGCAAGTAGGGAACGCCTGCAAACATTGCAGCGTGAGTTGTCGGATTTAAAAGAAAAAGCAAGTGGAATGCGGGCGCAGTGGCAAAAAGAGAAAGAAGAAATTCATAAAGTGCGCGATTTACGCGAAAGTTTAGAGCGGTTGCGAAGAGAGCTAGAAGAAGCGGAAGGAAATTATGATTTAAATAAAGCAGCAGAGCTTCGTCACGGCAAAATTCCAGCTGTAGAAAAAGAATTGAAAGAAGCAGAAGAAGCAAGTGCGAATAAACAGCAAGATAACCGTCTTCTTCGTGAAGAAGTAAGTGAAGAAGAAATTGCGAATATCGTATCGCGCTGGACTGGTATTCCGATTGCAAAGCTCGTAGAAGGAGAACGTGAGAAGCTGCTTCGTTTAGAGCAAATTTTATCAGAGCGTGTCATCGGACAAGAAGAAGCGGTCGGTCTTGTGGCAGATGCAGTATTACGTGCTCGTGCGGGAATTAAAGATCCGAATCGTCCGATTGGTTCGTTTATTTTCTTAGGACCAACAGGTGTTGGGAAAACGGAACTTGCGAAAACATTGGCACAGTCTTTATTTGATAGCGAAGAACAAATGATTCGAATTGATATGTCAGAGTATATGGAAAAACATGCCGTATCCCGTTTAATTGGAGCACCTCCTGGGTATGTCGGGTATGAAGAGGGCGGACAATTAACAGAAGCTGTGCGCCGTAAACCGTATTCTGTTATTTTATTAGATGAAATTGAAAAAGCGCATCCAGAAGTGTTTAATATTTTACTGCAAATGTTAGATGATGGGCGTATTACAGACTCACAAGGACGTACAGTTGATTTTAAAAATACAGTCATTATTATGACGTCTAATATCGGATCGCAATATTTATTAGAAGGATTAGGAGAAGATGGCTCTATTCAAGAAGAAGCAAGAAACCTTGTAATGGGACAACTTCGCGGTCACTTCCGTCCAGAGTTTTTAAATCGAGTGGACGAAATTATTCTCTTTAAACCACTTACGACAAATGAGATAAAAGGTATTGTTGATAAAATTGTGAAAGAGCTGCAACATCGTTTAACAGATCGTCATATTACAGTGGAACTTACAGATGTTGCAAAAGAGTTTGTTATAGAGTCTGGGTTTGATCCAATGTACGGTGCACGTCCGTTAAAACGCTATGTACAGCGTCAAATTGAAACGAAGTTAGCGCGTGCGCTCATTGCAGGCACGATTACAGATCATAGTCATGTATTGATTGATGTGTTAAATAACGAGTTAGCTATTAACGTTCAATAAAAAAGAGTCCGGGTATCCGGACTCTTTTTTATTAATGCTGCTGTGCAGGTTCGTTTGGAATTAATGCTCCAAGTGCGATCACAAGTACAGTAATAACTACAGAAAAAATAGACGCTTGCCCAAAATCGTATGTAACGCCTGGCGTCATAGAGCTAATTACGTAGCTCATCATTTGCACAAGCAAGAACGACCAGATAAAGGCCCAAATTACACGCATCTTTTTACACCTCTATTCGTTCAGTTTGTCTTTATTGTATCATAACTCGAAAAAGAATATAGAAAAATATTTGTCGTTTTTGCAAAGCAAATTGCTCTTCGTATCATACATTATAAAAGAGTAAATTTGATGTTGTCATATAAGGCGGGAGAAGTATGAGTATTACGGAACGTTTTTTCTTTTTAGAACAAGAGCCATGCGTGATTCACTTGCCGGAAAAGCCAAATGGATTCGGTATATTGCTATTAGGCGACTACAATTACTTTATTGAGAATGGTACAAGTTTATGGCTTCAGCATGCAGGACGGCTGCAACTTTTAAACGAATTGCGAAAGAAGGGCTATACAGTCTTTTCCTCTAATTTATACGGTAGACATTGGGGGAATGAACAGGCGGTACGTCTGGCGAAGCGATTGTATCATATTGTTATGAAAAAGGAAATTTTGAACGAAAAGATTCATATCATAGCAGAAGGGATGGGTGCGCTTGTTGCTCTGCAAATGATGGCGCAATATCCAGAATGTGTGCGTTCGGTTCTTATGTTTAATCCGTGTCTTCATTTACCAGCACATGTTGAATTTGAAAAAGAGCACAAATTTTTTTATAAGCGATTAATTCGTGAATTGATGCAAGCATATGATGCAACGGAATCAGAATTAGAACGAAAAATTGAAAAGAAAGCATTTCCATATTTAGTATCCTCCGTTCCAGTAAAAATATTTGTATCTGCTCAAGAAAAAAAAGAACGGAAACAGTTGTTTCGGGAATATGAAAAGAAACGTTTGCAAGAGAATTGTCCGACTTCATTATCATTTCATCTACAGGATGTAAAATATAAAATGGCGCAAAATGCATGTCAGTTTTTTAAGTGGTATGAAGATTTATAAAGCTCCTATACATAAGGAGCTTTTTATGTATGTGAGGAGGGAGCGAAAATGAAACGAGTAATTGTCGTTGGGGCGTTAACGTTTATAGGTTATCATCTTGTGCAGAAGTTTCTTGAAGAAGAAATTGAAGTGTATGCGTTTGATTTTGATGATATGAACAGTGTTTCCAAAATAAATGAAGAAAAATTATGTTTGATTGGTCGAAATGCATTGTTTATGTATTTTGCTTTGCGGGATCATGACGGATGGGAAGTTTTGGAGAAAACAGATATTGATGCTGCATACTTTTGCTTATGTGAGCCGAATCAGCAAAAGAATTTTAGAAATGAACGCACCATATTGCAATATGTAAAGCGATTTGAGAGTTTTTGCAGACGAAAAAAAATAAAATTCGTTATTTCATCTTCTGTAGAAGTGAGTCATGCTTCTAGTGATAATGAAAATAGTATGCTTTTTTCAAAAATTGAACGAGAAGTACAAAAAGGCGATGCAGATTACTGCATACTACGTGTTCCGGCAGTATATGGACCGTGGCAACCATCATTTATGACGTATCACCATATCATTCTAGCAGGGTTAAAACAACAAACGATTTCTCTTCCTATAGAAGAATGTACATGTGATCTTTTGTATGTTGAAGATGTTGCGAACTGTTTATATACGATTGGTCAAAGGAAGTTGGAAATGAAACTATATGCTCTTTGTAGTGAAGAGAAAAACCGGTGGCAAAAAGGAATTGAAATATTACAGAAAACAGGGGGGGATCAAATACAGAAGAAAGAGTGTCTAAAAGGTGATGAGGAAAAGATAGTTGTTCCCAGTAAGTTTTCCTTAGAAAAGGGGATGCTGCGTCAAATTTCTCATATAAAAAAATATAGGAAGTTATACGAGACAAGTAACACGTGGTAAACTGGAAAAGAAAGTTTTGATGTGGAAAGGATGAGGAAATGTGAACGAAAAAAATATGCAGTTTTTACAAATCGCAATGAAGCATTTACCAGAAGCAAAGGCGATTTTAGATGATCACGGTGTGGCATTAGATATGGCAAAAGCGCAGCCTGTATTGGAATTATTAATGAAGGTTATGGGCGAAGCGTATGAACTTGGGAAAGCGGATGCAAAAGAGTAAAATAAATACGAATTGAAAAACCGACATAAAAACCACTTTCTTTTTAGGGTGGGTGAGAGCATCTGGCCGTGCATAGAAGCGGTCAGGGCCTTTTTCTGCCACGTGCAAGGTTAAAACAAAAGGAGAAAGCAAGTAGCTGTCATGTTATTTTCTACATAGCATTGACTTGTCGGTCTGAAAAATAAAAAAGTGAGACCTTTCCGTTTTGATGGAAAGGTCTCGCTTTTTTATCCCGCATTAACGGGCAGTAAGATCCCCACCTCAATATTGAAAGGGAAGCAAAGAAGAGAGGTGGGGATAACTGCCCATAAAAGCCCGATTGGGTGGGCTTTCCATCAGTGGGGATGAAGAAAAATCCCACTGATGGAAGTTTCACTTTATTTAGCTACTTTGTTTTTTCGTTTGAATTTACTTACTACTTCATACACAATTGGTACGATTAATAATGTTAATAGTGTAGAGCTTGTTAATCCACCGATTACTGTGACGCCAAGACCTTTTGAGATAAGGCCGCTTCCTTCAAAGCCTAATGCAAGTGGAAGTAAGGCGCCAATCGTTGCGATAGCCGTCATTAAAATTGGGCGTAATCTTGTCGCACCAGCTTCTAATAATGCTTCGCGCGTCGTAAAACCTTCGCGTTCTTTATGAATAACGCGGTCAATTAATACGATGGCGTTTGTAACAACGATACCGATTAACATAAGGGCACCAATCATTGCAGAGATGCTTAATGTTTCACCGGAAATTAGTAAGGCAACAACGGCACCGATTATCGTAAATGGAAGCGAGAATAAAATCGCAAATGGCGCCAGTGCCCCGCCGAATGTTATCACAAGAACGAAGTATACAATCGCAATGGCAGCTAACATCGCTAAGCCAAGTTGTGTAAAGGATTCTTGAATATCTTTAGATACACCGTCCATTGACACCTCAATGCCAGATGGTAAGTCTAGCTTATCTACTTCTTTTTGAATATTTTGAGAAGCTTTTGCGACATCGTCTGTTGTTGGTTTTGCAGTTACTTCTGCATATACGCGGCCGTCCCGTCTTGTTACGGTATTAGACGTTTCTCCTTCTTTTACAGTCATAATGTCTTTTACAGCCACTTCCGTACCAAACGGCGTTTGTACTTTTCGATTTGTTAAATCATCGACGTTTTCGTAGTTTTGTTTGTTCACTTCAACATACACATTCATCTCTTTGCCGTCTTTTTTAACTGTTGTTAAGACAGGGCGTTCGTGAGAGTCGGAAAGTCCCATGCCTACCTGCGCGGTAGTTAGTCCGAGTTTACTTAACTTCTCTTGATCTGCCACTAATGTGTATTCATCGTATGTTTTGGAAATGCTCGAGTCGATATCTTTTAACGTTTTATCTTTTTTCATGATATTTTGAATCTCTTTTACGACAGGTTTAATCTCTTCTAAATTATCGCCGTATACGTATAACTTGATTTCATTGTTGCCTCCGCCAGATGAGAAGTCTTGGTTTTTCCATTCTCCTTTGTTTGTCATCTTTTGCAGATCTTTAATAACTTTTTCTTTTTCTTTCTCAAAGTTCTTTGTATCGTTTTTGTATTGAACAAAGAATAATGCTTGATTCGATTTACCTGGGCTCATCGGATTTTCTCCGCCAAGTGAGAATTGAATTGTTTTCACATCTTTATTTTTCTTAAAATAATCTTCTGCTTTTGTTGCAATATTTTCGACATCTTGCAATGTTTGCCCAGGTTCTGGATTATAAGAGGCAATTACTGTTTTCTCTTCTTCAGATGGTAAGAAACTTACACCTACAATCGGCAGAAGTGCAATGCTTCCTACTAATAATAAAACCGCAATGCTAGACGTAATAATTTTATGGTTTAATACCCATTCTAGAAGGCGTTTATATCCATTAGCAAGTTTACTTGGCTTCTCTTCATGATTATGTTGTTGTTTTTCTTTCATACTTTCCTTTTTAAATAAAGAGTGTGCCATCATTGGAACAACTGTGACAGCTACAAGAAGAGATGCTAATAAGGCGAAAACAATTGTCAAAGCAAATGGTAAGAATAGTTCACCGATCATTCCTTTTACAAGACCGAGCGGTAAAAAGACCGCGATGGTTACGATTGTAGATGACATAATTGGAACGAACATTTCTTTCGTTGCTTCGCGAATTAAGTCTCTTCCTTTTAATTTTTCATCAGATAAAGCCATGCGCCGGTAAATATTTTCAATAACAACGATTGAATCGTCGACAACGCGGCCGATAGCGACAGTCATTGCCCCAAGCGTCATGATATTTAATGTAATATCCATTTCTTTTAATAATAAAATTGCAATTAATAAAGAAAGTGGAATTGAAATGACAGAAATAAGTGTTGTTCGAATGTTACGCAAGAACAACATGATGATAATAACAGCGAAAATGGCACCAAAAATAGCTTTACTTAACATTGTGCTAACTGATTTTTCGATTGGCGCACCTTGGTCGAATGTTGAAGTGATTTCGATGTTATCAAATTTCTTTTCAAAATCATTTGCTTTGTTCTTTACAGCATTTACAACGTCAACTGTATTCGCATCAGCAGCTTTTACAATTTGTAGGCTGATAGCTTCTTTTCCGTTTGTACGCGAGATGGATTCTGCTTTTCCAACTTGTTTGATATCGGCAATATCTTGCAATGATACAGTTGGAATAGCCAATGCTTGCCCAGCTGCAGCTGGATTCATATTAGGCTGCTGCGCCTGAACCGGTCCGTGTGAACTCCCTTGATTTGTAGAAGGGATAAGCGGGATTTTCATTTCTTTTAAAGAATTTAACGTTGTAATATTGCCATCTACAACAACGGATTTTTCTTTATCTTTAAATGTATACAGTCCGAGCGGCATAGAAACGTTAGAACCTTTAATCATGTTCTTGACTGTCTCTTCGCTAAGGCCTAATTCTTTCATTTTCTCTTTATTAAAGACAAGTTGTACTTCTTCTACTTGTTGACCTGAAATTTGAACAGAGGCAACGCCGTCTAATCCTTGTAAGCCTGGAACAATATCTTTTTCTACTCGCTGTGTTAGCTGTGCAAGAGATTCATTTTTATTTGTGACACTTAATGAAATAACAGGAAAAGCATTGATGCTAAGGCGAGAAATTTTCGGTTCTTTTACGCCTTCCGGTAAAGGTAAGTTAGCGAGCGCCTCTTTTACTTCTGTCTCTGCTTTTTCCATATTTTTATCAAAGTTATATTCTACTTGAACAGAAGATGCGTTTTGATAAGAAGAGGAACTGACAACGGTTACTCCGCTTAGGTTTTGCAGTCGTTGTTCGATTGGTTTCGAAATCTTTTCTGCTACTTCAGTTGGAGTAGCGCCAGGATACACAGTTGTCACTGTCACAAGTGGTGTTGTGATGTCTGGGATTGTTTCTAACTTCATACGAAGACCAGAATAAATTCCTGCAACCGTAATAATAATCGTTAATAGCCAGACGGCGAACTTATTGTTTAACGAAAAGTTAATCATTTTATTCATTTCTATGCTCCTTTTTATCGAAACTGACCAATCGGTCATAATAACCAAAGTATAAATGACTGACTGGTCAACAGTCAACGGAAAGGTAAAATATTGTGAACTACTTGCAATTTTTGACTGATGAGTCATAATGCGGATAAGAGTGTTTTTTAGGAGAGGAAAAAAATGAAGGAAAAAGAACGGTTAATTATTGAAACGGCAATTAAATTATTTGCGATGAAGGGCGTGAATGCAACGTCTATTCAAGAAATAGCAACAGAATGCGGTATTTCTAAAGGTGCTTTTTATTTGTATTTTAAATCGAAAGATACATTAGTATTGGCAACGCTCGAGTATTACTACGATCAGATTCAGAATAAACTGATGGATATTGAAAAAGAAGTATTACTTCCACGTGAGAAATTTGAAAAACAATTACATTGTCAGTTTTACGAATTACAACAAAAAAAAGAATTCATTATTATGTGTATGAGAGAAAATGTAATTCCCTTTAATAAAGAAGTAGAAGTATTTATGACGAGAATGAAACTAGAATCACATGCTTTTTATCGAAACAGTTTACTTTCTATTTACGGGGAAGAGATTGCCTCTCATCTTGTTGACTTAATTATTATGCTAGAAGGAATATCACGTGGATATTTAGAGCTAATTATCTTTAATATGGTAAATTTAGATATAGCGTATACGACAAAATTTATCTTAAAGAGAATGGATGATATCGTAGCGGGATTGCAACGTTCAAAGGACGAACCAGTCATTGTAGAACGAGAACTCAATCATTTTTTGTGCAATACGAATGTAATGAACGGACATAAGGAAGAATTATTTATAAATGAAATTATTAAGTTAAAGCGTGCGCTAGTAGACCAATTAGGAAGTGATGAATTAATGGTTACACTAGATGTACTGGAATCAGAAATGAAAACGGATCATCCGCGAGTTCCAGTTATTCAAGGGATGTTGTCCAACTTAAAATTGTATCCAGAATTGCGTGATTTTCGAGAAAGACTTGCAATGTACTATAAAATAACAAATTAATAATATATAGACAAAAGGAAACTTATCATTTAAAATTAGTACCAAGTCATAAGAATTGATATAAATCGGAGGGTTGTAATGTGAATGTAGGCGTTTTAGGGATCGGGAGATATGTGCCAGAAAGAGTTGTCACAAACTACGACTTAGAGAAAATAATGGATACATCTGATGAATGGATTCGAACAAGAACAGGGATTGAAGAAAGACGCATTGCTGATGATACAATAGATACTTCACATATGGCTGCGGAAGCTGCAAAAAAAGCACTTGAAGATGCAGGGGTTAGCGGAGAAGAAATTGATCTTATTTTAGTTGCAACAGTAACACCAGACCGTTCGTTTCCAGCGGTTGCTTGCGTAGTTCAAGAAGAAATCGGAGCAAAGCATGCAGCAGCGATGGATTTAAGCGCAGCTTGTGCTGGTTTTATGTACGGAATGATTACAGCGCAACAATTTATTCAAACTGGAACTTATAAAAATATATTAGTAGTTGGTAGCGATAAATTATCTAAAATTGTAGATTGGAATGACCGAAATACTGCTGTTTTATTTGGAGATGGAGCAGGCGCTGTTGTTATGGGGGCCGTTTCAGAAGGAAAAGGGATTCTTTCATTTGAATTAGGAGCGGATGGAAGTGGTGGTAAACACCTTTATCGTGATGAATATGTTATGATGAATGGCAGAGAAGTCTTTAAGTTTGCTGTTCGTCAGCTTGGTGATTCGTGTCTTCGTGTTTTAGAAAAAGAAGGTCTTACGAAAGAAGATGTAGACTTTTTAGTGCCTCATCAAGCAAATATTCGTATTATGGAATCAGCGAGAGAACGGCTAAATTTACCGCAAGAAAAAATGAGTACGACAATTTCCAAGTTTGGGAATACGTCAGCTTCTTCAATTCCGATTGCTATAGTAGAAGAATTGCAAAATGGACGTATTCAAGATGGCGATCTCATCATATTAGTTGGTTTTGGCGGCGGTTTAACATGGGGAGCAGTTGCTCTTCGTTGGGGTAAATAAGGACTGAGAGAAAAGGAGTGTATTTTGTATGGAAAAAAAGCGTGTTGTAATTACAGGATTAGGAGCAGTTACTCCAGTTGGAACGGATGTAGAAACTGCTTGGGAAAATATTAAAAATGGTGTATCTGGAATTGGACATCTTACACGCTTAGATGCAGATCAATTTCCTGCGAAAGTAGCCGCGGAAATTAATGACTTTGAAGTCGAGAAATATATTGATAAGAAAGAAGCGCGTCGTATGGACCGCTTTACACAATATGCAGTAGCAGCGGCAAAAATGGCTGTGGAAGATGCAAAGCTAGAAATTACAGAAGAAAATGGGCCGCGCATTGGTGTGTGGGTTGGATCCGGAATCGGTGGTATGGAAACGTATGAAGAGCAGTACAAAGTTTTTTATGAAAAAGGCGCACGCCGCGTTAGTCCATTCCTCGTACCAATGATGATTCCTGATATGGCTGCAGGCCAGGTGTCCATTGCATTAGGTGCAAAAGGGATTAATACATGTACAGTGACAGCTTGTGCATCCGGTGCAAATTCTATTGGTGATGCATATAAAGTTATTCAGCGCGGAGATGCAGATGCGATGATTGCAGGCGGAGCAGAAGCACCGTTAACAAATATGGCGGTTGCTGGATTTTGTTCAGCTAAAGCATTAACATTTAATGAAGATCCAGCAACTGCTTGTCGTCCGTTCGATAAAAATCGAAGTGGATTCGTAATGGGAGAAGGAGCAGGAATTCTTGTATTAGAAGAATTAGAGCATGCGTTAGCACGTGGTGCACATATTTATGCTGAAATCGTTGGATACGGAGCAACAGGTGATGCGTTCCATATTACGCTACCAGCTCCTGGCGGTGAAGGCGGTGTGCGTGCGATGCGTCAAGCGTTAGAAGAAGCGGGTCTTCAGCCAGAAAATATCGATTATATTAATGCGCACGGCACAAGTACAGAAGCGAATGAAAAATATGAAACGATGGCAATTAAAGAAGTATTTGGCGAGCATGCATATAAAGTAGCGGTAAGTTCAACAAAATCAATGACAGGACATTTATTAGGTGCAGCTGGTGCGGTAGAAGCAATTATATCTGTGAAAACAATTCAAGATGGCGTTGTTCCGCCAACAATTAACTATGAAACACCAGATCCAGAGTGTGATTTAGATTGTGTACCAAATAAAGCAAGACAACAAAAAGTACGTGCTGTATTAAGTAACTCATTAGGTTTCGGTGGACATAACGCAGCATTAGTATTTAAAGAATATAAATAAAAAAAAGTGCAGATGAAAATCTGCATTTTTTTTATGCTTTCTTTCGTTTCGTTGCATATGTATGGAACGAAAGGAGAGTGGGAGAGGTGGGAGTGATTCAAACGGCGGTGTGGATGAGTAAGTATTATCAGGAGCCAGAAAAAATTTGTGAGAAGTTTACAAAGTATATTCCGCTTCAGAAAGAAGCGTTATATCGGTTTCTTGTTTCAAAAGGAATGTTTCGTCCGGTAGTAGGTGGTGAGGAAGAAATAGGCGTATTGCAAAAAGAACGAGTATGGGAGCAATTGGCGATAGAATATAAAAAACTGCAGCAATGGTTAAAAGGACCTGATATACCGGTATTTATTTTGTTATCAGATCCGTATAATCGAACTGTTCAACGAGAATATAACGGAAAAGCGGGATTAGCAATGCGAAATGCTTTGTTTTTGTTTGTGAGTTCACAAAATTCGATTGCCGAGTTAAAGGCATTGCTTACTCATGAATATCATCATATATGTCGAATTCATGCAAATGAGAAGGGAGAAGAAGCGTATACCATTTTGGATACAATGATGATGGAGGGATTGGCAGAACATGCGGTGTATGAACGGCACGGGGAAAGTTACTATGCTCCGTGGGTGTCTTATTATAAGAAAGACGAGGCAATTATGTTTTGGCATCGGTTTATACAAAAAAAGCGGGGGATACAACGAGGGACACGCGAGCACGATACATTGCTAAATGGACGAGGATTTTATCCAAAAATGCTTGGATATGCTGTGGGATTTCATATTGTAAAAGATTGTGTAGAGCATAAGAAATGGAACACAACTTCTTTATTAGAAATGGATGCTAAAGCTATTTTAGAGGGAGCATTGTCTTTTGACTCATAAAAATTGCTAATCTGTTTATCCTGTATGAGTCTACACCTTAAAATTCCGTGAGAAGTAAAGCCTAGTTGGCCATCAGTGAAGGATGAAGAACAATTCCACTGATGGCTTGTTATTTGCTGCAAAAATCTAATGAAAGTTTTACTGTTAAGCATGAAAGATAGAGGATTATGAAGAAATTAATTAATAAGAATATATTTCCTCAATTGGAATAAATTTTACGAAAGATGACCATAATGAGATATACAAACAGTTGTGAAGTGAGGGGTAAGCAATGTTATATCTGCATGATGTATGGGTAAATTGGTTTGAAGGTGAAGAAAACGGGTATAACGTCTGTCATTTCTATGAATGGCGGAAGGATGATACGATCGAATTGTTAGATCAAGTACCATTAGTAAAAGTAGATTCCACATTATATCATTACATCGAGAACGAATTGCTAGAGCTTCCGCAAAAACTATTGGAAGACGTACATCATAAGGCGTATATTCGAAAAAACCATGAACGACTGCAGCAAGAGTATTGCTTTGTTGTATCAGATGGAAAAGGAATAATTGCGATTGATACAATTGGATACAATATTCCAATACGTAAAAGCCGACTGATTCCAAGACAAGAGCAAATGGTGTATGAAATGGTAGAAAACGTACAAGCAGAAACATATGATTTTGAAATGGAATCGCAGCAAAAGGAACATCATATTTTATCACCTTCCCCGCATATGATGAATGGGTTAACACGGAAAGAACGACAATTAAAACAACTGCTCTTTATGGCGCTAGACCAGCTACATACAACGAAAAATCCAGCGGAGATTCGCTATTGGTATACAGAATGGGATCCAGCAGCATATCCAGCTGTACAACATCTACCGTTTGAAGAAGTGTGGAATCGCTTATATGACGAAGCGAAGCACGGATGGTCAGGTAAACATGAACAGCTTTGTGAGCGACTTGTAAGAGGACAACCGTTCTTTGAAAAGTTGTGGGAAATGGAAAATGAGCAAAAGGTAAATTAAAAGGAATGATCCAAAAGGTGCGTAGGTGCCTTTTAGGATCATTCCTTTTTTTGTGTCCGCTAAGATATCGGCGGAAGTGATGTGTTTATCGGCGATATTTACGATATATCGCCGATTCGACACGAAATAAAGATTCTTCGACAAAATTCGTCATGAGAGTGAGCGAGCCGCATCCGCTTTTCTCTTGTCCAGCTCCAGCGGCTAGAATGGTCGGTGGCTTCGCGCCTTCCTGCGAGGTAAAAAGCACCTCTACGTCAGGAGCTCCATCCCCCTTCCATTCTGAGCGAGCCGCTTGCGCTTTTCCTCTTATCTTCGTTTTCTGCTTAACCCCATTGCGTTTTCGATTTTACGAAGTTGCTTCATTGCGACGCGGTTTGCTTTTTCGGCCCCCTGATCAAGGATTTCGTCTAATTCAGGAGAGTTAATAAGTTCATTGTATTTGTCTTGAATTGGACGAATTGCTTCTACAACAACTTGCGCTAAGTCGCCTTTAAAGTCGCCGTATCCTTTGCCTTCGTACGCTGTTTCTAACTCTTCAACTGTTTTCCCTGAGAAAGAAGAGTAGATTGTTAACAAGTTTGAAACACCTGGTTTATTTTCTTTGTCAAATTTTACGATGCCGTCTGAATCGGTTACAGCACTTTTAATTTTCTTTTCAATTGTTTTTGGATCGTCAAGTAAACTAATCATCGATTTTGGATTTGGATCAGATTTACTCATTTTTTTCGTCGGCTCTGTTAATGACATAACGCGAGCCCCTACTTTTGGAATGCGAACTTCTGGAATTGTAAATACTTCGCGATAACGCTTGTTAAAACGCTCTGCTAAATCGCGTGTTAACTCCATATGTTGTTTTTGGTCCTCTCCAACTGGAACAATCTCTGTATTATATAGTAAAATATCTGCTGCCATTAATGGCGGGTATGTTAATAAAGCAGCTGGAACAGATTCTCTTCCGTTTGATTTATCTTTATATTGCGTCATACGTTCTAATTCACCGACATATGCAGTGCATTGCATAATCCATCCAAGCTGAGCGTGTGCTGGAACTTCTGATTGTACAAATAATGTAGATTTTTCTGGATCGATGCCACATGCTAAGTATAGTGCTGCTAGACTGCGAATGTTTTTACGAAGCTGTACTGGATCTTGCGGTACAGTAATTGCATGTTGATTTACAATGCAGAAATAGCAATCGTGTTCATTTTGCAGTTCTGTAAACTGCTTCATTGCTCCTAAATAGTTACCAAGTGTAATTGTTCCGCTTGGTTGAATGCCTGAAAAAATAACTGACATATCATTTCCTCCTTGAAAAGTTGTATTGTTTTTAGTTTTTCATATTTTCGTCTAGAACCCTAACGTTTTGTGGTTTTGAACGAGCCGCTTGCGCTTTTCGAATACAAAAAAGCCCATTCATCCCTAAAAGTAGGGACGAATGGACCGCGGTACCACCCTAATTATTTTGCGAAAGCAAAATCTCTTTATCCATTGTAACGTTGGATGTGACGCCAAAGCCTACTCCTGAAACGTTTCGGTTTGGTGCTCAAAAGCCCATTCCATATTGTACAATTACTTGTTCTCACCAACCACAAGCTCTCTGAAATTGCCTCAATATGTACTCTTCTTTCTCATTGCATACGTATAAAATTGTTGTACTATTATAACACATGATAAATCGTTTGCAAATTATTTAATAGCGAAACCAATAATTGTTGATAATGCTCCTAATATGATACCAGTAATGACGATAGGGTATGTCCATGTAAAGGAATAAGTTCGATATAATATTTCTTTCGGATCGCGTTCTTCTTCTCCTTCAATTAAAGATTCAATCTTTTTATTGGATCGACCTAATTTTTTAAAAGCATACATTGTTACATTGAAAAAACCGCGTTGAAATAGAAATACAAATCCTCCGATAATAATGAAGAGTAAAGCGATATAAAACATAATATTAATAAAATACAACAAAAAAGAATTGGAAAATATAGCAGCATATGCGCCAGAAATCGCAATTGAGACTCCTGTTAGTATACTAATACGTGAAAAAAGTGTATTCAAATGCTTCCCCTCCGCAAAATATTACTAGAATTATTATACTATAAAAGTTATAATATGTACTATAAAGAATTTTTAGAAAAATATATATAATTTTGCATTTTCCTTTAATTAGATAACTTCAATGTTAAGTCCTGTCTTTACAAAATATATATAAAATACACTGTAAATTAAAAATTTTAACAAAAAAATAAAAAATTATATTCACAATCGTCGCATTATATGTATAATGAAAATTGTAGAAACTTGGAGATTATTCTTTTAATTCTAATTTTTACAAATGAAGGTACATAATGCGCAATTAGAGAACCTGATTTGCTAGATTTAATCTCATATTTAAATAGGTTTATTACAAATGGTAGTAATAATGTAATTTATTCCATCGTTTTCAAGGGTATATGCCTATGATGGGCGTATGCTCTTATTTTTAAAGATAATAGTAAGAATATTTTAAACTATCTTATTGCTTTTGAAAAAATGGGGAGGTGCTATTTATGGGACGTTATACATTACAACGTTTCGCGTACATGATCATTACATTATTTTTAATCACAACTTTAACATTCTTTTTAATGAAGTTGTTGCCAGGTTCTCCGCTTAAAAATCAGGAGAAATTATCACCAGCACAAAAAGAAATCATTTTAGAAAAATATGGATTAAATGATCCGCTACCAGTGCAATATGTGCATTATATGAAAAATTTAGTTCAAGGGGACTTGGGGGTATCATTCCAGTATGATAACCGTCCAGTAACAGATATGATTGTTGGCCGCATTGGTCCATCTGCACAATTAGGTTTTCAAGCGATTGTTTTAGGAACTATTATTGGATTATTATTAGGTATTGTTGCAGCACTTCGTACGAACACGTGGGCTGATTACGGGGCAACGTTCATTTCGGTACTCGGAATGTCTGTACCTGCATTCGTTTTTGCGGCACTACTACAATATTATGTAGCAGTAAGAGCGGGCTGGTTACCGGTAGCGTTTTGGAAAGGGTTTGAATATACAATTCTTCCAACAATTGCATTGTCGGTATCTGTAATAGCTACAATAGCTCGTTTTGCACGTACCGAATTAATAGAAGTTATGCAAGCAGAGTACATTTTAACAGCAAAAGCAAAAGGGATTAGTCAAGGTGTAATTATTGTAAAACACGCACTGCGAAATGCTCTTATTCCGATCATTACGATTTTAGGCCCAATGGTTGCTGCTTTAATGACAGGAACACTTGTTGTTGAGCAAGTATTTGCTGTACCAGGTTTAGGGGAACAGTTCGTTAAGTCTATTCCATTAAACGATTATACAGTTATTATGGGTACAACAATGTTCTATAGTGCAATTTTCATTCTTGTTATCTTTATTGTCGATGTACTATACGGTGTAGTTGATCCTCGTATTCGTTTAGCGGGAGGGAAAAAATGATGAAAGATGTACAAAAAATATCGCCAGATTTATTTCAACCAGCAAATCGCAGCAATACGGATAATGAAGTTATTGCCCGTCCGAGTGTAAAGTTTTGGGAAGATGTAAGAAGACGTCTGTTTCAACATAAAGGCGCAGTTTTTGGAATGATTATTCTTGCTTTAATTATTCTGCTAGCGATTTTTGGTCCGATGATGAGTAAATATTCTTATAAAGATCAAGATTTAGATCGTGCAAAAGTACCGCCGAAAATACCGGTTTTAGAGAAGATCCACTGGCTGCCTTTTGATGGTGTAGACCAATATGGTGTAGATCAGTATGAGAAACGTGATATTAAAGAATATTTCTGGTTTGGTACAGATGATCTTGGCCGTGACATTTGGACAAGAACGTGGGAAGGAACACGAGTATCTTTATATATCGCATTATTAGCAGCAGCAATTGATTTAGTTATTGGGGTTGCATATGGTGGTATCTCCGCATTCTACGGAGGCCGTGTTGATAACTTCATGCAGCGTTTCGTTGAAGTATTAAATGGTATTCCGTACTTAATTATCGTAATTTTAATGGTAATTGTAATGGATCCTGGTATTCTATCAATTACATTAGCGATGACTCTTACAGGATGGATTGGCATGTCACGTATTGTGCGTGGACAAGTGTTGAAAATGAAAAATCAAGAGTACGTATTAGCATCACGCACACTTGGAGCAACAAATACACAATTAATTGTAAAACATTTAGTGCCAAACTTAATGGGATCTATCATTGTTATGACAATGTTTACAATTCCACATGCGGTATTCGGAGAAGCTTTCTTAAGTTTCATTGGCCTTGGAATTCAGCCGCCATTAGCATCATTAGGTTCTTTAGTAAGTGATGGGTATAAGTCAATTCAAACATATCCACATATGATGTTTATTCCAGCGACTGTAATTAGTTTGTTGATTTTAGCATTTAACTTATTAGCAGATGGTTTACGTGATGCATTAGATCCAAAAATGCGTAAATAAAGAAGAAAGGAGAGGGAATGATGAAAACTTTGTTAGAAGTAAAAGATTTACAAGTTTCATTCGACACACATGCTGGTGAAGTACAAGCAGTGCGCGGAGTTACTTTTGATTTGAAAAAAGGAGAAACGCTAGCAATTGTGGGGGAATCTGGTTCTGGTAAGTCCGTTACATCTAAAGCGTTGATGGACTTAATTCCAAAGCCGCCAGGGCGCATTAAGAACGGAGAAATTATTTTTGACGGTCGTGATTTAACGAAGCTGTCTGAAAAAGAAATGCAACAAATTCGCGGAAAAGAGATCGCGATGATTTTCCAAGATCCAATGACGTCGTTAAATCCAACGATGACAATTGGTAATCAAATTATGGAAGGTCTTATTAAACATCAAGGAATGAGTAAAGCTGATGCGCGTAAAGTTGCGTTAGAGCTTATCGATCTTGTAGGAATTCCAAATCCAGAGGCACGTCTCAAGCAATATCCGCACCAATTTTCAGGTGGGATGAGACAACGTGTTGTTATTGCGATGGCGCTTGCTTGTAATCCGAAATTATTAATTGCCGATGAACCGACAACTGCGCTTGATGTAACAATTCAAGCACAAATTTTAGAGCTAATGAAAGACATTCAGCAAAAAACAGAAGCGGCTATCATTTTTATTACGCATGATTTAGGTGTTGTTGCCAATGTAGCGGACCGCGTAGCTGTTATGTATGCAGGGAAAGTTGTAGAGATTGGAACAGTTGATGAAATTTTCTATAACCCGAAACATCCGTATACATGGGGATTATTAGCTTCTATGCCAAGTTTAGAAGGCGGGGAAGAAGAGTTATATGCAATTCCAGGAACGCCGCCAGACTTATTAAAGCCGCCAAAAGGTGATGCATTTGCAGCGCGTAATCCACAGGCATTAAAAATTGACTTTGAAATGGAACCACCTTTCTTTAAAGTAAGTGATACGCATTATGCAGCAACGTGGCTGCTTCATGAACAAGCTCCAAAAGTGGAGCCACCTGAAATTGTCCAAAGACGTATTCGACAAATGAAAGCGGGTGAACAGCATGACTAATAATCGTGAAAAATTAATTGAAGTAAAAAATGTAAAACAATATTTTAACGTGAACGGCGGAGTTGTAAAAGCGATTGATGATGTTACGTTTGATATTTACCGCGGAGAAACATTTGGACTTGTAGGAGAGTCTGGTTCTGGTAAATCAACAACGGGAAGAACAATTATTCGTTTATATGACGCAACAGCAGGAGAAGTATTGTTTGACGGGGAAAATGTACACGGTAAGAAATCACGTGCTGAATTAAAGAAATTTAACCGTAAAATGCAAATGATTTTCCAAGATCCATACGCATCATTAAATCCGCGTATGAGCGTTGGAGATATTATTGCAGAAGGAATTGATATTCACGGTCTTGCTAAAAACAAAGAAGATCGGATGAAGCGTGTGTATGACTTACTTGAGACGGTTGGTTTGAACCGTGAGCATGCAAGTCGTTTCCCGCATGAATTCTCTGGTGGACAACGTCAGCGTATTGGAATTGCAAGGGCGTTAGCTGTAGAACCGGACTTTATTATCGCCGATGAGCCGATTTCGGCACTTGACGTGTCAATTCAGGCGCAAGTGGTTAACTTATTGAAACAGCTACAAAAAGAAAAAGGTTTAACATACTTATTTATTGCCCATGATTTATCGATGGTAAAATACATTAGTGATCGCATCGGTGTTATGTATCACGGGAAAATCGTGGAACTTGCAACGAGTGAAGAGTTATACGAGCATCCAATTCATCCGTATACAAAATCACTACTATCAGCAATTCCGCTTCCAGATCCAGATTATGAGCGTAATCGTAAACGTATCGTATACGATCCGTCTCAGCATCAATATGGTAATGAAGTGCCGGAAATGCGCGAAGTTCGCCCAGGACATTTCGTTCTTTGCTCAGAGGCTGAGTATAAGAAATATAAAGAAATCTATCAATAAGAGAAACCGAGCACATGGAAAATGTGCTCGGTTTTTTGTTTTTAGAAGAACACTTAACAACAAAGAGAGAAAGCATAGTATTTTGTACAAAATATATATCATAAAAATCCTACAATTATATTCAGATAATTTAAATAAGTTAAAAAATAACAAAAAATCAATAAATACATTGATGTTAAAACGAGGAGAAGGTATAAAATGTTAACAGAAAATTTTCATAAAATAGAAAAATAAATATACAAATAATCAATTTGTATGTATAATATGAATTGTTAGAACTTAATCACTTTTTATTATTTTCAATGAAAGATCTAACATTTTGGAGGAGGGTATAATATATGAAGAAAAAGGTGCCGGTGCTACTTGCATCAACATTGACAGTAAGCATGATTCTAGGGGGATGCGGATATTCAAAAGATGATTCGCAGGCGAAAGCAAAAGGGGACACAAGTAGTGCGAAGCAAGTAATCAATATGGTTGAAACAACTGAGCTTCCAACGATGGATACAACATTAACAACAGACGCAGCATCTTCAAGCGTAATGAACAATGCAATGGAAGGGTTATATCGTCTTGGAAAAGATCAAAAATTAGTTCCAGGTGTTGCCGAGTCGTATGACAAATCAACAGATGGAAAGAAATATACATTTAAATTACGTAAAGATGCAAAATGGTCAAATGGGGACCCTGTAACAGCAAAAGATTTTGTGTATTCTTGGCAACGAGCAGTAAATCCAGATACAGCTGCAAAATCTGCTTACATTATGTTTGATGTGAAGAATGCAGAGAAGATCAATATGAAACAATTGCCAGCAGACCAATTAGGTGTCAAAGCAGTTGATGATTATACATTCGAAGTAGAACTAGACAATCCAGTTCCGTATTTTGTAAATTTAACAGTATATCCGCTGTTCTTCCCGCTTAATGAAAAATTCGTAAAAGAACAAGGTCAAAAGCATGGGCTAGAAGCAAATACAACATTATATAATGGTCCATTTGTATTAAGTGAATGGAAACATGAGCAAAGCTTCCAATTAAAGAAAAATCCATCTTATTGGGATAATAAAACAGTTAAATTAGAGGAAATCAACTATAATATCGTAAAAGAGACAGGAACAGCGGTAAATTTATATGAAACAAAAGCAGTTGACCGTGTTCTTTTATCAGCAGAATTTGTAGATAAATATAGAAAAGATAGCGGTTTTAAAACGACAAGTGATCCAACAGTATTCTTCTTACGTTTAAATCAAAAGAATCCTGCTTTAGCAAATAAAAATATTCGTAAAGCGATTTCTCTAGGGTTTGAACGCAACGGTATGATAAATACAATGTTGAATAACGGTTCAAAAGCAGCTGGCGGCTTAGTTCCAGAAGACTTTGTTAAGAATTCTGACGGGAAAGATTTCCGTAAAGAAAATGGAAAGCTTGCAAAAGTGGATCTGAAAGAAGCGAAAAAGTATTGGGAAGCTGGTAAAAAAGAGCTTGGAAAAGACACAATTGAATTAACGTTATTAAACTCTGATACAGAATTAGCGAAGAAAATTAGTGAGTTTTTAAAAGGTGAATTAGAAAAGAATTTACCAGGCTTAAAACTAAATGTGAAAGTACAACCTTTTGCACAAGTGTTAAAGTTAGAGAGCAGTGGTGATTATGATATCTCATATAGCGGTTGGGGACCAGACTACCCAGATGCAATGACATTCCTTGATTTATTTGTAACAAACGGTGCACAAAATAAAATGGGCTATTCAAATGCTCAATATGATGAACTGATTACAAAGGCTAAGAAAGAAGGATCTGATGTAAAAGGACGTTGGAATAATCTTTCGAAAGCAGAAAAAATCCTATTCGATGATGCGGCGATTGCACCAATCTATCAACGTGGAAGAGCATTTTTAGAGCGTGAAACAATAAAAGATCTTTACATCAATAAATATGGTCCAGAGCTAAGCTTTAAATGGACTTCTGTAGGAAAATAATACGCATGAAAAAAGAAGCAGGATTCGAATCCTGCTTCTTTTTTTAATACGTATGTTTTTTATAAATTCCCTTACCGCCAACTTGATTCCAGCCAGTTTGCACTTCGGCAGATTTATTTACGAATTTCATTTTGTCTTTGCGGCCAAACAATTTTTCGCCGATCCCATTTGTTACAACCCCAATAGTTGCGGTGATCCCAATGACTAATGCTGCAACGATTACAAAATCAAGAAAAAAAGCTCCCATATGTAATCCCCCTTTGCACAAGTATAGTTATATTGTATGTTGAAAAAGACAAAAAAAAAAGAATTGTTTGATAAAAAGAGTGTATTTGTGTAGACGGCGGGAAAGTAGTTTGATAAAATAAATCAAGAACAGACGTTCCTTTGTTTTCTTGTATACATACTTTTCTTACAAAATGCACATCTTTTGCATAACTTTTATGTATATTATGAAGAAAAATTATTGTATATTTCTCTTCTGTTCTATTGTATAATGAATTATAGAAGTTACTTATTTAAAGTAATTATTTTTTTAGAGAAGTTCGCTTACAGGTTTAGAAGTTCTTTATTTTTAGATAAGTAATCATGAGTAATACAAAATTTGTTTGAATGTAATTATAAAAATGTGAAATAGTACAGAATTTGTACTCTTTTAAGGAGAGTGAGTAATGTATGGTAACACTATATAGTTCTCCAAGTTGTACGTCTTGTAGAAAAGCGAAATTATGGTTAGAGGAAAACCATATTCCTTATACAGAACGTAATATTTTCTCTGATCCATTATCGATTGAGGAAATTAAAGAGATTTTACGTATGACGGAAAGCGGAACAGATGAGATTATTTCAACTCGTTCTAAAATTTTTCAAGAATTGAATATTAATTTAGAATCTTTACCTCTTCAAGATTTATATAAGCTTATTCGCGATTACCCAGGTATTCTTCGTCGTCCTATTATCATTGATGAAAAACGCCTGCAAGTTGGTTATAACGAAGATGAAATTCGTCGTTTCTTACCACGAACAGTGAGAACGTTCCAATTGCGAGAAGCGCAGCGTCTTGTAAATTAATATAATATGCAAAAGGAACTGATTCCCTCTCCTGTTTTAGCAGGATGAGTGAATCAGTTCCTTTTCATTTTGTACGGAGGATATACTGTACATTTCGTCAAACGACCGATATTTTACAGAAATCCATTTTGATTTTTCAACATATATGTAGCTGCTATGCATGGCCAGATGCTCTCGTCCCCCTAAAAAGAAATGGGGTTTTTATTTGTATTTATAGCAGACAGCAAAAGTCTGATAATAATCAATGATAAATAGTTCAAGTATTTCGCAGCTTTACTTGGTTTACAACAATTCCAACTAGTAGCACCGTAATCATAAAAAGAAAGGGAATGCTTGCCGTGAAAAGTGGTTTTGTCTCGAAAAATGATCTAAGATTTTCTTCATGTGTTACCATGCTGCCTGCTGTGTAAGCTAAGATTGTAGCGCCGATATAGACGAGAAGAGGAAATCTTTCCATGCATAATAAAATAAGCTTACTTCCCCAAATAATAATAGGAATAGAAATGAGTAATCCGAGAATAACTAATGTAATATTTCCATGAGAAGCTCCTGCGATTGCAAGTACATTATCAAATCCCATAACAAGATCTGCGAAAACGATTGTTCGCACAGCTTGGAATAATGTTGTCTTTGCCTTAATACTAGAAAGATCATGGCTGTTATCTGTAAGCAGATTGATTGCAATGAAAGTGAGTAAAATGCCACCTGCTAATTGCAAAAAGGGAATATTAAGTAAATAAACGGCCATTATTGTGAGTAGGATACGTAATATGATGGCTAAACCAGTGCCTAAAACAATAGCTTTATTCCGTTCTGTCTCTGGTAAGTTTCGACTAGCGAGTGCAATGACAATTGCGTTATCGCCGCCTAATACAACATCAATACCAACGATTATAAAGATGGATGTGAGAAAGTCTAAATCCATTCAGTTTGCCTCCATTTACTCAGTCCTAATAGAGAGAAATATCGTCTATTAGGAGCGGATTTGTTTTCAGTCACGTCATAGGTAAGAGATATATGGACAGCCGATGTATTTGTAAGCTTGTTTCGTTTACATCATATGCAGGAAAAAAGAATATAGGACAATCATTTCCGGTGATAGCATGTCCAATGTTTTTTCTGAAATAAGAAGAGGGAATCCATTTTAACTTTCGACTCTATTAGTTGATGCTACGAAGAAACAACATGACCGCTGTGATGCTAGGCCAGATGCTCTCGCCCATAAAAAGAAAGTATTTTAGTTCGGTTTTTGATTTTCAACATATAAATCGCGGCTATGAAGAAAAAAGGTGCTTTGCACTCGCTATCTCCCTTTGTTTTAAATCCCGCCCGTGGCAGAAAAAGGCCTTGACCGCTCCTATGCATGGTCAGAAGCACTCGCCTAACTAAAAAAAGCGTTTTTTTCAATTTGTATGTATATATTGAATGAGAAATTAGGTAAATGACTGTTTTTTTGGTAAATAAGGTGATTTTATTTCCATTCTGGTGCATCTTATCATAAAATGAGAGTACAAGATTCTAATTTTTTTGTAATATGATTGGGGAGTCCCTTCATAACCATTCCAAATAGGAAGGGAAAGGTGCATTATGGATATTGAAAGAGTTAATGATCATACGATGAAATTTTATATCTCGTACATTGATATAGAAGACCGTGGATTTAACCGTGAAGACATTTGGTATAATCGCGATAAAAGTGAACAATTATTTTGGGAAATGATGGATGAAGCGCGTGACCATGATGACTTTTTTATAGACGGGCCGCTTTGGATTCAAGTGCAGGCACTTGAAAAGGGAATTGAGGTACTTGTAACGAAAGCACAGCTTTCGAAAGACGGACAAAAATTAGAATTACCAATTGGTCTTGATAAGATTATCGATATTCCTTTAGATGAGCGAATTGAATCGTTATTTGAGCAGGAATTAGAAGAGGCAGAAGCAGGAGCAATTTTTAACGAAGATGGTACATTCGGTTTTTTAATTAAATTTGACGACTTTGAGCATGTTATTTCATTAAGTCATCGACTTATATTTGAAGAGATAAAAGATGAATTATATTCATTTGAAAACCGCTATTATGTATATGTCGAGTTTGATGAGGTAGTGCACGATGAAGAGGAAATTGACCGTATTTTAAGCGTGATGTTAGAATATGGCGAGGAATCCGCTTTAACAATTCATCGTGTTCGTGAATATGGAAAGCAAATTGTTACTGAAGGGGCACTTGAAACGATTCGTCATCATTTTTCTCCTGGAATGTAGGCCGATTTCCTTATAATGAAATCGGCTTTTTAAATGCACATATACGAACCGTGATTGTAAGTAAGGAGGGCGGATATGAAAAATACGTTGAAGCTATTGTTCTTTTTAATTGGTTTATTTGTGGTATTTATTTCGTTGCGTCTATTTATTGATGTAGCATTTTATTCAGATGTAATTGGTATTAAAGATATTTCGTTTTTAGGAATTTTAAGTATTTTATTTACAATATCAGGGTTTCTAATTGGTTTTGTCATTTTTTTGGAAAATCGTCATCCCTCGAAAACACTAACTTGGTTAATTGTACTTGGCATTTTTCCGGTAATCGGTTTTTTTGCATATCTTCTGTTCGGACAAAATTTTCGAAGGAAACGAATGTTTCAAAAGAAAGCGCTTTTAGACGAACAAGCATTTTTACAGTATAAAGGGCATGAGTACGATCAAGATCGTATATTGAAAAAGCATGAACATCAAGAATTGTTATTTCGGTTAGCTGATCGTTTAGGGGCATTAAATATTTCCTTTCATACGGAAACGAAAGTATTAACAAATGGGAAAGAGACATTTCAAGCTATTTTAGATGGATTGAAAAAGGCAAAGCATCATATTCATATGGAATATTATATTGTGCGTGATGATAAAATTGGTACAAAAATTAAGGACATTCTTATTCAAAAAGCAAAAGAGGGTGTAAGCGTTCGATTTTTATATGATGCTGTAGGGAGTTTTAAACTTTCAAACACATATATTGAGGAATTGAACAATGCCGGTGTTGAAATGGTTCCGTTTTTTCCTGTACGTTTTCCTATTTTAAACGACAAGATTAACTATCGAAATCACCGGAAAATTATTGTTGTTGACGGAAATGAAGGGTTTGTTGGCGGTTTAAATATTGGGGACGAGTATTTAGGAGAAAATAAATATTTTGGTTTTTGGCGAGACACTCATTTGTATTTACGAGGCGAAGCTGTGCGAAGTTTACAACTTATCTTTTTACAAGATTGGTTTTATATGACGGGGGAAGCTGTATTAACTCCTGATTATTTACAGGCGGATGTTGTAAAAGGGGATGAACAGGGAGGTGTGCAGCTCGTTGCAGGCGGACCTGATAATAAGTGGGAAACGATTAAGCATTTATATTTTGCAATGATTGCCTCGGCACGAAAATCAATTTGGATTGCAACGCCATATTTTATTCCAGATGATGATATTTTATCAGCATTAAAAGTAGCGGCCTTAGCAGGTATTGATGTTCGATTGTTAATGCCGAGCAAACCGGATAAGAGGACGGTATTTTATGCGTCACGTTCTTATTTTCCAGAATTATTAGAGGCAGGCGTCAAGATATATGAATATGAAAAAGGATTTCTACACAGCAAGGTTGTGATTGTTGATTCTGATTTGGCGTCAATTGGAACGGCAAATATGGATATGAGAAGTTTTCATTTGAATTTTGAAGTGAACGCTTTTTTATATGATACAAACAGTATTCGCAAACTTGTGACCGATTTTGAAAAAGATTTGCAGGTGTCGAATGAAATTCATGTCGATCGTTTTAATAACCGTCGTCTTGTGATGCGGATTGTAGAATCGACATACCGTTTATTATCTCCGTTACTTTAAAGGCTCATGGAAATGAGTCTTTTTTGTATCCCGCTACTTTAGGGCAGTATCTTCTAGTGTCTCAAGACGAAAAAACTGCCCGTAAGAGCCCGATTGGTGAGAGCTTTCCTTCAGTAGGAAAAGGCGCCTACTGAAGGAAGTTTCACTTTATCTGGGCAGGAACTCGTTTGTTATTGTCGAATAGTCCATACGGAAGAAAGGAGTGATTCTATGTTTGTTGCGAAGAAAGAAAATGGAGAAGAAATTCATCTTCTTCATGGATGGCAGGAAAAGCAGCTTATGATGTTACGGGAGAACGAGCGCTTTTTCTGTCCCATTTGTCATTACGAAGTACAGTTGAAATTAGGAAAACAAAAGCAGTGGCACTTTGCACATAAGAAATCACATAGCTGTAAAGTTGAATTTGAAAATGAATCGGCGTACCATTTGCGGGGGAAAGAGCAGTTATACAGATGGTTTCAGTCACAAGTTTGTTCAATAAAGATAGAACACTATTTACCAGCGATTCAGCAGCGGCCGGATTTGTTTGTAACAATTGATAATCGGCAAATTGCAATTGAATATCAATGCGCAACTTTATCAGAGAAGCAGTTGTTAAAGCGAACAGAAGGGTATTGGAAAGAAGGGATTCAAATATTATGGATTTTAGGAGGGAATCAATTCAAACGTCACGGGGCATATTGGTTGTCGCTATCCTCTTTTCATTCCTGCTGTGTGCAATATTGTCCAAATCCATATCTCCTCTATTTTTGTCCTAATGTAAAAGCTTTTTTCAAATGTAATCTTCTTTTACCTTTTTCCTCGTCGATCGTTTTTTCACATGCAATTTATTTTCCTCTTCCTATCACTACATTCAAAACCCTTCTTACAACATCACCTATTTCCATTGAACGTTTAGAAAAAGAGTGGATGAATAAAAAACAGCGCTTCCGAGCAAATGGCATTCATATGTGGAAGCAGGGGGAGCGTTCTTTTTTAGAGCTTCTTTATGAGAATCGTATATCTCCTTCTTGTTTTCCTGCTGAAATAGGTGTTCCGTTACCATCGCTTTTGGCATTTCGTACGCATTCTTTCATATGGCAAGCTTATATTTTAATTGAGCTACTGGGAAAATTTGCGGTAGGAGAATATTTTTCATTGCATACTGTTTTTCAGTATGTGGAACGACATAGGGGGATTCGTAGAAGGTCCCTGCCATATTTTCCGCAAATATTTTGGCAGCAAGCAGTGAGAGAATATATGCGATTTTTATGTGTAATTGGGGAAATTGAGCAAGTTGATGTTTACAAATATCGAAAAATACGTTATTTTTTTGTTCCTAAAACAGAAGAGGAAGTGCAGAAATTTGATCGCTTATTTTTAACAGAGGCTCTTATGCTTTTGGAAGCAAAGTACAACATGAGTAAAGTGAAAACGGATATAATAGAAAAGTACCCAGAAGGAATTACATAAGAAGAATCGAATTGTACTATATAAATACGAATTGAAAGAACAGCATAAAACCCTTTCCTTTTAGGTGAACGAGAGCATCTGGCCGTGCATAGCAGCGGTCAAGGCCTTTTTCTGCCATGGGCACGATTTAAAACAAAAGGAGAAGGCAAGTAGCGATCATGTTGTTTCTGCATAGCGGCGACTTGTATGTTGAAAAATCAAAATGGATTTATATGGGATAGAAATAAGGAGGGTTTATAAATGAATGAACAAAAAACTGTAAAAGCATTGCCAGCGCGTAGCGAGATTGAAGTAGAAAACACGTGGCGCTTAGAAGATATTTTCCAAACGGATGCAGAGTGGGAAACGGAATTTCAAGCGGTAAAAGAACTATTACCAAAGCTGACGGAATTTAAAGGAAAACTTGGAGAGTCAGCAAATACATTGCTAGAGGCACTGCAATATGAAGATGAGATATCAATGCGTCTTGGCAAACTGTATACATACGCACATATGCGCTATGACCAAGATACAACAAATTCATCTTATCAAGCGTTAAATGATCGTGCAAAAAGTTTATACTCTCAAGCGTCAAGTGGCATGGCGTACATTGTGCCAGAAATTTTAACAATTGAAGAAGAGACATTACAATCATTTTTACAAGAAAATAAAGAATTAAAGGTATATGAGCATGCATTAGAAGAAATTACGCGTCAACGTCCTCACGTATTATCAGAGGCGGAAGAAGCGTTATTAGCTCAAGCTTCTGAGGTTATGGGTGCATCTAGTAACACGTTTGGTATACTAAATAACGCAGACTTGAAATTCCCATCTATTCAAGATGAAAATGGGGAAGAGGTAGAAGTGACGCATGGACGTTATATTCAATTTTTAGAAAGTGATGATCCTCGTGTGCGCCATGATGCATTTCATGCTGTATATGAAACGTATGGGAAATATAAGAATACATTTGCAAGCACATTAAACGGTGCAATTAAGCGAAATAATTTTTATGCAAGTGTCCGTAAATATGATTCTGCTCGCCAAGCTGCGCTGAGCAATAATAATATTCCAGAGTCTGTGTATGATCAACTTGTGGAAACAGTAAATGAAAATTTACATTTATTACATCGTTACATTGATATTCGGAAACGAGCACTTGGATTAGATGAATTGCACATGTACGATTTATACACACCGCTCGTACCAGAAGTGAAAATGAACGTCACATATAAAGAAGCGCAAGATATGCTCTTACAATCATTACATGTACTTGGGGAAGAGTATGTTGAAATTTTACAAGAAGCATATGAAAATCGCTGGGTAGATGTATATGAAAATAAAGGGAAACGAAGCGGCGCTTATTCATCTGGTGCATATGGAACAAATCCATATGTATTAATGAACTGGCATGATAATGTAAATAATTTATTTACGCTTGCGCACGAGTTCGGTCACTCTGTGCATAGTTACTATACAAGAAAAACGCAGCCTTACGTGTATGGTGATTATTCGATTTTCGTCGCGGAGGTAGCGTCTACATGTAATGAGGCACTTCTCAATGACTACTTATTAAAAACGACAGATGATAAGAAGAAGCGCCTATACTTATTGAATCATTATTTAGAAGGTTTCCGTGGCACAGTATTCCGTCAAACTATGTTTGCTGAGTTTGAACATGTGATTCATCAAAAAGTGCAAGAAGGTCATGCAGTAACACCAGATATGTTAACGGACATTTACTATGAGCTAAATAAAAAGTATTTCGGCGATAGCTTAGTTATCGATAAAGAAATTGGTTTAGAGTGGTCCCGTATTCCACATTTCTATTACAACTATTATGTATATCAATATGCAACGGGCTTCAGTGCAGCAACTGCTCTATCAAAACAAATTTTAGAAGAAGGTAAGCCAGCTGTAGAACGTTACATTAATGAGTTCTTACAAGCAGGAAGCTCTGACTATCCAATTGAAGTATTGAAAAAAGCTGGTGTTGATATGACGTCATCAGAGCCTGTAAAGGAAGCAATGCAAGTATTTGAAGAGAAATTAAATGAATTAGAAGCACTTCTATTTGAAGAGAAGTAGAAAGAAAACGAGAGTCGCATGACTCTCGTTTTTTTGTTAAAACCCTTTGAAACGCTTTTGGTTATTGAAATAAGATACAGCGAATATAATTGCTCCAAATAAAAGTGGAAGTGCTAAAATAAGCGGAAACACTTGTAATAATGAGAGAACGTATAAACAAAAAAACAAAAAAATAATACAAAGGAGTAATACAAGATAGGATTTTTTCAATGAAAACCCTCCTAAAAAGACTCTTTATATATTGTATTCTAAAATGAAAACGTTTAGAATGTGACAGAAATGTGAAATTCGACAAAAAAGGTTGTCAATTAACGTCGAATCTTGTAATATAATAAACGTGAACGAATTCACATACAAACATATACCCCTTTGTTTGAACGTGAAATTTCTCCCATCCCCTTTAATATTTTTATAAGCCGTAAAGAAAACGACCTAGTGTTTACACTAGGTCGTTTTCCTTTGTAATCCATTTCCAATAATGTTCTCGGTTTATATCAATCATGCGCACTTTTCTCTTCAGTAACAATTTTTTCATTTCTCGTTCTGTTTCATTTTCAGAGTAATTATAAATAAAAGCAATTTCTTTTGTTGATATAAACTGAACATGCTCTAGTAATAGTTCTAGAGAAGGAAGTGGTTGTGGCTCAATTTCTTCTTTTACAATTTCTTTTAATACTTGTACGTATACATCGTAACAATAAATACCGCCAATTTTAATTCCTTCTTCGTTTGAATTTGCATGAAAGAAAACGAGAGAAGGAATTTCTGTAATGTGCATTTCATTCGTAAATTTTAAATCGCATTGAAATGCTTTTGCTGCACTTACAGAATGTAAATCTTGTTTGAATTCTTCCACATCAATTCCACTTTGCTTCGCACATATGAGCAGCGTATCTATGTTTGGTTTTGCTATATTTTCGAGTAAAATGCACTCTTGGAGTTTTCGTAAAAATTTCGAACCTGCTTTTCGACCTTGTAATTCTGCCGCTTTAATTGCAAGTGAAGTGATATATGGAGTTGATGCGCCGCTGTGCATATATACTTTTCCGTCGCAAGAAAACCCTTGTAAACTTGTTGTTTTCTCCCACACAAATCGAATATTAGCAGGTTTATTCCATTTGTGTGATGGGGAAATAGCCCCTTCTACCTTACCAGTAACAATGTGACGGAGTGAAAAGTATTTTCCATATTCGAGCCATAATTTAATTATTAATGGCTCAATTTCCCAACAATCTTTACATAGTGGATCAATAAATAAATATGCTTCTACAGACTTAGGCTCACATTTTGAAGAAGAGATTGGTACAGTATGTTTTGATTCCTGTTTATCCATTAAGCTTCACCTGTTTCAGGAGTATTAACCATATGCTGTGCAGTTAATGTTAAACGTTCAAATATAAAATCACGAATCGGTCCGTGTACATCCGTATCATCCATTGCTTGCTCCATACAGGAGAGCCAGGCTTTTGCTCGCTTTGGTGTAATTTCGAATGGCAGATGGCGAGCGCGTAGCATGGGATGACCATGCTCTTCTGTATAAAGGCTCGGTCCTCCTAAATATTGCGTTAAAAATTGTTTTTGCTTCCTAGCAGTTTCTGTTAAATCGTCTGGGAAGATGGGAGATAAGTCAGGGTGTTTACTGACATAGGAATAAAATGTATCGACTAATCTTGCAATGCCTTGTTCACCGCCAATTGCTTCAAATGGTGTCGTTGGTTGCTTGTTCATCCTTATAACTCCTTTTTCCATCAAATATATCTATCCCCGCTATTATTTGTAGAAAAACAAAGAGATAGGCGAGAGATAATTGTAAGTAAGAGCTTTCCATCAGTGGGAAAGGCACCCTCTGATGGAAGTTTCACTTTATTGTAGCAACGGATTGTCATGAAGAGCAAATAAATAGCTCTCAATCAATCCTTTGCTAGTTTATTGCTCTTTTTGCTCTTTGGCAAGAAAAAAGCGTTGCACTTTGTTTTTTGTATGTCTGACAGGAATATTATGTTCCTTTAAGAAAGAAGAAAATGCTGTTTGTCCAGCCTGCTCATCGCTTACTTCATATTCGATTTCATAATCATCATGCTCGTAATAAAAACTATGATCGAATACGAGTGTACCGCCTTCGAATGTTGTTTCTGCTCGTTCTGTTGTTAAGCTTCCCATATACTGTATTGAAGAAACAGGAATTTGTAGGCTTTCTAATTGCTTAGAAACAGCACCCTCGATTACTTTATTTGTTTCAATCATTATGTGAGCTTCTTCTTCTGTTAACGTTTGATGTGTCTCTAATAAGCCAACCTCTGCTGGCTGTTTGAGTGTTAGCGTATACGTATTATTTTTATAGCGAATACGAAGGGCAGAACCAGCGTTTTTTAATGAAAATGCTGGCGTTTCGAAATAATGATTGACTTGTTTTGCAAATGTTGTAATGGAAAATGCATGACATAAAGAATGGAATTCTTCTTTTGTCACTATATTTTTAAATTCAATTTCAATTTCTTGTTTCATATGTACGCTCCTTTTATAAAATATCTGTTACTCATTATCGCTTTTTCTTAAATTTCAATCAATGTTTTATTTGTTTCAGTATATGTTATGTTACAATGAAAGTGTTGATTATGACAGGAAGTATGATATGGAGGAGTTAAAGTATGCAAAATAAAATTCAAGTTAAGAGCGTAGAAAAAAGAGAGAATGCTCTTATTTTTTGTGCAGAAAATACAGAGCTATGTGTAGAAGAATTAAAGGCACGTAGTCATGTACTTGTGGATTCAGACAATTTATCATTTTTATATATTTTAGAGAATGAAACATCTTTTATTTACGTAAGCATCCCACATACGTGTTGGGAAGAATTAAAACATGCAATGCAGAATGACGAAAAAATGTTTGTGCGTATTCAAGACGTTGAAATTGAGTTAGAACAAATGAAGGAAGAATTAGATTATTTAATTGAAAATATTGAAGGAAATGCAAATTATGGTGAGAAACTCGTAAATGAAGTAGAAAGAGTGTTTCTGTAAAGAGAAGCTTTCAGTGAGATAAAAGAAACTGATTTGTTTTGGTGGTGGTTACATTGGATCGAAATTGGGAAGAATTTTTAGCTCCTTATCATCAAGCTGTAGGAGAATTGAAAGTAAAATTAAAAGGAATGCGTTCTCAGTTTGAAATGTTGGCCGAACATTCGCCGATTGAGTTTGTAACAGGTAGAGTCAAATCTGTTGCAAGTATTATTGATAAAGCAGAAAAACGAAACATTTCGCTCAGTCGTTTGCAAGAAGAGATGCAAGACATTGCGGGGCTTCGGATGATGTGCCAATTTGTTGATGATATTAAGCCAGTTGTAGAATTTTTACGAAAACGTAACGATTTTGAAATTGTCGAAGAACGCGATTACGTGACGAAAAAGAAAGACAGTGGATATCGCTCCTATCACGTTGTTATTAGTTACCCTGTGCAAACGATTCGCGGAGAGAAAAAAGTGTTAGTTGAAATTCAAATTCGAACGTTAGCAATGAATTTTTGGGCAACAATCGAGCATTCTTTAAATTATAAATATCGTGGGCGCTTTCCAGAAGATATTAAAGTGCGTTTGCAGCGCGCAGCTGAAGCAGCTTATTTATTAGACGAAGAGATGTCTTCGATTCGTCTTGAAATTAAAGAGGCACAAAAGATTTTTTCGCGCAAGAAAGAGACGAAGGAAACAGAATAATAAACTAAAGGGTGTTGGGCGATGAAATTTGCAATTATGTCAAAGGGAGATCAATCATCAAATGCGCTTATGGGTACGATGATCGAGTACTTATGTAATTTTGAATTTACAATGGATGAAAACGAGCCAGATATTGTAATTTCCGTTGGAGGAGACGGAACGCTGCTGCATGCGTTTCATCGCTACCAAAATCGGTTAGACAAAACAGCATTTGTCGGCGTGCATACTGGGCATTTAGGATTTTATGCAGATTGGTTACCGACAGAAGTTGAGAAGCTTGTCATTGCAATTGCGAAAACGCCTTTTCAAGTTGTTGAATATCCATTATTAGAGGTCATTATTCGTTATATGAATGGAAGTAAAGAATCACAATATTTAGCGCTAAATGAAGCAACGGTAAAAAGCAGTGAAGGAACGCTTGTTATGGATGTAGAAATTCGTGGTGAATATTTTGAAACATTTCGCGGCGATGGTCTCTGTATTTCAACACCTTCTGGTAGTACTGCGTATAATAAAGCACTTGGTGGTGCAATTATTCATCCATCGTTGGAAGCGATTCAAATTACAGAAATGGCGTCTATTAATAACCGCGTTTTCCGTACAGTCGGATCTCCGCTCGTACTACCGAAGCATCATACGTGTGTGTTAAAACCAGTTACAGGAATGAACTTGCAAATTACAATTGATCATTTAACAATGGTTCACCAAGATGTTAAATCAATTCAATATCGGGTCGCAAATCAAAGGGTTCGATTTGTTAGATTTCGCCCATTTCCATTTTGGAAGCGGGTGCGCGATTCATTTGTTGCGGATCAGTAAAGTGTAACTTCCTTTCATGAAAGGTTAGCCCGGCTAATCGGGCTCGTACGGGTTGGTTTTGCATCGTAAACACACCATTAGAGAGGGTTAGAAGAGAGTTATGCAATTGAGAAGGTTTACTTTAACGTGGTGTATAACAAAAACGGATGAAGGAATGCTTATTCGAGAATTTTTGAAAGCGAAAGGTATTTCAAAAGCAGCATTAACAGATATAAAGTTTCATGGCGGAGAAATTGAAGTGAATGAACATCATGTAAATGTACGTCATGTTTTGCAAGAAGGAGAAAAGTTAGTAGTATACTTCCCGCCTGAGCAGAGAAGCGAAGGGATGCGAAGTGAGAGTATTCCTCTCTCAGTTGTGTATGAAGATGATTCTGTTCTTGTTATTAATAAGCAGCCGTATATGTCAACAATTCCATCAAGAGAGCATCCAATCGGGAGTGTAGCAAATGCTCTTTTGCATTATTATGATCAGCAAAATTTGGCAAGTACAGTACATATCGTAACAAGGCTTGACCGAGATACATCTGGTTTGATGTTAATTGCAAAAAATCGTTTTATTCACCATTTGCTATCAAAGCAACATCAGCAAAAACAAGTAAAAAGAACATATGAAGCAATTGTTCATGGAATGATAGCAGAGGACAGCGGAACAATTGATGCTCCCATTGCAAGAACAGATGATAGTATTATTGAGCGTATGGTCCGTAAAGATGGGCAGCGAGCAGTTACTCATTTTCAGGTGCAAAAAAGATTGAAAGATAAGACACATGTAGCGCTTCAATTAGAAACAGGGCGTACTCATCAAATTAGAGTTCATATGGCGCATCTTGGCCATGCGTTACTTGGTGATGATTTGTACGGGGGGAAAACGGATGAAATAAAGAGGCAAGCCCTGCATAGTACAAATTTAACGTTTTATCATCCGATATTAGAAAGGCAGCTTACATTTCATGCGGAGTTACCCGAAGATATGAAAAAGCTGATGGAACCATGATTCCATCAGCTTTTTTTAGTCAATAGAACGGAATTTCTCTGGCACAAACGTCATCGAAGAAGGAACGGACACCGTCTCCATTTCTGGATAACGAAGTCCTGTTAATTTTCCGCCAAATACGGATCCCGTATCAATATTTACAGTATGATTGACGAATCGAGGTTCTTGTACAGGTGTATGTCCATATACAATCCAAGCATCCCCAGTATAATGCTTCGCCCAGTCACGTCGGACAGGAGAACCATCAGGATGCTTTTCGCCTGTAATATCACCGTACAAGACGAAAGTTTGAACTTTCTTATCGCTTCTTCCAATGTAATCTTGGCGAATACCAGCGTGACAAACAACAAGTTTTTCGTTATCTAGTACGTGATAGAGAGGCGATTGTTCGTAAAGGTCGATAAACTTTTTCTGGATGATTTTTTGCTCGCGTGTGCCTAATGATTCGTATTCTGCAACGGTTGTTTCTAGACCGTGTGCCACCTGCACCTTGCGCCCAAGAAAGTAACGATATAATTTATTGCAGTGATTGCCAGGAGCATAATATGCTTCTTGTTTATGTATGACAAGTTCCCAAACAATTTCAATCATGCGAAGAGAATGAGGACCGCGGTCTGTAATATCGCCTACGAAAGCAAGTTGTCGTTTTTGAGGATGAACTGGTAATCCGCTATCCCATGTATAGCCAAGCTGCTTTGTTAATGCTTGAAATTCCTCTAAACAGCCATGAATATCTCCAATAACATCATACTTCATATGAAATCACCTACTCTTTTTTTTGATTAGTATACCGCTATGAAGAGAAGAAAAAACCATATCCACTAGGATATGGTTTAATCAAACATAAATTTCTTTGTTCGTGACTGTACGTTCAGAATGAAGCCAATTGCAATCATATAGGTAAGTAAGGAACTACCACCGTAGCTTAAAAGTGGTAATGTAATACCGGTAATAGGAAGTAGTCCAATTGTCATACCGATATTTTGGAATACTTGGAATGTAAACATCCCAATTGTTCCTGCGCATATATAACTGCCATATGGATCATTACTTTCTAACGCAATATGAATCATACGATAAATCAGCAGGAAGTAGAGTGAAATAACGACGCTTCCTCCTAAAAATCCAAATTTCTCAGCGATATTTGTAAATATAAAGTCTGTATGAGGTTCAGGGAAGTATACTTGTCCATTTTCCCAGCCTTTGCCGTACAATTCACCGGATCCAGTTGCTAAAAGAGATTGTGTTAATTGAAAACCTTGTGTTTCGTATTCATAAGGCGCTAACCAACCGTAGAAACGATCTAATTGATATTCCTTTAAAATATGCGCTTTAAAAAATGCAGTGTGCGCAAAGTAAATATACACAAGGATTGTAGCAACTGCAACGACAATGCCAGCTAAACTGAAAATAAAGCGCCAGCGAACCCCGGATACTAAAATCATAGCAGCAAGCATTGCTGAAATTACCATCGTATTTCCTAAATCAGGTTCTTTGGCAATTAACAGCAGTGGTGGTAAACTCGCCGCAAAAATTTTCCCAAGTAAGAGTAAATCTTCTCGCGGTGTTCGAATTACATATTTTTCATTATGGTCTACGATAATACGACCAACGACAAGAATTAAAAAGAGTTTCATAATTTCTGATGGCTGGAAATTACCGATACCTGGAATTGAGTACCAAGCAGTTGCCCCTTTAATTGTTACCGCGCCTGGAATATGAAACTCAAGTCCAAGAAGAAGAACCATTGCAAATCCATATAAATACCAGCAAATTTGTTTATAACGATCAAAGTCGATGATCATAACGGCAGCAATTGCGATCACACCAATTACATACCATTTAATTTGCTGGGCGACGAAGTTAACCTTTTGTAAATTTGGCGGTAAGGACGGCTGTGCACTTGCAATAGCAAAACAACTTACCATAGCGATTGATAGTACAATTAGTATTAAAATGTAATCTATTTGATATTGAGAATTTTTATCTTTCACCGTACTGTATTCCTTTCTATTACTCATTATTATAAAAAAAGACACTATTACCATCTTAGCGGATTTTTTGTTGTTTGCAAATATGTTGTTTAGATTTAGATAGAGGAATGTCAGATGTTGGGGAAGGAAACGTATGATATTGATGATTATGCGATTCTTATGTAAGAAACTACAAAATGTTTTGCTATATGAATCCATTTTCATTTTTAGATATCTAGATTACGGCTATGCAGAAGAGCCTGCACTTGCTTTGTCCCTTTGTTTTACCTTGCATGGGGCAGGAAAGGGCACTGACCGCTTCTATGCATGGCAGATGCTCTCGCCCACCGAAAAAGAATGGTTTTATGTCGGCTTTTTAATTTGGATTTATATAGCTATAAATATATAAGGCAGGATTATAATGCTTCTGTATTGAAATAAAAAAGTATTATATAGTAGAAAATGATTTTTTATTTTGCCTTATGGATAATTTATGATATTATAAAAATAGTATCAGGTACTAATAACTACTGTTATTTATGAAAATAGGAGGATAAATACATGGATCTTCTCAATCTAAAAGGAAAAAATATTGTTGTAATGGGTGTTGCAAACCAGCGAAGCATTGCTTGGGGTATTGCTCGTTCATTACATAGCGCAGGAGCAAACTTAATTTTCACATATGCTGGAGAGCGTTTAGAAAAGAATGTACGTGATTTAGCAGAATCATTAGAAGGACAAAAGTCACTTGTATTACCGTGCGATGTAACAAATGATGAAGATATCGCAAGCTGCTTCCAAACAATTAAGGAAGAGGTTGGAGTTATTCATGGACTGGCTCATTGTATTGCGTTTGCAGAACGCGATGATTTAAAAGGTGAGTTCGTTGATACATCTCGTAATGGCTTTTTGTTAGCACAAAATATTAGCTCATTCTCTTTAACAGCTGTATCAAGAGCAGCGAAAGAAGTGATGACAGAAGGCGGAAGCATTGTTACATTAACATACCTTGGCGGAGAACGCGTTGTATCGAACTACAACGTAATGGGCGTTGCAAAAGCATCATTAGAAGCGAGCGTAAAATATTTAGCGAACGACTTAGGAAAGCATAATATCCGTATCAATGCTGTATCAGCAGGACCAATTCGCACATTATCTGCAAAAGGTGTTGGCGATTTCAACAGCATCTTAAAACAAATTGAAGAACGTGCGCCGTTGCGTCGTAACGTAACACAAGAAGAAGTAGGAAATACAGCGTTATTCTTATTCAGTGATCTAGCAAGTGGTGTGACTGGTGAGAATATTCATGTAGATTCTGGATATCATATTTTAGGATAAAAAGTTTGAAAAAAGCAATTGGCCGTATATAGCCAATTGCTTTTTTGTATGTTTTTAAGTTTGCTCTAAGTAACTGACTAGGCCAATATGATGATAGAGGGAAGGCTCTGTTAAGACTCGGATTGTTTTTTAATAATTCCATCGAAAGGGGAATCTAATCATGTTAAACGAAGTTAAGATCCTGATTTCCCCCCGTGCTATAATCTGGCAAGGAGCCGATATTAATTGTTGATGTATTTGAATATTAGCAATAAAAACAATTGATAGCAAGGCGGAAGCTTGTACGACCATTTTTGACAATTGTGCAATAAGTCTCTACTTCTTTTCCATCCATCAATCTGTTGTTGATTAAACAGAGGAATTCTGGTTTTAAATTTTAAAATTTCTACTTGATAAATATGGGCGATTTTATTTATCGTTTTCGGATTATGAGTAAAGTATCATATAAACCGAAATACTCATAATCTTCATTCATGCAAAGTTCATGTATGGCTTGAGCTACCCCTAGATTATGGGGATGACCATAGTCATGGAAAGCAATTAAGCCTCCCTTTACAACTCTCGGTGTATAATGAATAATATCATGTTTAACACTTGAATATTCGTGATCACCATCAATAAATAACGCTGCTATTAATTTAGGACAATCATCATAAGCTTCTGTACTATACTTTTTAATTGGAATAACACTATCTTCTAGTCCATGATTCTTTATATTATCCCAGAAAATATCAAAATAATTTCCATAATAAAGTTCGTTATTTGGTATAAATGGGTCAATGGCATAAATCGGACACTTTTTTGTGCTCATTAAAGAACTGCCAAGACCTAATGCAATGGTACTCTTTCCTTTATATGAACCGATTTCAACTATATCTCCGTATAGATGGTCAACTAGTGCAGGTAAATGTAATAGTGCGAATTGTTCGGAAAAGTGCAGCCACCCTTCGATACTATCTACAATTGTTAGTAGTTCATATATACTTTTATTATTTTCCATATTAAAAATAACCTCCTTTCTCAATGTTAGAATATTACATATTATGTATATGCTTAACTTTATTTTTCGATATAATAAAAAGGTCTATTTTCAATACGCCCAGTCACTTCTTTTGTTTCTGTCGATTATGGACGACTGGTAACTCAGACGGAAATTGCATAAAAGGGCGCTCTTTCGTTCTCATAGAGATGACACCTATCTTTTATTGAGAATTTGGTTTCATTACCTTAATTCTGCTATAAAAGAAGGTGTCATTTTTTTTTGTATTATATATCAAGTATTGTTGTTTTATATGAAACTGAGAAAGCTGAATAATTAAGATTTTATTGTCAGCAATACTTTCGAAGGATCATTATTTTTTTTCCATTGGTAGTTAGGAACAAACACTTGTTTTCTCCTAGTTTCTAGATGTAGAATTTTTTCAACTGTTTCATCGATTATCTGATTGCGATTAGGGCATAATTGTTTAATATTTTTTTTAATATCATATAATAAAGCTTTTGTTTTCAAGGTGTCCTCATGAGAACTCTCTTTCGATATAAAAGGTATCGTTGCTATTTGTGTACGAGGGCAAGTATGTTCAATGATATAAAAAGATTTCCTAAGTAAAATTCCTTCTAAGTCAGCAATGGTTTGTAAGAGTGGGAATATACAAGTTTTTATAGTAACCAATAAATCATCATCTTCATCTGTATGATGATTTTTAAGAATTACCACCATATCATGTGCTGCATGTAAATACTTGTAAATAGAACGTTCCATATGAAAGATTGACCGTAAGGAAGATACATAGTTCTCTTCAGTAAATAGATAGAACAACACCTTCCCCTCCTTTACTCAAATAAGTATTTGTTTTATTTTGATGGACGACATTTACAGCATACTCTACGCCGGCTTTGGATTAAATCCGTTACATTTTCAAACTTTCTTAATAATAGCCATTCTTTCATTAAGACCGTTTCAACAAATCTGGTTGCTTCTCTGTTGAATTGAAGAATTTGACTGTTGGTAGGATGTGTAGGGAAATCTAAACATTTTCCAACAAAGGCTTGCATTTTTTCAGCTTCAGCGTTTAAAAGATGTGATAAAGCAATCTCCTCTAATGCTATTGATTCCAATAAATCTATGATAACTTGCTTCTGATTTGGCCGATTGGGTTCTGCCGGTATTGTTGGCATACTCAAGGTATAACACCTTCCTTTTCGTTAATGTACGTTGTTATTGTATGATTCGCCTATATTTTCTGTGACAAATGCCCTGATGAAAATGCACTCGTTGTCATCAGATACTGTTTCCGGCCTACATTGGTGACCATAAATTCAATATAGAGACGTATTATTTTACATCATAAAAAAGTCCAAAGTTAGGCTGCCACTAAACCTCCGATTAAACAAGAATTAGTTTTATTTTGTTTTGATCCAGAAAGATCCTCCATGCCGTTCGACGCCTTGCATCTTTGGATCGTCCCATAAGGGAGCCAAGACCTTACTTAACTCAGGGTCTTGAGCAATAAACATGCCCGGAAATATAATTTCATACTTATTTCCATCCGCCAATAAGGTGGAGGCAAGCAAATATTGTTCATTGTAATATCGTGTAATCCATTCTTGAGGGTAATCATGAGGAAGATATATATCATGGAACTCAATAAAAACGCCGGGTTTTAATCTTGGTAAAATTTCTAGAAAAATAACGGTCACATCCGAATTCATAAAAGAACGATGGCTATTATCTATAAAAAGAATATCCCCTGTTTCCAAATCATCAAAAATATGCAAATCAACGTCTTCAAGAGGCTGTCTCACAACATGATTACAAATGGAATCAATTTCGGCCCTTGGAGAAGGATCGATAGAGAGAATCTCAGTTTGAAGGTTATGATCCTTAATAGCTTGTTTTGCAAATTTTGTTGAATTTCCAGATCCTATCTCGTAATATCGCATTGGGTTATTCTCACATAAGAATCCGTAAATAGCTACTGAATCTAGGCCAGGCAACCATCCGTTTATCCAAAAAGGGCAATTAGGGAATGCCTTATTTTCATGCCTATTGATGTGAATAAATTTTTCTTTATGCTTCAAGAATTTTTTTAGGTATTCCTCATATAACAACCGATTTCTATTAATGATTTCGTGTAATTTTGCATGCGGAGGTTTATTCCACCCAAAACGGGGGGTTGATTTGATTGGATAATCGAGAAAAATGAAATGCTGATATTGACTCATGATAATTCCTCCTTATTTATCACTTCAGTTGGACAGTAGATACAACTAGAGGAAATGATTTCTACATATGGCAGTTAAAAATGCCCATAGAACAAAGCGTTTTGGTGCAAAAATCAAAATGAATGTCCAAGATTGGTGATTTATAATGACATATGGTGCATTTATATACCAAAACGAACTCTATATTGTGATTAGAAAGATGAAAAATATTTTTATTTATATCTTTGCACCAAAACGAACTATACTAACGCCATTTGGATTTTATTATCAGGCAAACTTTCGAAGGATTGTTATTTTTTTATTTCCTTTACTCAAAAGAAAATTTGTTTTATTTTGACGGACGACATTTACAGCATACTCTACGCCGGCTTTGGATTAAATCTGTTATATTTTCGAACTTTCTTAATAATAACCATTCTTTCATTAAGACCGTTTCAACAAATCTGGTTGCTTCTCTGTTGAATTGAAGAATTTGCCGGTTTGTAGGACATGTTGGGAAATCTAAACATTTTCCAACAAAAGCTTGCATTTTTTCAGCTTCAGCGTTTAAAAGGTGTGATAAAGCAATCTCCTCTAAAGCTATTGATTCCAATAAATCTATAATAACTTGCTTCTGATTTGGACGATGGGGTTCTGCTGGTATTGTTGGCATACTCAAGGTATAACACCTTCCTTTTCGTTAATGTACGTTGTTATTGTATGATTCGCCTATATTTTCTGTGACAAATGCCCTGATGAAAATGTATTCGTATCATCAGATGATGTTTTCGGCCTATACTGGTGACCATAAATTCAATACTGTACGTTTTATTTTTCATCATAAAAAAAGCCTCCTGCTTACAAACAGGAGGCATCTTATGAAATTCTTCTCCGGTATATGTATCACCGGCATCAAGGTTAGTCAAACGAATGATATACATAGACTAAACGGCTTTGGTGCAAGGATATAAATTTAGTTGTTTTTTGTCTTTTTAGTGACCATAACTCTAGATATAGAAGTGATTAAAAGTTTCTTAAGGAAGCGGAGTGATTGCTATCAAATCAAGGACATTTTCAAATTTGAACTGCAGTAGTATTTCCTTCTTGATGACATCACGAAGTGTTCTTTGAACACTTGAGTCGATATCAAGAAGATTGGATAACGTGACCCGACAAGGAGTAAATTTACTTTTTGACCGTAATGTTCCGAGAACAAATTGAATCTTTTCGGCCTCGGCATTGATGATGTGAGCCAGAGCTAATTCCTCAAGGGCAATAGAAGACAAAAGTAACGGTATAGTCTGTGCAGTAGTAACCGAAATAGTCGGGGTAATATTCGGAATGTTCGGAAAAGACAATGTAATTCACCTCTTTCTTTAGTATCAATTGTATGTTATTATCCTGGGCTTGTAAGTGACACCGCTATTTTGCGTATAGCATTTATGATCATCCAATTTATTCATGAAACATAAAATCCCATGGGTATCTATGAAACACTGAGTTAAGGATAGTATGTATCCAAAATTAGGGGGTGAATTGTTATATAACGATAAGAAAGACGCTAAAATTTGAGATAAAGCTGCAAACTGTTCGGATACGAATAGCAGGGAAAACGAAGGGAGAAATTGCAGCGGAGTTAGGAAATGTAGACAAAGATCAAATTAAAGTGTATGCGTTGTCCATGACAGCAAATTGGTTTTGATACTGTGTTAACACTAGTTGAAGGAACATAAAAAAGCCTCCTGCTTACAAGCAGGAGGCCTCTGATGAAATCCTTCTTCGGTTTACGCACCCACTAAGGTTAGTCAAACGGATGATATTCATAGACTAGAAGGCTTTGGTGCAAGGTTATAAATGTAGTTGTTTTTTGTCTTTTTAGTGACCATAACTCTAGAAACAGAAGTGATTAAAAGTTTCTTAAGGAAGCGGAGTGATTGCTATTAAATCAAGGACATTTTCAAATTTGAACTGCAGTAGCATTTCTTTCTTGATAACGTCACGAAGTGTTCTTTGAACACTTGAGTCAATAGCAAGAAGGTTAGATAACGAAACGACCGGAGGAGAAAGTGCAGTTGTTGTCGGTAATGTTCCGAGAACAAATTGAAGCTTTTCTGCCTCAGCATTGATGATGTGAGCCAGGGCTAATTCCTCAAGGGCAATAGAAGACAAAAGTAACGGTACAGTCTGTGCAGTAGTAACCGAAATAGTCGGTGTAATATTTGGAATGTTCGGGAAAGACAATGTGATTCACCTCTTTCTTTAGTGTCAGTTGTATTTTATTGCCTTGGGCTTGTACATGATACAGCTTTTTCGTGCGGAATTTTATATTGTCCAATTCATAAAATCCCTTGGGGAATTGGAGAGGAGGGAGAAAAAATGGTAAGCAGCCAAGGATTTCCGTCAAAAGCGCTTGGCTGCTTGTACACCTGTTGGTTCACTTTAATAAAAGTCGATGGTATTCCTTTCAGAATCAACCATGCGATATTTAATGTGTTTTTATCCGTTGCACAATACGGCCTATGCTCATATGTTAACTGAAGGTAAGAAAAGAATTTCAACTAATGTATGACATCGGGGTGTATAATATGAAACTTATATTACTGTCAGGAGGTTCAGGGAAACGATTATGGCCGCTTTCCAACGATTCTAGATCAAAACAGTTTTTAAAGATGTTAACATGTCCAGAGAATGGGTTGGAATCTATGGTTCAGCGATTGTGGCGACAATTAGATTTGAATCAATTATTGAATATTGCTTACGTTTCAACAAGTGCAACACAAGTGGATATCATTCAAAATCAATTAGGGACTCAAGTACCATTAATCATTGAACCAGAGCGAAGAGATACCTTTCCGGCAATCATATTAGCAGCGACATATTTGTATTCAATCATTGGTGTTAATCTAGAAGAGGTAATTACTGTAATGCCTGTTGATCCCTTTGTGGAAAATCATTTCTTTGATAAAGTTAAAGATTTAGAGAATGTCATTCAGCAATCGGGCATGGATGTTGCTTTAATTGGTGTAAGTCCTACCTATCCTTCAACAAAATATGGTTATATCATTCCTGACAAAGATGAAGTGAACCAACGGCAATCACAAACGTATATGAAGGTAAAAGGTTTTAAGGAAAAACCGATGGAAGAGCATGCAGAGCAGCTAATTCAGCAAAGTGCATTATGGAATTGCGGCGTTTTTGCATTCAAACTAGGGTATATCATTAACCAGCTAGAAAAAAGAGGCTTGCCTACTCAGTATGATGAGATCATTCAGCACTACGAACAGCTGCCTAAAATAAGCTTTGATTATGAAATTGTGGAAAAGGCAGAGCGGATTGCGGTTATTCCGTATAATGGTTATTGGAAGGATTTAGGGACTTGGAATACATTAACTGAGGATATGCAAACAAATATCGTTGGCAGAGGTTCAATCAGTGATAATTGTATCAATACGCATTTAATCAATGAGTTAGATATTCCCATAGTTGTATTAGGTACTTCGAATATGGTGGTGGCAGCAAGTCCCGACGGTATTTTAGTTTCAGATAAATCCACTAGCCACCATGTTAAAGAGGTGGTAAAAGATTTAGAACAACGCCCTATGTTCGAGGAACGCCGTTGGGGATGGTATCGCGTCTTGGACTATAAGAAATTAGCTGAAGGAATGGAAGTACTGACAAAACGATTATGTGTATTTGCAGGAAAAAATCTTAGCTATCAATATCATCATGAGCGAAGTGAAGTGTGGGTGGTTGTTGCAGGTGAAGGTGAATTTGTTCTAGATGATACATTGTCCTATGTAAAAAAGGGTGATGTGCTAAACATCCCAGTTGGTGCAAAACACGGGATTAAGGCAATCAAAGATCTTGAAATTGTCGAGGTTCAGATGGGTAGTAAACTTGAAGAACAAGATATTGTTCGTTTATATATGTCATGGGAAGAAATGAAGAAATCTATTGAAAACGAATGAATTCCTTTGAATTTAAATTAGAGGGTAACTACTGTCAAAATTCTTTTTGCTCCCATACAATTAAGCAACTATGTATATGGAGGGATATTATGGAACAGTGGAAAGATAAGAAAGTAATGGTAACTGGAGGAGCAGGATTTCTTGGTTCTCATGTAGTGGAACGATTAGAAGAATGGGGTTGTAAACAAATTATTGTACCGCGCAGCAAACAATATGATTTACGTAATCCACAAACAGCTATGACATTGGTACAGGAAACAAGGCCCGATTTAATCATTCATTTAGCTGCTTCAGTCGGTGGAATTGAGGCTAACAGAAAAAATCCAGGTTCATTTTTCTATGATAATTTATCTATGGGGATTCATCTGATGGAAGCCGCAAGACTAGCCAACATAGAAAAATTCGTGGTTTGCGGAACAATCTGCTCCTATCCTAAGTTTGCTTCTGTTCCGTTTAAGGAAGACGAATTATGGGATGGATATCCTGAAGAAACGAATGCTCCTTATGGTTTAGCCAAGAAAATGCTGCTTGTACAGAGTCAGGCATACAGACAACAGTATGGTTTTAACTCTATTTTTCTTCTTCCTGTCAATTTGTATGGACCCCGGGATAACTTTGACTTAGAGACTTCCCATGTAATTCCAGCTCTCATACGGAAATGTTTAGAGGCGAAAGAACAGGGAAAGGATCATATTACGGTATGGGGCAGCGGGAAGGCAACGAGAGAGTTTATATTTGTTGAAGATGCAGCAGAAGCAATTCTGCTGGCAGCAGCGAATTATAACGGGGCGGAGCCTGTAAACATTGGTACAGGAACAGAAATTTCAATTAAAGACTTAGTAGAGTTAATTGCAGCTCAAACAGGTTTTGAAGGTCAAATTCGCTGGGATTCCCAGAAGCCTGATGGTCAACCTCGAAGATGTCTCGATATACAGAGAGCGAAGGAATGTTTTGGATTTGAAGCAAAGGTTAGTCTAGAAGAAGGATTGAAAAAAACCATAGATTGGTATGTGAATCAAGATATAAGATAATAGCAGAATGGTGCCTATATATATGTTAATTAAAAATCCAACATAAAGCCCCCTTTTTAAGCGGGCGAGAGCATCTGGCCGTGCATAGAAGCGGTCAGGGCCTTTCTCTGCCACATGCGAAGTAAAAACCAAAAGAGAAAACGAGAACAGGTTACTTTTTATTCAACCTAGCAGGGAGCTAGATGTCGAAAAATAAAGTGAAACTTCCGTCAGTGGGGGGTCTTCATCCCCTACTGACGGAAAGCCCGCCCAATCGGGCTTTTACGGGCAGTTATCCCCCACCTATCTTCTTTGCTTCTCTCTGAATCTTGAGGTGGGGGTCTTACTGCCCGCGAATAGCGGGATAAAAATGAATTCATATATTCATCCAAATTTCTGGGATTATTAAGGAGGACGGATGAAATATATATTATAAAGTTAAAGATCAACGGATGTACTTGTATTGTGCGACTAATTCGACAAACAATACGGTTGACCTGTCCTCCAGTAAAATAAGATATACAAAAACAGCCAAGCGCTTCTTGAAAAAAGCCTTGGCTGTTTCTTGTCTATTATAAAAGCTTTTTTCACAATCATTTCTCGTTTCTAAAGGGAGATATGATATGAATTCGGAAAAAGGAGCAAGATTTTAAAATATATTTTTTATACGGATTTACTAGATTATTTAATTCACGGTATACATTCCTTAAGAGAAAGATACCCTCGGGAATCTATGTATGTATCTTGTATGATTATTTTTATATAGCAATAAAAAACTTATTCATTTGAAATAAAGTTACAAGCCGTTCCGATGCGAATAAAGGGGAACGCGGTGAATCTATCTTGATTGATAAACGAGGCATGGATTAAGAATTATATATCGAAAAGTTAGAGATGAAAAATCCATTTTAAAAACATGGATTCAAATTACGAAAGAGAAGGTATTATGAGGGAGATATTCTGCCTGGAAACTACGTTAATTTCTTGGTGCATCATGAAATAGATTTTACCTATAATAAGCTGACGCCTGTGAATACAGGCGTCAGCTTGCAGCCTAAAACAGTTTTGCCCCCTGAAGGAGGAAAAGAACGGATATCCTCTCTCAATTTATTGAAATATATTCTAGAATTACGGGCAAACGAAAGTAATAGTCTGAGAGGTAGTAACTGTAACTCCTAATGAAGTAGCAGTAGCTGTTATTGTTACAGAGTTTGGACCTGATACACCAGTAAATGTTCCTAAAACGCTAAAGTTACCAGCCAAATCTGTAATAGGTGTTGTAGTCGAGAAAGTTACATTAGCACCCGCTGTAGCACCAGTTACTGCAAGAGTTACTTGTGCACCTACTAATGGAAGGCCAAGTGCAGTGAGTAACGTACCTGAAATAGGAAGAACTGCACCACACGTTGCACCAGTAACAGGAGCAATTGATATGCTTCCTGGTGTAGATGAAGCACTGCTCGCTAGTAAATCTAGTATATTTTCAAACTTGAACTCTAATAGCATTTCCTTCTTGATGACATCACGAAGAGTTCTTTGAACACTCGAGTCGACAGCAAGAAGATTGGAAATCGTAACTACCGGAGGAGAAAGTGCAGTTGTTGTCGGTAATGTTCCGAGAACAAATTGAAGCTTCTCTGCCTCAGCATTGATGATGTGAGCTAGAGCTAGTTCCTCAAGAGCGATGGAAGCGAAAAGCAATGGTATAGTTTGTGGAGTAGTAATTGAAATGGTAGGTGTAATATTAGGAATAATTGGAAAAGACATTGTATCACCTCTCTTTCTTCAGTACTAATAACATATTATTATTTAGTACCTTTGAAAGACACGGCTAGTACACTATTTTTTCTAAAATTGTTAATTTTATTATAGAATCTCGATAGACAGCCCTGTAGTGATTAGAGTTTAAACATCTAAATCTGCTGGTAACTCCTTGAAAATATCTTGGTGTTTTATCTTCAGTTTACGTAGAGCCTCTACAGGAGAATCGAATGTTTGTGACAGATTTGCAGCCAGTGCGTAAGACTTCGCAGCTGCCTCGATTTGTCCGAGCTTTTCAAGGCAGCAGCCTATATAATATAAAGCTTGAAAGCTACCTAGTCCCTTTAAGGTAAGATGATGTAAATTTTCTTCGCCCAGTTTAAGGCAGTGTTCAAATGTCTCCAATGCTTCTTCATAAGATTCTCTGATGTATAAGATCAAACCTTTATAAAAGTGTAAATCCACATAATCCGGATAGAGAGAAACTGCTCTGTCGATGCCGGGCCATGCTCCGTCAATGCTCCCTGAGGCGATCAATATCGAATACTTTAGTCTGTACAGCAAGGAAGGTGGTGTTTTTAGCTCCTGCAGGAAACCTCTAATGGAACGATTGACATGATCGAATGCCTTGTCATATTGCTCTACACGGTAATATTCACTTGCAATATGATAATCGATCCAAGGGCTGTGATCTTTTTGGGTGAGTTCATTTTTTAACATTTCAAGATTACGTTCAAATTTCTTTTTATTTTTATTCACATAATCCAAGTATCCGTAATGATATACCTTAATTGGAACGGTTTTGATGGCCTGATTATTGTCCGTTTCCGTCAGAACTTCATCTGCGTTAAGCATTTCATGGATATTATTTCTAAATTTAAACCCTTTATAATTCCGGAAAAGACGAGTATGAGCAATATCGAATGTTTTATTTGGATCTGGAAGATCACCATAATAATTAATTAAATGAATAGACAGGAGATAGTCATCGTAGTAGAGGACATTGCGAAATTTATATGCATCAGAAGAGTCTACCTCTTCGTCTGCATCCAACCATAAAATCCAATCCCCCGTTGCACGATCCAAACCATAGTTGCGGGCCGCTGAAAAGCTCCCGTTCCAGGGGAAGTCGAAAACTTGAGCCCCGAATGATTTACAGATTTCAACGGTTCGGTCCGAAGACCCTGTATCTACAATAATCATCTCGTCTACAACATCCTTTATACTGTTTAAGCACTTACCAATACAATCCTCTTCATCTTTTACAATCATACACAATGACAGTCGGCGCAAATTCATTATTCCTTTCCTCCCTTATAACATGAAATTAAGTAATCAATTTCCATCATATGATTTCAACTGGGTAAAAGTGCTTTTTTGGAAACTTATTTGACCGTGCTTAATATAATAAAAAAGGTGATGAAGAAATGACATAATCAAAATCGAGGAGGATAGCATTGAAAATAGGAACATTCAAAATAAACTGGGCTGGTCCTCAATTTGCCGATTATAGTCTTGCGATCGTAAACCGAAGTATTTGTAAATATCTTCGGCAAGATCATCAAATTGACCTTAGAATAAAGGTGCCTGAGTCAGAGAAGTTGAATTCCCAATCTCTTACAGCAGTAGAAGAAAAGGAGAGATTTTTGCCTTTTCCTGAAGCAGATTTTACAATTGTTCACCAGTGGCCGCCCGAGTGGACGATGCCAAAAAGCAGGCATTGGATTTGTATGCAGCCATGGGAATATGGTGCAATCCCCAGAGAATGGTATATCCCTATGAAGTATTGGGCAGATGAAATCTGGGTTTACAGTGCATACAATAAGGAAAGCTACACACGTTGCGGTATTCCTGAAAACAAAGTTCATGTGATTCCCCTTGGTGTAGATGAAAAAATATTTCACAACGGTGTTGAAGCTCTAGCTTTAGAACCCTCCTCTTTTCGCTTCCTATTCGTCGGGGGAACAATTGGCCGTAAGGGAATCGATATTCTGCTTCAGGCCTATCTTAATGAATTTACTGCAGAAGATGATGTTTGTTTGTTCATCAAAGATACCGGGACTCAATCTTTTTACAAAGGAATAACGCTCGAGAAAATGATTCTTGAAGCAATGGCTAATCCAAGTAATCCAAGTATTATATACATGGATAAGGAATTTTCGGAAGCGGAGCTGGCGGGATTGTATAAAGCGTGTGATTGCTTAGTTCATCCATACAGAGGAGAAGGATTTGGGTTGCCGATTACGGAAGCAATGGCTTGTGGCATCCCGGTAATTGTACCGGATAAAGGATCGTGCCGGGATTTTTGTAACGAAGAAACAGCATTCTTCGTTTCCTCAAAGGAAGTTGCTTTACCAGAGAAAAAAGTAAGTAATCTCGATACGGTAGATTATCCATGGTGGTTATCAATTGACAGGAATGATTTGCAGAAGGTAATGCGATTTGCCTACGAGAATCGTACATTGGTTAAGGAGAAAGGACAGAAAGCTAGTAAGCAGATCTTATCCTCATTTACCTGGAAAAAGAGTGCACAGGCCGTTTCCGATAGAATAAAACAGCTAGCTCAGAAGGAATTGAATCCGAAACCAACCGCGGAAGATATCATTAAAATGGAGCTGGAACATGGAAATGAACTGTATGCAGAAAACCTTATCGATGATGCGTTAGAGATATATCTGAATATTTTATCCGTATATCCCTCATTACTTATGACAAGGTACAATGTAGCAGTCATTTATATTAGACAAAAAAACTATAAATCTGCAATTGAGCATCTCGTTTATATTGCCAATAACATGGAGCGAGAAAATAAGGATTTTCAGGAGAAGATCTGGCTCATGATGAGAACTTGTTATTTGGAAATATAGTTCTTTTAATAGGGGATTAAAATTTTTATAACGAAGCAAAGCAAGGCAGTATTACTCAGGAATTTAATAGGAGGAGGTTCATTCGTATGAAAACAGCTCTTATTACTGGTATTACAGGGCAGGATGGTGCTTATTTAGCAAAATTCCTTTTGGATAAAGGATATCGAGTGGCCGGTTTGTTTCCGCGGCGCAGTTCCAACACATCTTGGAGATTAGATTTCTTGAACATAACCGATGAGGTGGAATACGTGGAAGGGGATGTGACTGATCTCCCATCGCTCTTAAGAGCTTTAAAGCTGACAAAACCTGACGAAGTGTATCACTTAGCAGCACAAAGTTTTGTCGCTTCATCCTGGAAGCAACCAATTTTGACGGCACAAGTCACAGGTATTGGTGCCCTGAACATATTGGAAGCTATTCGAGAAATCGATCCTGGAATTAAAATGTACCAAGCTTCTTCCAGTGAAATGTACGGAATGATCCAGCAGCCTGAACAGACAGAAGAAACTCGTTTTTATCCAAGAAGTCCTTATGGCGTATCTAAGGTTTTTGGTTACTGGATGACGAAAAATTACAGAGAAAGTTTCGATATGTTTACCTGCAATGGAATTCTGTTCAATCATGAATCACCGCTTAGAGGAATTGAGTTTGTCACGCGAAAAGTCACCGACGCTGTAGCTCGGATTGTTGCTAGGCAGCAAAAAGAACTTCGTTTAGGAAATATTCATGCAAAACGAGATTGGGGCTTTGCTGGAGATTATGTGGAAGCGATGTGGTTAATGCTCCAACATGACTCACCGGATGATTATGTAATTGCAACTGGAAGAACTACAACAGTTGAAGAAATGTGTAAAATCGCCTTCAATTATGTGGGATTAAATTATCAAGATTACGTTGTTATCGATCCACAACTTTACCGTCCTGCAGAAGTGGATTTACTTCTTGGGGATCCGACTAAGGCCAAGAGCGAATTAGGCTGGACAGCTAAGACCAGCTTAGAACAATTGATCCAAATGATGGTTGACGCTGACTTGGAACGGGTTAAGTAAAGGACACTATATATAAGTTAAAAACTTCTTTCTTTTTAGGGAGAACGAGAGCATCTGGCTGCGTATAGAAACGGTCAGGGCCTTTTCCTACCACATGCAATGTTTTAAAACAAAAGGAGAAAGCAAGTAGCTGGTCATGCCGTATTTTGCATAGCAGCGACTTATATGTCGAAAAATTAAAATGGATATATATAGGGTGAAACAGAAGCACCTTATATTAGGTTACAAGAATAGAAGTAGGATTTAGAGGTAACGAAAGCATATTGAAGCGGGGGGCTTACGATTGCAATATTATAGCCAGATTGGCCAGGATAAATTTGTGAATGAAAAAATATTCCAGGAAATGGAAAATGGTTTTTTTGTCGACATTGGGGCTCATAATGGAATACATCTCAGTAACAGCTATTTCTTTGAACAGCACAAAAATTGGAATGGTATTTGTGTTGAGCCAATACCAGAAGTATTTGAATTATTGAGTAAAAATAGGAAGTGCATTTGTATAGAAGGAGCGATATCCAATGAAAATGGATATCAAGACTTTTTACAGATACAAGGGCCAGTAGAAATGCTTAGTGGCCTGGTTGATAAATTTGATTTCAGAGATAAAAAAAGAATAGACATGGACTTACAAGAGCGTGGTGGAAGTTGTAAGGTTATCAAAGTTAAAACATATACCCTGCAATCTATTTTGGATGATCACAATGTTACTCATATTGATCTATTAAGTGTTGACAGCGAAGGAGCGGAATTAGCAATTCTTCAGTCAATTGATTTTAAAAAGGTGAAGATTGAATGTATTGTAGCGGAAAATAATTATCAAGAGAAAAGTGTGCAAGAATTTCTAGCAATGCAGGGTTACAGGTTAGTAGAAAAATTACCATTTGATGATATATTTCTGTATAACAAGAGTAAGTTTTCAGTCATATAGTCCAAGAAGCTTAACTTTTATTGATAGTACAGCTTGATAAAATTCTAGAAATTTAAGTAAACCGGATAAAAATATTCAAATATCTACGAATGGGGAGGTAGCTTTGTGACTGAAAGTAATCGTTTTTTACTAATCAAATCTTGGAAATGCGGTTTCTGGTCAGCTATGGAGCATGTTGCTGGTCAACTTTTAATTGCTGAACTCACCGACCGCATTCCTATTATTTTTTGGGGAGCCGATTCTTTGTATGCTTCTGAGGCTCCATTAGTTAAAGATGCATTTACAATGTACTTTTTGCCTGTATCAAATTATTCCGTTTATGATCTTGAAAAAGGAAACTACACCTACTATTCATCAAGATGGAATCGAAATAATTTACGCTTGCCAGGTGAATTAGACTTTTCAGGTGCACAAGATATACCTGGTCTTTTTAATAGGTCAGAAAATGTAATAGTAAGTAATGTTCACATGTCTATACTGTACTTTACACAATGGATTAAAGAAAATCATCCAGTATATGGTTTAGAGTTTCATGATATACACCGCTATCTTTATAATAAATATTTTAAACTGCAACCGTATCTGTCCGGTGAAATCGAAGATTTTTATCTTAAGAATATGAAAAATAAGCACCCTATTTTAGGAGTGCATATTCGTGGCAGTGACAAAATTGATGAAATTCCGAATTTATCTCAACTTAATGACTTATATCCGCAAGAAATTGATAACTATCTAAAAAATAACCCAACAGCATCCATTCTTTTGTTAACAGATTCCGAGAGTATTTTAGAAAAATATAAAGAGTTATATGGCGATAAAATAATCTGTACTGACAGTATGCGAACACCTTATGATACTATTCCTCTGCACCAGTTACCTTATTATCCCACAAGGCTGAAGGGTATTGATATTATTACAGATACTTATCTCGCTACGAAATGCGATCATTTTATTGGCGCCAGTTATTCTAATGTTTCCTTAGCAGTCTTTCGCCTTAAAGTTTGGCCGGAAGGGACAATTAAGCTTATTCAGCACTAGAATAAGTTCAGCATATTCAATAAGTCACTGAATTCGCTTTAAGTAAGAAAGTTAAGACATAGATATATAAAGGGAAGGAATGTTTGTGAACGAAAATAATCGTTTTTTACTAATCAAAGAGTGGGGATGCGGTTTCTGGTCAGATGTAGAGCATGTTGTCGGACAGCTTTTGATCGCAGAACTTACCGGTCGTATTCCTGTAACTTTTTGGGGAGAAGGTTCTTTGTATGCTTCTGAACATTCGCTGTTTGAAGACGCATTTACGATGTATTTTTTGCCTGTATCAAATTACTCCGTTGATGATCTTGCACATGAGTATTACACATATTATCCACCCAGATGGAATCGTGATAATTTACGATTGAGGGATATTCATGATGTAGTCGATGTAGCTGATTATTTTACTAAATTAGAAAATGTATTGGTAAGTACCCGTCACATTTATGTACACGATTTTACACAATGGATTAACAAAAGTCACCCAGCATGTCGTATGGGGTATCCAGATGCATACAGCTATCTGTATCAAAAATATTTGAAATTACAACCTTATTTATCTGCTGAAATCGAAGATTTTTACTTTAAGAATATGAAGCATAAACATCCTTTGTTAGGGCTGCATATTCGTGGCAGTGACAAAATTAACGAGTTTCCCCATTTATATCAGCTTAATAACTTATATCCTCTTGAAATTGATAATTATCTACAAAATAATCCGACGGCTGCTATATTTTTGCTTACAGATAGTGAAAATATTTTGGCAAGATATCGAGAGTTATATGGTAATAAATTAATTTATACCGACTCCATACGAACATCTGATGAAAATTTTTCAGTGCATGCAGGATTACCTTTTTGTAACAAACAACAGAAGGGGATAGATATTATTAAAGACACGTACCTTGCCACGAAATGCGATCATTTTATTGGTGCCAATTATTCTAATGTTTCTGTAGCGGTTAGTTGTCTAAAAGATTGGCCGGAAGGGACAATTAAGCTTATTCAGTATTGAAAAATTGACAGCATATAATCAGTATCGAATGAAATCACTAAAGAACTTTAAGACGAGAAAACTTAGTAATACAATACAATATAATATAAAGGGAAGGAATATTTGTGAACGAAAGTAATCGCTTTTTGTTAATCAAAGCTTGGGAAAACGGTTTCTGGTCAGATATATCACATGTTGCCGGTCAACTTTTAATCGCTGAACTCACCGACCGCATTCCCATCATTTTTTGGGGAGCCGATTCTTTGTATGCTTCTGAGGCTCCATTAGTTAAAGATGCATTTACAATGTATTTTTTGCCTGTATCAAATTATTCCGTTTATGATCTTGAAAAAGAAAATTATACCTGCTATCCATCAAAATGGAATTATAGTAATTTACGTTTCCCAGGTACAAAAGATTTAACAGATTTGGAGTATGTAGCTATAGCTAGTGTTTTTGGTAGACCTGAAAATGTGTTGGTAAGTAATGTGCACATTTATGTAGACTATCTTACACAATGGATTAAAGAAGGTCACCCGGCATATGGTTTGGGGGTTAAAGATGTATATGACTATCTTTATCGAAAATACTTTAAATTGCAACCTTATCTATCTGCTGAAATCGAAGACTTTTATCTTAAAAATACGGAAAATAAATATCCTATTTTAGGAGTGCATATTCGTGGTAGCGACAAAATTAATGAGCGTCCGGATTTATATCAGGTTAATGACTTATATCCGCAAGAAATTGATCATTATCTAATAAATAATCCGACAGCATCTATTTTTTTGCTAACAGATTCTGAGAGTATTTTGACAAGATATAAAGGATTGTATGGTAATAAATTAATTTATACTAACTGCCAGCGAACACCTTATGATCATGTTTCTGTGCATAATGGTGGTGTACCTTATTATAGTACAATACAGAAAGGTCTAGATATTATTAGAGATACGTATCTAGCCATGAAATGCGATTATTTTATCGGTAATCATACTTCTAATGTTTCAGTAGCAGTCAGTCGTCTAAAAGATTGGCCGGAAGGAACAATTAAGCTTCTATAAATAAGCCTATTAAGAATGAAATGAAAACAAGGAGGTATATGCATGAATCAACCGCTTGTCAGTATTATTACTCCCTCTTATCAACAGGATAAGTTTATTCAAGAAACGATTGAAAGTGTGCTTTCTCAAGATTATCCTAATTTAGAGCATATCGTCATTGACGGAGGGTCAACAGACAGCACAGTAGAAATTTTACAGTCATACAATTACCTCGGAGAACGTTTTCGCTGGGTATCAGAAAAAGATCGGGGGCAATCTCATGCCATTAATAAGGGACTTGATATGGCCAAAGGAGAAATTATAGGTTGGCTGAATTCGGATGATACTTATATGCCTCATGCTGTAAAAAGAGCGGTGTCTGCTCTGCAGCAAAATCCGAAATGGGGAATGGTATATGGACGAGCAAACTATACGGATGAGCAGAGTGAGGTGCTTGGTCCCTATCCTGTTGAGCCTTTTAATCGAAAGCGGCTATACGAAGGATGTATTATTTGTCAGCCTGCGGCATTTATACGTAAAGAAGTATTTGATACGGTAGGCGAAATAGATGAGCAATTTCATTTTTGCATGGATTACGAATTATGGATGAGAATTTCCAAACATTATCCGATCGGTTTTATTAAAAATGTTCTGGCAACTTCCAGAATGCACAAGGATAGCAAGACCATGACAAAATATTTTGATGTCGGACTCCCGGAAATCATTAGAGCAAGTACTAAAAATTATGGATCTACTTCGGATCAATGGCTGAATCAATATTTTTATTATATAGTATCACAGAATCCCGAGAAGTTGTGGAAACAGCTGACGCGTTCAGAAGAGGATAAGAACATATTGTAGTTAAGAAAGGATTTGAAGCGGAGTTTCTGAAGAAGATGACTTCGCTTTTTTAGTTATTATTGGAATCCACAGCACACTGTATAGATGGCTCGAACGAAAAATAAAATAGGTGTTCTAAGGAGTAGTGCGTACTAAAAAATACATAGTTTAGTCTTTCAAAAAGAAGGGAAAGTGTGAGGGTATACACTGTTCCTTCTTTTTGAACGTGCCAAGAAATTGTTATCGTAAGGCTGATATAGAGTGGCAGGCACTTGCTTGAAGTGGTAATCAACACAATAATTTTAACGAAAGGGAGTTCAATATGACTTGCCTCATAATGATAGAACTGTAGTAACGAGGTTATTTGTATACGTAGGGGATCCAATTTGATTTTCTACCATTTGTACTGCCTTTTGGATTAGGTGAAATAAACCCTAGTATTCATGTTTTTTTCCACCGTTGCCATAAAGTTAAGGTGTTCTGCTGAGCTGACCATCCTAACCAGAATTAACCTCTTCATACTTGCTCAACGTTAGAAGAGGTATGAAACCAATCTTGATGATTCATATACCAGTCAATCGTCATTTTAATTCCCCTGTTAAAAGGAGTATTTGGCTGCCAGTTGAACCCGTTTTTCATTTTTGACCAATCAATTCCATACCTTCTGTCATGACCCTTTCGATCGGTTACGAATGCAATTAAATCATGGCTTTTTCCTATATAATTCAATATGATTTTCACAATTTCAATATTTGATTTCTCATTACTTCCACCAATATTATAGATTTCTCCTGGCTTTCCGTTCACCATAATAGTATAGATTGCCTTGCAGTGATCTTCGACAAACAACCAATCTCTTACGTTCTGTCCATCACCATAGATAGGTATTTTCTTATCATGAAGGGCATGAAAAATTACTTTCGGGATGAGTTTTTCGGAATTTTGGTTTGGACCATAGTTGTTGGAACATCGTGTAATCATTACCGGAATTTTATACGTTCGATAAAAAGAATGGATAAGTAAATCAGCGCTTGCTTTACTTGCTGAGTAAGGATTATTTGGAGAAAGAGGATGGGTTTCTTTAAATGGATGCTCATTTACTTTTAATGATCCATATACTTCATCTGTTGAAATTTGCAGCATTTTTTTTGCTTTACCATCAAGAACTTTTTGAAGCAAGTAATAGGTGCCTAATACATTCGTATGAACAAACGAGTGTGAATTTTCGATACTACGATCAACGTGTGTTTCTGCTGCAAAATTGATAATCATGTCGTATGTTTGATCAAATACTTTATCTAATTCGTCTTTTTTCGTAATGTCAACTTTGATAAAACGGTAATTTGGATTGTTTTCAAAGTCCTCAGTATTTTCTTTGTTTGATGCGTACGTTAATGCATCGATATTCGTAATACTGACATTCGTGTTTTTCAGCAATAACCGAATAAAATGTGAGCCGATAAACCCGCATCCTCCAGTAATTAATAGGTTTTCAGTCATTAGTTATCCTCGCTCTCTCTTTCTTTATATCCTGATAAACGAGAGAATTGGCTTTGAATAAAGCTTCATATGTTCCAGCATCAATCCACCAATGTCGAAGAAAATCATAGGTTAATTTATTTTTCTCTATATACATGTTATTAACATCCGTGATTTCTAATTCACCCCGTTTGGATGGAACAATTTTCTCAATATAGTCAAATACTTTTTTATCATACATATACACACCAATTACACAATAATTGGTTACTGGTGATAATGGTTTTTCGTCAATTGAAGTGATAATTTTCGTCAACTTATTTAGAGTTGCTATTCCGTATCGATGTGGATCCGGAACTTCCTTAAGCAATACTTTTGCTCCATCTTTTTGATATTTAAACGATTGGATGTAAGGTTTTAATGAATCTTTATAAATGTTGTCACCTAGTAATACAATAAACTTTTCTTTTTTAACAAAATCTTTTGCCAAATATACTCCATCCGCAATGCCATTAGCCTCCTTTTGAACTTTATACGTGAGTTTAACTCCGTATTCTTCACCAGAACCTAAAAGAATGATAAAGTTGTCTAGTTCTTTTGGATTTGTAACAATCAAAATATCAATAATTCCAGCTTCTTTTAACTTTTGAATAGACCAATATATCATCGGATACGGACCGACTGGAAGTAAATGTTTATTAATGATTTTTGTAAGTGGTGCAAGCCTTGTACCGTGTCCACCTGCTAAAATTATTCCTTTCAAAACTTTCACCTCTTTAATGCTGTACGAATGCAAAGAATAACAGCAGTAGCATCCTATGGTTTTTTCTTATTACACTATGTATATACAGCCTATTTCGTTACATTGAAAGTCTTTGAATATTTTAGAGTAGAATAACCCTGCTGTCATAAAAGTTCAGTAAGCATTTCTTATTACGTAAATTCTGTGTACGAAGAGGGCTTCCATGTTTAAAAAGATTGATTGGAATCACGGATCGTTTAGGGCTTAATAAAATAGTCAACGAGTTTGAACTCGCTGACCGAATATTATTGATACAGCTAAATCCTTGAACAATTGCATCATTTAAATACTTTTTTTGAAAAGAAAACCTTTATTCTGTGATTGGGCATCCTCTAGCTTCCATGATTCAAATGAATCAAATGCATCTATGATATCGTATTTGGTCCTAAAAAAATAAAGAAATTTATCTAAATTAAAAAACCATGCCGGGTAGCTGGCTTCATATATTTCAGGGGGGACAATCTGAAGGGTCATACGGTCTTCAACATCAAAAAATGGAGTTCTGTCAAATAGAATGAATTTAAAATTATATTTCATCACTTGTTCTAAAAATTCGTATGGCTTCTCAAGATATTGAATCACACCTGAAAATAAGATCAGATGGGGATTTTCCATTTGCACGCATTCGTCTATACTATAGTAAAATTTCAAGGGACCTTCTTCGAACGACTGTTTCCCACAGTCTACAAAATGTTTTTGCTCAACGATATTCCAGCTTAGCTCATCTAAATGCTTAAGAGAATTTCGGCACGCGTAATATGAGGAACCTAAAGAACCACCGAAATCAAGGATACGAAGTTTATTCTTGTTACAAGAAGCGATATGCAATAAACAGCGAATTAAGGGCTGCACATATTCGCACTCATTAAACAGTATGGAGTCTCTCTCGCATAGTGCTTCTCCCGATTTCACTTTTAATGCTGCTTCTTTTACTTTATCTAAAATTCTCGATGTATCATAACCGGTTGATATTTCCTGTATTTCCTGCCATGAACTGTAATTTCCTGAAAAACCGTATATTTTACCTGTCATACCGTTAACCTCCATTGAATTTTTTAATCCAGAACCCCTCTCATATACCGCTTCTCCTAACTTAACCTTTAATAATAACTTCTTTCAGATTATCTAATATATCAAATTTCCTGATTTTCCGTAGTCTTTGCGGGCCTATCATTCTTTAGATATTTTATGTTGAAAATGTTATGTTGTTCAAATACTCTTGAGCCTACTGAAAAATGGGATATCGCCTCGGTCTAGTATGATTAGGTTGTATATTTTAGAAGCACGGTAAAAAATCATTCTACTTACATGCTATGTGTGTATATAAATAGTGTGAGGTGATAATATGGCGGCGTTTTCCGGTAAAAGTGTTCTAATCACAGGTGGAGCTGGTTTTATTGGCAGTAATCTGGCGATAAGAATGATTGATGATGGTTCACGAGTTACTTTAATGGATTCTCTAATACCGGAATTGGGTGGGAATTTATTTAATATTGAATCTGTACGCAATCAAGTAAATATTGAGATTTCTGACATACGTGACTGGTCTAGTTTATCCGATATAGTACGTAATAAGGATTATATTTTTAATCTTGCCGGGCAAGTGGGCCATAGATACAGTATGACCAATCCACTGCTGGATATGGAAATTAACGTGATGGGACACCTGATGCTCCTGGAAGCATGCAGGCAATATAATCCGGATGCAGTCGTTTTATATACCAGCACACGTCAATTTTATGGGCCGCCACAATATCTTCCCGTAGATGAAAGTCATCCTCTTAATCCTACGGATATTAATGGAATCAATAAATTGGCAGCAGAACAATATTATTCTCTGTATGCAAAGATATATGGTTTAAAAACAGTTTCTCTTCGATTAACAAATACCTTTGGTCCGCGGCAGTTTGTAAAAAATGCGCAGCAAGGCTTTATGGGGTGGTTTATCAATCGTGCAATAAACCGTGAGAGCATTCAATTATTCGGCAGCGGCAGACAACTTCGCGATTTTAACTACGTAGATGATGTTGTTGAAGCGTTAATGTTAGCGTCACAAACGAAAACTTGTTATGGAAATGTTTATAATCTTAGCGGTGAAAAGGCTAGTTTAAAAGAGGTAGCGCAGATTTTAGCTGAAATTTGCGGCGATTTGAAAATTGAGACTGTACCTTTTCCTAAAGAGTACAAGGAAATTGATATTGGCGATTTTTACGCTGAATCCACCCGATTTCATCAGGAGAGCGGATGGGTTCCTCAAGTGAATTTGTATGATGGGTTAGTCAGGACTATAGAGTATTTTAGAAAATATAAAGATTATTATTTGTAGATGGAATCAATACGTAAGAGAAATCACAGATGATGTCCTTACATTTTGCAAGCGAGGGGAAATCATGAAAATCCAATTTTTTAATTTACAGAAAATAAATTTAGAAATTGAAGATGAGATTAACCAGGCTGTGCAAACCGTTATTCATCGTGGAGAATTTATTTTAGGTCAGGCAGTAAAAAAATTCGAAGAAGAACTAGCATACTATCTGCTTGGTCATGATCAAGGGTATGTTACAGGGTGTAATTCAGGCACAGATGCATTGATATTATCTCTGCTTGCGGAAGGGATTAGTGCGGGTGATGAGGTAATAACCGTTTCTCATACTGCAATCCCAACTGTTGCCGCAATTTGTGCGATAAGAGCAAAACCTGTTTTTGTCGATATTGATCCTGAAACTTGGGTAATGGATATGTCTAAAGTAGCATACTCAATTACGACTCAAACGAAGGCAATCGTTCCTGTTCATCTCTATGGAAATATGGCAAATATATTCGAACTAAAGAATTTGTTACGGGATATGAAAAGAGAAGACATTATAATCGTTGAAGATGCTGCGCAAGCTCATGGATCAAGGTTAAATGGGGCACATGCGGGAACAATTGGCGATTACGGTGCATTTAGTTTTTATCCGACGAAAAACATCGGGGCTTTAGGTGATTCAGGCGCTGTCTTTTGCAGAAGCAAGGACAATGACAGCCGTTTAAAAAAACTTCGAAATTACGGTCAGAAAGACAGGTATCATCTACAATTAAATTACGGCATTAATAGTCGTCTTGATGAAATCCAAGCTGAGATATTAAATATCAAATTAACTTATTTAGACAAATGGAATGAAAGGAAATCAAGAATCATGGATGTTTATCGTACTGAGTTTGCAGATTTACCACTATTTTTTCAAAAATGTTGCGCAGGATGCAAGGCTGCCTGGCATTTAGGTGTAATAGCACTTCAAGATCGTCTGACCCGCGATAGATTAGTCGAATACTTACGTTTACATGGAATTGGCACCATAATTCATTATCCGGTACCTGTTCATAAACAAACAACATTTTCTTCAAATCCAGTCAAGCGATTATCTGTAACTGAGGATTTGGCTGATCGAATATTGTCATTACCAATGAATCCGGCATTGCTTTATGAAGAACAAGAACATGTGATTAAAACAGTACGCTCATTTTTCACCAAAAAGCTTTGAAGGGAGAGAAAAATGGATGCATTCTTTCTGTACGCTCTTTAATTCGAATTATTTGACTCGCGGCCTAACCATGTATGATTCGTTATGTCGGACGGAAGAATGTTTCACGCTTTTTATATTTTGCTTTGATGATTTGGCTTACGAGATGCTTAGAAGTTTAAATCTTAAAAATGCAGTGTTAATTACACTAAATGAATTTGAAACGGATGAATTGAAAGAGGTGAAGAAACTTCGATCGGAGGCAGAATATTGTTGGACTTGTACCCCTCATGTAATCCGCCATGTACTGGACAATTATGACGTGAAAGAGGTTACTTATCTTGATGCAGATTTGTATTTTTTTAATAAGCCGTCAATTCTGCTAGACGAATTTCACCAAAGCAATTGTTCGGTAATGATCACTGAACATAGATATAGTCCAGAATATGATCAAAGTGATACATTCGGTATATATTGTGTTCAATTTATAACATTCAAAGCGGATAATCATGGTCTTAAAGTTCTGCAGTGGTGGGAGGATCGTTGCCTGGAATGGTGCTATAACAGAGTAGAAGACGGAAAATTTGGCGACCAAAAATATCTTGATCGATGGCCAGATTTATTTGTAGGGGTCCATGTTTTACAACACTTAGGCGGCGGTGTTGCTTGTTGGAACATACAGCAGTACGAGGTTACGGATGGCCCTCAAGTCTGTGGAGTGCCGATTGTGTTTTATCATTTTCATCAATTGAGATGGGACACCGCATATCAGTTTGATTATGGAGTCTATGAACTTTCGCAAGAGGCTATATCGCTCATCTATGGCCCGTATATACAAGCTTTACGTGAGCAAATAGATATGATTGTTCAGTTATACGATCAATTCAAAGACAATTATACTAAGGATAATTCGGAATATGACATTACCGGAGCTCTTAAGTAGTTAGCACTGAAAAAATCGATTTTTGTTTTGTCTCTCTTTCTTATTTACAGCGAAACAGAGCATCTACCCAAGTATTTATATACAAGTTAAAAAACACATAAAACCCTCTTTCTTTTGAGGGGAACGAGAGCATCTGGCCATGCATAGAAACGGTCAGGGCCTTTTCCTACCACATGCAAGGCTTAAAACAAAAGGAGAAAGCAAGTAGTATTCATGTTGTATTCTGCACGGCAGCGACTTATATGTCGGAAAAATAAAATGGATTTATATAGTATCAGTTATCCTGTACGTTTTTTTAATTTTAATCGTTTTGTGAATCAATATGATAAGGTGGACAGTACGGAGTCTTTCTTTTGAACAATGTGAATTGCATGATGGGTTCCGGGCCCAGAGTAGAATTGTTTTACTCAAAAGAAAATCATAGACAGAGGGTGGGATAAGAACATGTCCGAAGTTCAATATGGTTTCTGCGGAAATTATGGATCGTGGGAGGAAGCATTGCAGCATTCAAGAGGGTACGACGATCCTGCTATTTTAGAAAAAGTAAAACATGCACTCTTAAAAGTAAAATCAGGGGAAAGCGTCTACGAGAGAGATTCTGTTCTCTTTGATGAAGTTCAATACTCGTATCCCTTGCTCACGTATTTGCTTTTTATTGCATCTGAAAATAGACAAAGACTAAGTATTCTCGATTTCGGAGGGTCATTGGGATCTTCTTATTTTCAATGTCGAAAATTTATGAGGCACTTAAGGAAATTAAAGTGGAACATCGTCGAACAAAAACATTATGTAGAATGTGGCCGGGAACGGTTTCAAGATGATGTTCTAAAATTTTATGATCGGATTGAGGAGTGCTGTAACGCAGAAAGTCCGGATGTGATTCTATTGTCTGGAGTTTTTCAATGTTTGGAAAATCCATATGAAGTTTTGTCTGAAGTGATGGGTTATGAGTTTGAGTATATTATTTTTGACCGTACCCCTTTTATTGATCAGCCAGATCGGATTACAGTACAGAGGGTTCCACCTGAAATCTATGAATCCAGTTATCCTATCTGGTTTTTTAATTACGATCGATTTCACAGTTTTTTTAATGATCGATACGAGCTGATAGACGAAACCGATTCATTCGAAAAGGATCAATTGGAGGATGGTGTACACTCTCAAAGCAAAGTAATGTTATTTCGAAGGCTTTAACAGCTTGATTTGAATAATGTGAAGAGTCAGTGCGTTATAGCAGCAAGTGATAGTTTGAAATGCATGAATCATAACCCCTGCAACAGTATAGTGGCAGGGGTAGATGAATCTCTTAACTACAAGACTGAAAACTTACTCTGACTATGAAGAAATATATCATCATATTCTAATTTTTCTACTAATCTGTAACCTTGCATTGTTAGATATTCTTCCACATTTTTTGTTTGGTAATTATTTTCTACTGTGATACATTCAATCTTTACCTTTTTAAAATCGATTGATTGAAGAACACTCAATTCAGATCCTTCGGTATCAATACTGCAGAAATCAATATGGGTAACATTATGAGTATCTAAAATCGACTGCAACGGAAATGTTTTAACTTTAATAACTTCCGAACTTCCATTAGAACCTTGAATTTCTATGTCTATTCTATTTTTATGTCTGGAATCATATTCATTAACTAGGCCACTAAGCATTTCTGTGTTTGTCGGCCCCTGTACTCGTAAGAAGTCCTGATATCCATCTTCAAAGAATATCGCTCCCTCTATACAAATACACTCCCTATTTTTTCTCAATAATTGATACACTTCTGGTAATGGCTCTACACAAATACCTTTCCAGTTTTTATGCTTTTCAAAAAAGTAGCTATTACTGTAACTTATCCCATCATGTGCTCCAATATCAACAAAAAAGCCATTTTCCATTCCACGAAATATTCTTTCATTTACATATTTATCCTGACCAATTTGACTATAATATTGCATAGTATCACCTTTTACTTTCCTTATTTTCACTATCTTTGCTTTTCTAGAAACCTAGTATAGGGAACTTCTGTTTTATTCCAGTGTTCTTTCTTTAATTTGTTCTACATCGGCCTTAAGCACAAAGTCTGGAGATACGTTGGTTTCTGGTCAGCTATAGAGTATATTTCCGCCGAGCTTTTGAAAATGAAACTCACGAATCGTATTTGTATTATTTTTAGGGGAGCGGATTCTTTGTACTTTTTTAAAACTTATTTAATCCGATTCCCCTGACCTCATTAGTGATAATAGCCATATCCATAAACATGTTGAGGACTCTAAGTCCCGAAAAACTTAATGACGACTACGCCATTTCCTGTACCGGCACCGGCAGTGTTCACTTGGTTTGTTCCGTTATTTAATGAACCGCCACCACCGCCGGCGCTGAAGCTTCCAATGGCTTGGGCGCTGCCACCGCTACCACCGCTGTAGCCACCACCACCGCCGCCATTTGCACCACCAGCACCACCACCGCCGAAACCGCCATCAGCTCCGAAAGTTCCGGGACTTCCGCCATCAGCTCCAGCGATAATATTCGTACCGCCACCACCGCCGACAGTTCCTCCCGCACCGGCACTTCCAGTTCCGCCATTTGAGAAGATGCCAGCACCGCCGCCGCCGCCGCCGAAAGTCGTGTCAGTACCACCAGCACCACCGTTACCGTTAGCACCACCATTTCCGCCAAGCGGATTACCAGTAGTACCGTTTGGTGAGGTTGAAGCGTCTTGGCCAACGTTGACAACATCGACAGCACCACCGCCGCCGCCTGCTGCGACCAGCAGGGTTGATGGAGAAAGATCACCAAATCCGGATCCTCTCCATATAAAGGAGCCGCCACCACCACCGCCAGCCAATACACCTAGATTACTGTCCATACCTCCAACTAGTATTGCTAGTGGTTCTCCAGATATGACAGTGAAGTCACCTTGTATAAAAGCCCCTTTACCTGACGGTGAAGAAAAAGCTCCAAGGGAACCTGCCGCTCCTATTGCCTGGATTGTTGCAGAAGTTGCGCCTGGCGGGACAGTAGTTGTTTGAAGTCCTCCTGTAAAGGAAAAAATTTGTTGCGTTAAAAGTACTGGTGTTGGTGCTGGTGAAGTGTTTGTAATCAGATCTAATATGTTTTCAAATTTGAACTCTAGTAGCATTTCCTTCTTGATGACGTCACGAAGGGTTCTTTGAACACTCGAATCGATAGCAAGAAGATTGGATAAAGTAACCACTGGAGGGGAAGGTGCGATTCCGGTTTCTAATGTTCCTAAAACAAATTGAAGTTCCTCTGCCTGGGCATTGATAACATGGGCTAGAGCTAATTCTTCAAAGGCAATGGAAGCCAAAAGCAATGGTATTGTTTGAGGAGTACTAATAGAGATATTTGGTGTGATATTTGGGATTATTGGAAAAGACAATATAAGTTCACCTCTTTTGTAGGAAACTATCAAATGGATTGATTATGCGCATGCCTAGGTTTTCTGCTTTTGTCAGTTGCATGTACATAAATCTAGGTTAAAAGAAACGAAATAACAAAAGTCTGTTTAGTTATAGTTTATTCAATGAGTGTTTGAATGAATGAGTATTTGTCCATGGATAGAAGGAAATTTTTTTTGTTAAAAGAGCCCTTTTTGGTTCTGTTATAAGAAATCTATGAAATTCGGCTATACTGGTGCTAGCAATCTAAAAAGGGCTAGTTTCAGGTTGGTAATGTTTTTATTTGAGTAGGTTTTGTTTTTTCGTATCGATTATGCGCCTTTTTAGAATAGTAGTATCAATATGTTGAAATTTGATAGATTACTTATCATTAGTTTAAGGTTTCTATACCAAAATTGATTGAAGTGAATAGGAAGGAGTATTGTCACAAAAGTAACTTGTATGCTTTGAATCCCAACTATCTACTTGTTTATTGCTAAGAAGAACTGAAAGAGTGTGAAGAGATGAGATGCATTTATTTTAGAAGAGAGTGACTGTTGATTTTCTATTGGACAAGTATACACTTTCATAGTATCTAGTGTTTCTGCCGTTTTCTAGTATTTATATTCTGCATACTATACAAGAATAAAGAGTGAAAAGGGGGGATTTTTTTGGCATGTCTTAATAATCCAGTTTCAATTCCTATTTGTATTACTCTTAAATTTAATGTATTTAGTGGTTCAGGTAGTACAACTGTTGCCTGCAATAGTTGTACCGCTAGTACAATCTTTGACCCTGCAACTGGTGATTTAACTATCACTCAACCAGCAGTTGCTCATTTTACAATTGATGTTAACGACGACCTCTCAACTGCTGTTGTTTTCGTAGGATTGTCCTAACCTTAATTATAATTTTAGGGAAGCTTTGGAAACCTTTTAACCCGAAGCTTCTTTTTTTATTTTTCTTAGGTTAACCGTTTCTATTTTTTGTGCCATAACCATCTTTTTCGATAGATTGATAGTATCGGTATGTCTAGGTTTGCTAGATTTCTTGCATGAAAACCCAAAAATTTTAATCGATTTAGGCAAATGTCGTGACGATTAATACTTAGAACTCATATTAATACAATGGAGCGAAGCGGGACAGTTCCATTCAGGAATTAGAGATCCTATATAAGTTTAAATGAATGCTTCAACATCTGTACACGCGGATTTCTGTTTGAGACGCGTAAACTCGATTGGCAATTACATTTTCATTTCATTCAGCTTATATAGTTACTATGTGCGGAAGCGGGGTGATGTAAATTGGTGAAAAAGGCTGTAATACCGGCCGCAGGATACGGAACAAGAAATCTTCCCATCACGAAAGTTTTGCCTAAAGAAATGTTTCCCGTTGCAGGGCGTCCAGCAATTGACTATATCGTACGCGAAGCGGTTGAAGCGGGAATTGAGGAAATTTTGATTATCATCTCACGTTCTAAAAATATGGTTATGGACTACTTTGATCGTTCATTGGAATTGGAAATGTTCCTAAGTCAGGCTGAAAAGTCACACTTGATTCCGTTGTTGGAAACACCAAAAGTCCATATTCAATTCATCCGGCAATCTTATGCAAAAGGGCTGGGTGATGCTGTTTGTTTAGCAGAGCGGTTTGCAGGGAATGAACCATTCGCCGTTTTGCTTCCAGATCTACTTTTTATAAATGAGACAGCTAACGCACTCCAAAAAACGATAGCGGTTTATAATGAATACAAAGAGAGTGTAATCGGCGTGAAGGCCGTGAAAGAAGAGGATCTAAAGCTTTATGGCGTTATAAAAGGTACTGAACTTGCTGAAGGGTTATACGATATTACTGATATTATTGAAAAACCTCAAACTTCTCCTCCTTCAAATTTAGCTGTAATGGGGCGCTACGTTTTTACTCCTGAAATTTTCCCTTTTTTAAATGAGACACTCCCTGGAATCGGGAATGAAATTCAACTTACTGATGCAATAAAAAAGATGCTTACAAAGTATGAGGCTAAAGCACAAGTACTGGAAATGGACTGTTTCGACTTAGGGAAAAACGAAGAGTACATGACACTTTTAAATTATATGTTTAAGAAAAAATAAGTCTAATTGTATGAATGCCGTAAGGAGGAACATATGGACATCTTAGTAGTTGGTACAGGTTATGTAGGTACTACAACAGCTTTGATTTTTGCTGAACAAGGTCATAGGGTAACAGGACTGGATGTGGATACAAATAAAATTGAAAATTTACAAGCCGGGAAACTGCATTTTTATGAAACAGGTCTTGAAGAATTATTAAATAAGCATCTGCAACAGAAAAATATTGTATTTACTACAAATGTAGAAAAAGGAATTCAAAATAACGAAATTATTTATATTTGCGTAGGGACACCGCAAAAGGAGGATGGGAGCGCCAATTTGATATACGTAGAACAGGTGGCAAAATCTATTGGAAAGCTGATGAACGGCTACAAAACAGTGGTAACAAAAAGTACAGTTCCGGTAGGGACAGCTGAAAAGGTAACAGAATGGATTAAAGAATCCCAAATAACCCCATACGAATATGATGTTGTATCCAATCCTGAATTTTTACGAGAAGGATCGGCGCTATATGATGCATTACATCCTGATCGTATTGTTGTGGGGGCTCTGACAAAGAGAGCTTTTCAAAAAATGCGCGAAGTATTCGGAGCGGTGTCATTTCCTTATTTAGAAACAACTCCAAGAGCTTCCGAGTTAATTAAGTACGCAGCTAATTCGTTTTTAGCATTAAAAATTTCCTATATTAATGAACTGGCAAGATTGTGTGACCGACTGAATATAAATGTTAGGGATGTAGCAAAAGGAATGGGGTTAGACAAAAGGATTGGAACAAGTTTTTTAGAGGCCGGCATAGGGTATGGAGGGTCGTGTTTTCCGAAGGATGTAAATGCTCTATTGGATGCAGCGAATCAATATGGAGTCACACTATCTATTCTAAAAAGCGCTATAAACGTAAATAAAACGCAGCCTTTTTATGTTTTGGAGAAGATGAAACAGGTACTTGGCAGTTTGAAAGGGAAAACAATTGCCATTCTAGGGCTGTCTTTTAAAGCGAATACAGATGATATAAGGGAAGCTTCTTCTTTGATTGTTATTGACTATTTATTAAAAGAAGGAGTAAATATCAAAATTCACGATCCTGTGGTTACGTTATCTTCTTCGTGCTTCAAGCAATATGAGACAGTAGAAGAAACAGTCACAAATGCGGATGCTGTTTTAATTTGTACCGATTGGTCCCAATATAAGGATTTTGCCTGGGAAACAATAAAAGATAAGATTGCCAATCCGATTATTTTTGACGGAAGGAATTGTTTAAACGCTGAAAAAATCAAGCACTCAGGATTTATCTATAGAGGCGTTGCGTATCCTTAATGTATACAAGAGTGGCTATGGAAGGATAAGGAATTGTTAAACCAGTATAGGTTGTATACTTCAAATTTAATGGAAACAGTCCGTTATTCTTATAAAAAAATAAAAATCTATTTATCTATTAAATGAACGTTTTTATTTGGGGTTTATCCCGTAAAAGCTCGGTTGGGCGGGCTTTTCATCAGTGGGGGATGAAGAAAATCCAAACTGATGGAAGTTTCACTTTATTGTTAATCTATATAAATCCATTTTAATTTTTCAACATCTTTGTCTAGTTTTGCCTCCTAAGCCTTCATGTCTAAGAACCTTCCACACGAGAAGGTAAAAAACAACTTCTGTGTGAAAGAACCTTAGCCAACGGGCCTAAACAGTCGGCTCCGCTTTTCTTTATGATCCAGCTCCAGCGGTTAGAACAGTCGGTGGCTTCGCGTCTTCCGCCGAGGCAAAAAGCGCCTCTATGTCAGAAGCTCCATCCTCCTCTTGTTCTGAGCGAGCTGCTTCCGCTTTTCTTTATAAGTCGTTGCTACGCAGAATACAACATGACCATTACTTGCTTTCTCCTTTTGTTTTAAACCTTGCATGTGAAAGAAAAAGACCCTGACCGCTTCTATGCATGGCCAGATGCTCTTGCCCGCCTAAAAAGAAAGAGGGTTTTTATATCGATTTTTAATTTGTATTTATATATTTTAAAGAAGGGGGAGAATGTCATGCTAGTTTCCGTAGTAACAGCTGTTTACAACGGAGAAGAGTACCTTCAGGAATGCATTGAGAGCATTTTGAATCAAACATATACAGAATTTGAATACATCATTGTGAATGATGGATCGACAGACAGGACAAAGGAAATGTTAGATGCTGTACAAGATACAAGAGTCAGAGTGATGCATTTAGAAAGAAATTATGGGGCTGCGTTCTGCCTCAATCAAGGAATCAATCAAGCAGAGGGGAAATGGATTGCTGTCCAAGACGCCGATGATATGAGTGCTCCAACGAGACTGGAGGAACAGATCGATTATTTAACAAGTCATCCCCAAGCTATTGGAGTAAGTTCTTTTGTTAAAGGAATAGCAGGAAAGAAACCTGTGTCAGAAAAACTTTTGTATGCCCATGAGTTCCATTTCAACAAGGTATTATCTAAAGAAGAAGTTTATACGTCAAGATTTTTGACATGTTATGTATGCCATGGTTCAGTCATGTTTTCAAAAGAAGTGTTCTGCCGCTTGGGTGGGTATAATCCCCTCTTTAAAATAGTGTACGACCGCGACCTATGGTTCCGGATGTTTGAAATTGCACCATTTGAAAAGATACCTAAGGTGTTGTATTACTATCGTGTTCTCCCTGATTCTCTTAGTCATGGTAACCCTGCTGAAGTAAATAAAGAATTATTATTGGCTACAACAGCGGGTATACGAGATGTCATCTATCGCAATAAAGGATATCTTCATAATGAGAGTCCTAATGTCATCGTAGTGGCATCTCGAAATAAATGTGAATTTTTCAAGGAAAATATTGCTCCTCATGTCGATATGAATGTTCAAAGGTATATTAATCCTAGCAGAAAAATGAAGGAATGGGGATTTAAGGGGTTGTTGAATGAAGGGATCAACGATGGTGTACTGGTAATGAATGATTATCAATCGAATCGTTTCATGAAAAAACTTATTCATAAAGGATTAAAAATGAATAAGCATATTTTTAGGATTGAATAGCAATATGTATTCAGAAAAGAAGGTGAGCATATGATACTAGTTTTAGGTGGAGCCGGCTATATAGGCAGTCATGCAGTAAAAGAATTATTAGATAGAGGATATCATGTATTGGTTATTGACAACCTTTCGACAGGGCATCGTCACTCGGTGGATATGAGAGCTGTATTTGTAGAAGGTAATATAGGGGACTGTATGCTTTTGGAACGAATTTTTACTCAATACAATATTGAAGTTGTTATGCATTTTGCCGCAAGCTGCCTAGTTGGCGAATCCATATCCAAACCGCTTGAATATTATGAGAACAATGTTATAAATACCTTTCACTTATTAAAGGTAATGATAAAGAATAACATTAAGAAGATAATTTTTTCCTCTACTTGTGCTACATATGGATTGGCTGAAACCGAATTCTTGAATGAAGAATCTCCTCCATCTCCGATTAATCCATACGGACGTTCTAAATTAATTGTTGAACAAATGATAGATGATTGCTTTAAAGTATGCGGATTAGAGTATATAATTCTTCGTTACTTTAACGTTGCGGGCGCTGATTTTTCTGGTCGAATCGGGGAACATCATGACCCTGAAACACATCTTATTCCGAATATTTTTTTGCACCTGTTGGGAAAATCAAAACATATAGCTGTATTTGGGAATGACTTTCGTACTGTGGATGGAACTTGTATACGTGATTATATCCATGTACTTGATTTGGTAGAGGCACATATATTATCGCTGCAAGCATTGCTAAATTCCTCATCTGTAGGGAAAGTTTACAACATAGGTAATAATAAAGGGTATTCGGTTAAACAGATTATTGAAGAGTGTGAGAGATTAACAAATAAGAAAGCAACCATTGTATATGAGGAAAGAAGAGAAGGAGATCCTCCTTATTTAGTTGCATCCGCAAAAAAGATTGGTGAGGAACTCGGCTGGGTGCCTAAGTATTCTTTAGAAGACATGCTTCGTTCTGCATGGCAATGGCATAGGAATAATCCGGATGGGTATAACAACTGAGATTTAGACATGATTTTATCATGACCTCTCTTCGGCACCCCTTTTTGTTTACTGGAATTTAAGATAAGCCTATGTGAATGACAGATGTTGATACAAAACTGGTTTTAACGGACAAAAGCCCTGTCATTCATCTTGTTTAAAACATAGTCTGATAAGGATTAGGGAAAATTCTTTTAGTCTATTAAATGTAAGGGGAGCTGCTTAATGTTTGTATCTGTTGTAATGGCTGTTTATAATGGTGAGTATTTTATACAAGAAGCAATTAACAGCATCCTTTCACAATCATATGAGTATTACGAATTGATTATAATTAATGATGCTTCAACGGATGATACTTCAAAGATTTTAGATGAAATTACAGATCCTAGAGTCAAAATAATACATCTTTCGAGTAATCATGGAGCAGCTCAGGCACTTAACATAGGTATTGAGCATGCAAACGGGGAATGGATTGCAATTCATGATGCGGACGATATAAGTGTTTCTAACCGTCTAGAAACACAAGTTGCTTACCTTTCAAAACGTCCTGATCTAATTGCAATAGGTTCTTGGATTAAGTGTATCTCAGGTGATAATCAAGTATTGGAGAATGAGCTTCAATACTTTGAGATGGGAAGAAATTGCATTACGGTGGATTCTGACATAGCTTCTATTTTATATCATGGTTGTCCATTAACTCATGGAAGTGTAATGTTTTCAAGAAACGCTTATGTGACAGCTGGAAAATATGATGCTAACTTAAAAATTGCTTATGATTATGATTTATGGACTAGGCTCATTACGTTAGGCCGAATAGAAAATGTTCCTGAAGTACTTTATTACTACCGAAGATATAATGAATCGCTATCTAATAAGAATATGCATGAAACAGTGAAAGAATTATTTTACTCATTTTCAAAATATGTTCGAAATACAATTTATAACTATAGGGAGGATTATCCAAAATTTGTTGTGGTTGGAAGTAAAATAGGCTGTGAATTATTTGTAGAGCAGTCAAAATCATCACTTGAAATTCCATTAATGATTTATAAGAAGGAAAGAAGTTATCTCCCACAGCTCAAGTCGTGGTTCAAAAGAGGGGAATTAGACGGAGTGATTTTATTAGATAGTACCGTTCATAAGCATGGACTGATTAGGTCGTTAAAAAGGTATGGAATGGAATATAATCGAAACATTTTCGAATTTTATAGTGGTGATCTGTAATAAAAAATGATTATTGAGGTGATTCCGTGTCATGCAATTGTCATAGTTATCAACATAAGTTTTTGAGTACTTATGAAGTACTTGGTATTTTAGAGGAAGCGATAAATAAGAAAGAGGCATTTTCATTGACCCGATTTTCACATGCAGAAATTTCTTGTTTAAGTCGGAAGTGTAATCGGGAATTATTTCATTTAATGAATGATCTTCGATTATATAACGGTTTTAATGGGACTATTGAATCTACAGCAAGAAAGGTATTAAAATCTCTTCAAACAACAAATGTGACAGGGCTAATTAGGCAGGACTGTGAAGATAGTGGGGATTTTTGGTATGGGAATACTAAAAAATTGCTCCATCACCTACGCTTTGTTCCTAAAATAATATGCTCAGTCTGGGTAACGCATGAAATGATAAAGGAACAAAAGTTTTGGGAACTCCTTCAAAATAAAAAGATAGCTATTATTGGTAGACGTGCACAAGAAGCCATACCGTATTTTCAAGAAAAACATGTGAATGTAACTATTGCTTTACCATTAGAAGGAACAAATCATATAGGGGAATTGCATCAATATTTATCAAAGAGCAATGATTGGGACATTGCTTTACTATCTGCAGGTATACCAGCGACTATCTTAACACCAATGCTAGCCAATTCAACAGGGCGAATCGTTATCGATTTCGGCCACGCACTTGATATGGTCATTGATGGAGATAGCTTTGATTTTAATGAAATATTTAAACAGTGGAAGAATCAGCAGAATTAGGGATGTTTCAAATCATTCTATTGCAACATATGGAATGTCAAATGGGTCTCAATAAGTAGAAAGCAGCTTTTCTTATAAAGATAAGCTGCTTTCTACTATAAATTAAGTTTCTTTTTATATGCATCAATTGTAAGCTGTAACCCTTTTTCTAAACTGATCCGAGGTTCCCATCCTAAAATTTTCTTAGCTTTTTCAATACTCGGTCTTCTTTGTTTTGGATCATCTTGTGGTAATGGATGAAAAGAAATTAAACTCGATGATTTTGTGAGGTCCTTCGCTAAATATGCTACATCTATAATTGTATATTCTATAGGATTTCCAATATTAATTATTTCTCCGTTTGCTGCATCCTTCTCCATCATTAACATAAGTCCTGCAATTGTATCTGTTACATAACAAAATGAGCGTGTTTGTAAACCGTCTCCGTATACAGTAATGTCTTTTCCATTTAGTGCCTGTGTTACAAAGTTGGAGATAACTCTTCCATCATCATTTCGTAATCCGGCTGAATACGTATTAAAGATTCTAGCTACTTTAACAGAAACGTTGTAAAGAGAATGGTATAAATAACATAGAACTTCTCCCATTCGTTTCGATTCATCATAACAAGCTCTTGGTCCCCATGTATTTACATTTCCTCTATATGTTTCATGTTGAGGATGAACTTCAGGGTCTCCATAAGCTTCACTTGTACTTGTATATACAATTTTTGCATTGGTTCGTTTTGCAAGTTCTAGCATATTTTTTGTACCAGATATATTTACATCTATCGTATCTAATGGAGTAGATTGATAAAATTTTGGAGAAGCAGGAGAAGCAAGGTGATAGATTTCATCTGCTGATAATAGTGATACTAGCTGTAAAATATCGGATGATGATACGTCAGCTTTTAGAAATTTGAAATTACTATTATGAATGATTTCTTGCAAGTTTTCCATATTTCCGGTAGATAAATTATCTAATCCTATTATGAAAATTCCATTTGTATTCAAAAGTGTCTTGGCTAAATAAGAGCCAAGAAAACCAGCCACTCCAGTAATCACAACTGTTTTTGTCAATTTGTTCACCTCGTGCCGTTGTGTATAAACGTATGTTTTATCTTACTACTTGCGGGCAGTAAGGTTCTGTGCAGGAAGTAAAGAAGTTAAAGGGGAGATAAACTGCCTGTAAATCCCGATTGGTTCCATTCATCTCCACTAATGGAAGTCTCACTTTATTAGCTGTAAAACAATTCATCAATATAGTATATGAACGATGGAATGGAACGTTCTGGGAGGTTTTTGGAATATACGATGCATGTGATTCGTATGATATTATAAACGCGGTTTGTTTAGGAATGTATGGCCCTATAGGGTAATAAAGTGAAAATTCCATCCGAGGGGGGGGCTTACTGCCCACGAATAGCGGGATAAATAATAAAGGGGGGGAATTTATCGTCTCAATTATTACGGTTACAAAGCGTAAACATTTTTGTGAGAATGTTTTTAATAATTATAAGCGGCAACGGTATAAGGACAAAGAATTAATTATTATATTGAATGATGATGCTATGGATATAGACAATTGGCGGAAAAAAGCGCAGGAGAGTGAAAATGTTCGTGTTTTTCAACTGGAAAATAGTATTACTCTTGGAGAGTGCTATAACTTCGCTATTCCGAAGGCTAAATACGAGTATATTGCAAAATTTGATGACGATGATTATTACTCCCCGTATTATTTAGAAGAAGCAATGAAGGGATTACAAGTAAGTGGTGCAGATATGATTGGAAAGAGTACGATCTTTATTTATTATCTTAGTAATCAAGTATTAACTCTTTTTAACGAAAAGAAAGAGTTTATTGAGTTATACCGGGAAGAAGAATTATATGAAAAATATTTAGTAGGTGCTACTTTTGTATTTAAAAAGGAAATATTTCCAAATGTAATGTTTGAAAAAGTAAATGATGGAGAGGATACGCTTTTCTTGAAGGCTTGTTTAAATAGAGGTTTTAAATTATTTAGCACTTCTAAATATAACTATGTGTATATTCGTTATCCTAACATCCATCATCATACTTCTACATTTCAAGAACATAAACTTTTTCCGAAATCAATAGCGCTGAAAAGAATCAATAATTTTCAAGAATATGTTGAGTGCAGTCCAAAGGATATCTTTAAGTAACTATATGTAGGTGCTTGTAAAAAAGAACAGTAAGTCGAGCAGAGGAGGGAAAATGATGAGGAAGGAGAAAAGTTTTTCTTTAGAACAACCGCCACTTCTTTATACTACCCAACCAAAATCCTCACAACCAGTGGGGGGGATGCAAAAGGTTTTTGTCATCAAACAACATCAATTAGACTTAGCGAAGAAAAAGAAAACTAAAAATAAAAAGGAAAGTTTAGTAAATACCTCTAATTCAGAAGCGAAAAGTGAAGAAACAAAGGCACAAGTAGAAGAAATACTTTTTCAGGATGAAAAAGAAAGTATTTCAGTTGATAGTGAAGTAGAAGTAGAGAGTGAGGGAGTGAAAAAGAAACTTTTTTCACAAATGACCAACGTAGAAAAAATTAATTATATAGTAAATAGACCACATTATATTCCTAATGCCCAGTGTATAGTTAGAACAAAGAAGGATATATATATTGGATATATCCTATCATTTGAAAAAAATGTTTTGAAAATGAGAAGTAGTACTTACTTTAGTGCTATTATGATAGAACTTGCGGATATTGTGACCATACAACTGAAAGGATTAGAGTAAATAGAAAAGCGGTAGAAAAATTCTACCGCTTATAGTTTTTAAGTTTACATTATTAAACGCCTGGGATAAAAGTATCTTCAATGCATGCAATTGCAAGGAAACGATTTAGGTCAACAATAATACATTGGTCTGTTTTTTCAAACCTACACATGCCTAAGCTTCCATCTTGTAATGTTAACACTCGTAATACAGCGCAGCAGTCATCTACGCTTTCTACGCGGAAAAATTCTGAAGAGTCTCTAGTACAATTCGTTGTTAAGAATTCTGCTTCAAATAGGGTACCATCTTCGGTGTATAAAGAAAACACTCTTGTATTAGCTCTCATGCCGCTAGATGGCATACCTAGCATAGGGTTTAAGCAACTTGAAGTGCAGGTAAGATCATCGCATGCTGACTGTAACTCATCAATAAACTTTACAACATCACATACGCAGCCAACATTTTTAGAGTTGCTGTGTTTGTCATTACAACCCATGTAGTCCACTCCTTATCATTTATTTTTACTTTTACATTAATAGAATATTGAAACGAGTGTGAATTGGTTACTATCCTAAGCTTGTCTTTTTGGAAATAGGCATAACTTCTTCTGAGGAGAGATGAGGAACTTGATTTTTGAGAGCTGGCTTATGTTTTTTATTTTCTCGTTTGCAGTCTTTCGGTTAACACGTCTGTTTGTCTATGATAAGATTACGTCTTTTATACGTGCGCCTTTCATTGAAGAATTGCAGATTGCGGAGCCAGATGGTACGGTTTCAACGTATACGAAAATAAAAGGAACGGGTTTACGGAAATGGATTGGTGAATTGTTAAGTTGTTATTGGTGTACGGGGGTGTGGGCTAGCGCTTTTTTATTGTTATGTTATTATATGATACCAAAAGTAATCGAGCCAATTATTGTATTGTTAGCAATTGCTGGAGTTGCAGCAATTATTGAGACAGTTATTAGTCGATTGATAGAAGAGTGAGGAATGAAGGAACGAAACAGAATGGTTGTTCATATAATAAAGCGAGTGTTAAAAAATAGAGGAGATGCTTGCAATGGCCAATTATCAGCAACCTGATCCGTATAATAATCTTGAATATTGGTATCAACTGCAGCAACAAATGCAAAAGAAACAGCAAGAGCAGCAGCAAATACAACAGCAACTGGAACAGCAAGGATATGTGAAGAAAAAAGGTTGTAACTGCGGCGGGAAGAAAAAATAAATATCCAAAGTAATAAAATATGTAAATAACGGGTCCGCTGTTGAACAAAAAATACCCTGTTTTATCCTTTAAATAAGGAAAAACAGGGTATTTTTTGTTTTGAAAGATTGCATTTCAGAAAGTGTCATGTAGTGGCGTTTCAGGCAGATATCATTTCATTTGTGATTTTGTTTTTTGTAAGTCATTCCTTGTCAAAAATAAAGTGAAACTTTAATCAGTGGGGGGAGTTCTTCATCCCCACTGATTATTAGCCCTCCCAATCGGGCGCATGCCAGCCGTTTATCTCCCACCTAACTTCTTAAGAAAAGCGGAAGTGGCTCGTTCAGAATGTGAGGAGGATGGAGCTTCTGACGTAGAGGGATTTTTTACCTCGTAGGAAGAAGCGAAGCCACCGAACATTCTAGCCACTGGAGCTGGACAATGCTTTCGTCTAATTTTGAGGTGGGAGTATTACTGCCCACTAATACGGGATAAAAACCTAGAAACATCAAGTTTCTTTCCTCTAAAAAACTGCGGGGAAGAAATGTACAATTCTTCTTTTGCACGAGTAATAGCAACATATGCTAAGCGTCGTTCTTCCTCTAATGCTTCCGAAGTGTCAGTAACGCGGTCTTTTGCATCTTTTAAGGATGAGGAATGCGGTAATATCCCGTCGCTTGCACCTAGTAAGAAAACACATGGGAACTCAAGTCCTTTGGCGTTATGAATAGACATAAGCGAGACAGCATCTTGCTGCGTTCGTGTTTTTAATGCTTCCATTTCTTTTTGACTTTGTATCGCTGTGTTGACAAATTCTAAATAGGATGGAATATCGGAAAAGCGACTTGCAGATTCTATGAGTTCTTCTAGCATTTCTTCTTGTATTTCTTTTTGCATTGTAAAAGAAGAGCGGTCATTGCTCTGCAAATATTCTAAATACTGTCCTTTTCCTTTAATGATTTCTTTTAATGCATTTTTTGGCTCAAGTTCTTTAATAAACTTTATGAAATCAATACGGTCATTAATTTTCTTTACTTGGAAGGATTTTAAATTTGGATTGAGTAAAAGAAAATGTAAGAGGGAAGGGAAGCGACCTTCACCGTATTTCCATTGTTCTCGTTCAATAAATGATATACATTCATCGCGCCCGATATACATTGTCGGTAAAATGCTTGCGAGTGATTCTATGCGAAATGGTTCAAAGGCTAACCGTAATTGATCTAATACAGGTTTAATGAGCGAGTGTTCATAAAACGATTGGCTTGCCCCGTATTTGATGAAAGGAATCTTATGAATAGTAAGCTGATCGAGTAAGGAACGGCTTACGGAATGCGTCCGGTATAATAAACAAAAATCTGTATAGCGCCGTTGGCCGCTTGCTACTTTATCTTGAATGAGTTGCAGCACTTGATTTGCTTCATCTAATGTTGTTGCGGGCCTTGAATAATATGGCTGTATTCCTTCTTCGTGAACGGTGGACAATTCTTTGTTAAATCGTTCTTGATTCAGCTTAATGACTTCATTACCAAGCCCGACAATGTATGGATTGGAGCGATAGTTTGTATTTAAAGTAATAATGGTTGTATCATCAAATTCCTTTGGGAAAGAAAGGATAATTTGATGACTAGCTCCGCGCCAGCCGTAGATCGCTTGATCGTCATCCCCTGCGATAAATAAGTTGTTTTGCGGTGCTGCTAATAGTTTTACAATTTCATACTGGGCGTATGATGTATCTTGAAATTCATCGACTTCAATATAGTGAAAGCGCCGTTGCAGCTGTGTTAATAATGCTGCATTATTTTCTAGTAAATAGAATGTTTCAAGTAAAATATCATCAAAATCTAAATAACTGTGACTTTGCTTTACGTCTTCATAGCGCTGATACACTTCTTGAAATTCACGTTCCACAGGTGTTTTAGCTTGTACATCTTTCGGTCTATTTAATTTATTCTTTTCAAGTGAAATCATTGCTAGCATACTTTCCGCATCATAGTCATCTTTTAAACGAAGTTCTTTTAAAATCTTCTTGATAATAATTTGTTTATGCTTTTCATTTGCTAAAATTTGTTGGTTGTATCCTTGGCTGCGAAGTAACTTTAAGAAAACAGAGTGGAATGTTCCAGCAACAAGATATTGGCTCGCTGCGGGTGTCATACCAGGTAATGTTGCTACGCGGCTTCGAATTTCTTCCGCTGCTTTTTGCGTAAATGTAAGCAGTAATATATTGCGCGGATGAACACCTTTTACATTGACTAAATAGCCAACGCGCGTTGTTAAGACAGACGTTTTTCCGCTGCCAGCACCAGCTAATGTAAGAACGGGCCCTTCAGTCTGACGAACAGCTTCTAATTGCTTTTCATTTAAATATATTCCTTGTTTTTCAAGAGCGCGAAAATAAGTAACATCCGTATCGTTTTGATGAACTAAGTCAGTAGATGTTTTCGGAATATGATAAATTGCGCGAGGTATATTCGAATGTGTTAATGATTTTTGCGAAAAATTTTCCTTATTCATAATTTCACCTTCAATAAGTAGCATCAACTTATAACTTTATCGGAAGATAAGGGAAATGGCAATGTAAAAAAGTGAGATAGTAATTTGGATGAATATATATTGAAAAAAACCTTTTCTTTTTAGGGAGGGAGAGAGGAACTGGCCGTGCGTAGAAGCGGTCAGTGCCTTTTCCTGCCC
>NZ_JBITWA010000001.1:304753-346056 GCF_044543425.1 Bacillus sp. NPDC077411 | reverse complement strand
CCCCGTGCGGTGTTAAAACAAAGAGAGAAAATAGGTGCAGGTCACTTTTTGTTTGGCATAGCTGCGATTTATATGTTGAAAAGACGAAACCAAAGCTCTTTTCTTGTTAGAGGAGCTGGCGATACATAGAAGTGGTCAGTGCCTTTTCCTGCCCCGTGCGGTGTTAAAACAAAGAGAGAAAATAGGTGCAGGTCACTTTTTGTTTGGCATAGCTGCGATTTATATGTTGAAAAGACGAAACCAAAGCCCTTTTCTTGTTAGAGGAGCTGGCGATACGTAGAAGCGGTCAGTGCCTTTTCCTGCCCTGTGTGGTGTTAAAACAAAGAGAGGGAACGAGTGCAGGTCACTTTTTGTTTGGCGTAGCTGTGATTTATATGTTGAAAAATCATTATGTGATGATTGTAGAAATCATAAAAAGAAGCGCCAAATAAGGCGCTTCTTTTATAGATTTTTTATCATCACAACATGCGGGATATCAGCTTCCATAAATACATCAGAAGTTGTTTCGTATCCAAGCTTATGGTAAAACGACTCAGCGTGCGTTTGCGCATGAAGTTTCAGCTTCGGAAGAGATTCTTCTTTCGCAAGAACTTCTAATGCGTCCATGATCATCTTGCCAGCTCCTTTTTGGCGGTAAGATGATAGGACACAAATGCGTTCCATTTTCCCGATACCATCGACAATACGAAAGCGCCCAGCGCCAACTGGAACATTTTGATCGTATAAAACAACATGCTTTGCAGTGTGTTCATATTCGTCGTATTCTTCTTTGGCTGCAACCTTTTGCTCATCTACAAATACTTGTTTACGAACGGAAAAGGCATCCTCTAGCTGCTTTTCGTTTTGTACAACTTGAATTTGCAAATTATTGTTGCTCCTTTCCTAAATGGAATGTTTCATATACTGTCCATGTATCATTTTCTAGTTGATATAGTAAATGGAACCGATCGATTGGCTGCTCATAATAGAAATCTTTCATCTTTAAGCGACCTAAAACATCCGCATGTTCTGCATCGGATAATTGTTGTCCAATTGTAAGGTGCGGCACAAAAGCATATTCGCGATTTTGTGTAAATATACCGTTATGCATTTCTTCGTTTAGGAACGTTAATTCTGGTGTTTTTTCTACTTTAAAATAAATAACATTATTTACAGGTGCAAAAGAGCTCACTTTTCCTACATGTAGTGTAAAAGGGTTTGTTTTATTTGCAATTGTATGAAGCTCTTGCACAATCGTTTCTAATTTTTCATCAGCCACTTCAAAAGGTGTTTTTAATGTAATGTGTGGTGGAACTAATGCATAATGTGGATCATAACGCTTACGCAGACCGTTTGCTTTATCTTGAATCATTTTTGATGGAAATATTACAATACCTAGTTTCATCTCTAAATTCCTCCCCTTGTCTGAACGTAAAATGTCTGTGTGAAAAAAGAACTCTTTTTTATTATATCAGATGATTCTGAATAATACTGTATATTATTTCAGCGCTAGCATATGAGAAAATGCATGCGGTAAGTTTTTTTGCCAATATTTCCATGTGTGATTGCCATCAAATTCTTCATAATAAGTTGTAAATCCTCTTTCAGTAAGAAGAGAATGTAGCTCGCGGTTCGGCGCTACAAAATCTGAAATATTACCATCTGTCGTTTTTACGTCAGTTTCTTCTGTACCGATGATGTGATATAAATCTAACATGTGTGGTTGCGTAAATGCTTGAGCACGCTCTAGTACAGATTCATTTACAAACGGCGACTGCATAATTACTTTTCCAAATGTATGCGGATACATAAGTGCTGTCATAAATGAAACTGTACCGCCTAAAGAATCCCCGATTAAAACGCGGCCTTTCCCCATTTGATACGTTGGGTATTGCTCATCTAAATATGGAACGAGTTCATGAGCTAAAAAGCGAATGTACATGTCATTTTGCGATCCGTTTGGATGATATTTTTTTTTTCGGTTGTGTACATCCTTATATGGAATACCAACAATAATCGTTCGATCAATTTCCTCTGTTTCGCGAAGTGACTCTATAACGCGATGGGCTTTTCCAAGTTGAAAATAATCTCTTCCATCTTGTGCAATTACAATGGTGTGCTTATGAAGCGGCGTGAAATTTGCCGGTAAATAAACGAGAAGCGTCAGTTCTTCTTGCAATGATTTGCTGTAAAATGTCAGTTCTTCAATTTTTCCTATTGTTTGTGTCATCGTGTAATCTCCCCTAAGTAAAAAGTTACTACAACTTTATTTTAGCATAAGAATGAGAAGAATCTAAAAAATTAGTATTCAGTATTGGAAGAAAGGGCTATAATGAAATGAGAATTTTGCTTATATAAATACAAAGTGAAAAAATGACATAAAACCCCCCTTTTCTTTTAAGGTGGACGAGAGCACCTGGCTATGCATTGAAGCGGTCAGGGCTTTTTCCTGCCACGTGCAATGTTTAAAACAAAGGGAGGAAGCAAGTAGCGATCATGTTTTGATCTACATAGCCGCGACTTATATGTTGAAAAATCACAATGGATTTATCCCGCTATTCGTGGGCAGTAAGACCCCCACCTCAAGGTTCAGAGAGAGTATTGTCCAGTTCCAGTGGCTAGAATGTTCGGTGGCTTCGCTTCTTCCTACGAGGTAAAATACACCTCTACGTCAGAAGCTCCATCCCCCTCATATTTTGGACGAGCCACTTCCGCTTTTCTAAAGAAGATAGGTGGGGGATGAAAAAAACCACTGACGGAAGTTTCACTTTATATAGATAAGGAGACAACATATGAAGCAGCAACAATCAATAGCACTGCCGCTAGCGATTTCGATTATTACGATTTCATTTGCGGCTATTTTTGTAAAAATGTCTACAGCACCATCTTCTATTTTAAGTATGTATCGTTTATGGATTATTGTAATTATTATGATTCCGATTGTATGGAAGAAAAGAGAGGAATTTACGAGAATTGAGAAGAAAGACTGGGGATTTTTAATTGGATCCGGTTTCTTTTTAGCACTACATTTTCTTCTATGGTTTGCATCGTTAAAATTTACAACAGTTGCAAGTTCTACGATAATTTTAGCATTACAACCACTCGTATCCCTCATTGGAGGATTTTTCTTATTTAAAGAAAGAACAACACTCATTTCACTTGCAACAATGGGAATTGCAATTATTGGTGTAGGGTGTATTGGATGGGGAGATTTAGGGCTAAGCAAAGAAGCAGTCTTAGGGGATATACTATCATTTTTGAGTGTAATTGCAGTGGTTGGATATTTATTTATTGGGCAAACGACAGTGAAAAAAGTATCGCATTGGATTTATAGTTTTACTGTCTTTACATTTGCGGCGTTATTTTTAAGTGTATATAATATGATGCTACAAATTCCATTTGCAGGGTATTCATCATGGGACTGGACTGTATTCTTCTTACTTGCAACTGTACCGACTGTATCTCAAATGATTAATAATTGGCTATTGAATTATGTAAATGCAACAACAATCTCTATGAGTATTTTAGGTGAGCCTGTTGGTGCGATGATCCTCGCTTTCTTTTTACTCGGTGAAAAATTAAATTCTACGCAAGTGGTAGGAAGCATTCTTGTATTATGCGGCGTATGTATCTTTTTATTACAACAACAAAAGCGTACATATAAAGAGCCGGTAGAAGGCATGGTATATACACAAGAGACATAATCATAAGAGCTCTATCTCATGAATAGATGAAAAAAATTATAAAGATACAATTAGTAGAATTGAATATAAGCGCAACTTCCATTATTGGAAGTTGCGCTTTATCCCGCTATTTGTGGGCAGTAAGACCCCCACCTCAAGATTCAGAGAGAAGCAAAGAAGAACCCCCTACTGACGGAAGTTTCACTTTATTTTGGTTTTGTCATATACGGCTGAACGTGGACAATACATAGATCACGAAATTTACCTTCTGCGGTTGTGACAATAATAACAGCTCGGCCAGCTTGTTTTCCTATTACAGTTGCTTTCTGTTTTTCGGTATGAATCTCTACAATATGGGGGTTCATGCACGTCCAAATGATCTCCTGGTTACTTGCCTGAGAAGGAAGGACAGTTGCTGTAAGTTCCGCACGTTGCCCAGCTTTTAATTTTAACTTAGCTTTGTGCAGTTGTATACCAATGACCGGCACAATGGAAGGAATAATGGTAATATGAGGCAGATCTGTTTGTATTGCAGCACATGGAGAAGATGTAAGGTGTTTTTGTGAGTGAAATGGTGATTGCATAAAAAATGTCCTCCTTCAAAAAATATGCACAAAAGTATTCATGTGTGGTCATTCATAGGAAATACAACCCTCTAAATCTCCACTTTAGTCCACTTTTTCTTGCATTTACTCTTTTTAGGTGTTTCTCTTTTGTTTGGATATTAATTTGTAATATTGATTTAGTCCTTCTGTATCATGTTCTTAGTTATACTATATACAAAGAATGTTAGAAATAATTTAAGGTAATATAAAGAATTTGTTAATTTACAGAAAATTCAGTACAATAATATGTAAATACAAATTGAAAAACTGACATAAAAAACTCCTTTCTTTTCAGGTGGGCGAGAGCATCTGGCCGTGCATAGAAGTGGTCAGGGCCTTTTCCTACCACGTGCAAAGTGTAAAACAAAGGGAGAAAGCAAGTAGCGGTCACTGTTTGTTCTGCATAGCAGTGATTTGCATGTTGAAAAATTAAAATGGATTAATATAAAAAACAATCCCTGCTTCTATTGTATAAAAGCAGGGATTGTTTTTTATTAAGAAGCTATTTTTTCGAACTCTTCAAATTCTTTTTGAACATCTTCTGATGGCTTTGTTAATAGGCTTACAATAATAATAACGAGTAAGCTCGCAGCAAAACCAGGAATCATTTCATATAGCATATCTTTTAAAAACTTAAATTGTGTCCACACGATAACGGTTGTTGCACCAGCGATCATACCAGCAAGAGCGCCCCATTTCGTCATTCGCTTCCAGTACAAGCTTAATAAAACAACTGGTCCAAATGAAGAACCGAAACCTGCCCAAGCGTAACCAACAAGTGCTAGGATTGTGTCATTTTGTTTAAAGGCAAGTCCGCTTGCTACTAGAGCAATAATAAGAACGGCCATACGTCCCACAAAAACAAGTTCGCGGTCCGTTGCAGAGCGGCGGAAAAATGTTCGGTATAAATCTTCTGTTACCGCACTTGATGTAACAAGAAGCTGTGAAGAAATTGTACTCATAATTGCTGCTAAAATAGCAGCTAGTAAGAAACCAGTAATAAGTGGATGGAATAAAATTGTTCCAAGTTCAATGAAAACCGTTTCTGGATCTGCTAATTTTTTGCCCATGTCAGCATAATATGCAATCCCGATTAGTCCAGTAAACATAGCGCCGACGATAGAGAAAATCATCCAGCTCATGCCGATGCGGCGAGCACTTTTTAATTCTTTTACAGATGAAATCGCCATAAAGCGAACGATAATATGAGGTTGTCCAATATAACCAAGACCCCAAGCAAATAAGGAAATAATGCCGAGTACAGAAGTACCTTTAAAGATATTTAATAAGTTTGGATCAATAGATTGAATTGTATGAAATGCTGGTCCAAGGCCATTTACATTCATAATTGTTACAATTGGAACTAAAACGAGTGCAACGACCATAATAATCCCTTGCACGAAGTCTGTCCAACTTACAGCTAAGAACCCGCCAAATAACGTATAAGCTACAACAACAGCGGCAACGATGAAAAGTCCCATATGATAGTCCATTCCAAATGTATTACGAAATAGAACAGCACCTGAAACTAATCCCGAAGCTACATAAAATGTAAAGAAAATCATAATAACAAGTCCGGAAACAAGGCGTAGCATATGAGATTTATCATGGAAACGATGTTCTAAAAATTCTGGAATTGTAATTGAATTGTTTGCAAGTTCAGAGTAGGTACGTAAGCGAGGAGCGATGTATAGCCAGTTTGCATAAGCGCCGAGTGTTAAGCCGATCGCAATCCAACTGCTGCTTAGACCTGTTGCAAACATCGCACCGGGTAACCCCATTAACAGCCATCCGCTCATATCAGCAGCGCCTGCACTTAGTGCTGTTACTGCGGGACCTAATGTACGCCCGCCAAGCATATAATCTGTTAAGTTTGATGTTCGTTTGTAGGCAATATAGCCAATTACTAACATCCCGATCATATAGATCGAAATAGAAATTAAAATCTGTGTGTTCATGTTAGTCCCCTTTCCTAAGTAGTATCTTTTGATGCGTTACATAATTATAATCTAACATGGTTATGTGTAAAAATCTATCTTCTAAATATGAATTTTCAGAAATATGGGTGTATTTAGAAGATAGATTATTTTACTAATATAAAGATTTTTGGGTAGTGTATAACTATTTTTATAGAGTATTTATTATTTTTACATAAAAATGAGTTATTTTGTCAATATAATATTTAATATATAGATAAAAATATTTTTTTGAAAAGTATTGACTTCCAAAAAAAGAAAAGCATATAATGATTTCAAATTTAAAAATGCAAGCGTTGATGAAGAAGAGTACGTATTATGGACATGTCAGAGAGCTGATGGTTGGTGCGAATCAGTATGAAAGTAATATGGAATGGGCTTCGGAGCTTCCAAACCGAAACGAAAGAAGTAGGCTTTGGCGAAAGGATCTCATCGTTACAAGAGACACGTATTGTATTTTGATACGGAAAAGTGCGTTACTTTTGTAACGAATTAAGGTGGCACCACGGGAGTACCCGTCCTTTTTATAGGATGAGTACTCCCTTTTTGTATAGAAAAAATGAATATGATAAATCGATGAGTAAGAAGAGTACGTATATTGGAGACGTTCCAGAGAGCCGGGGATAGGTGAGAGCCCGGTGCGGTGCCATATGCGGAATGGGCTTACGAGAGGTATGCTGAACTGTAAGTAGGCAACCCGGGTTCCGCCGTTACAAGGATAGGGTATAATATTGTACTTGAAAAAGCGGGATGCTTTGCATCCAACAAGAGGTGGTACCGCGGTAATTTTATCGTCCTCTGCATATTTCCATATGCAGGGGACTTTTTTATTTTAGGAAAAGAGGTGACAGTGATGATAACGAAAGATCAATTTATAATACAAAAAAAGCAAGGGAAAACCTTTCTTATTATTCAAGAAGAAGAAGGGGATAGCGTGACACCGATTGCGCTATATCGCCGCACTACAGGTGAGAAAAAATTTCTACTCGAAAGTTCGCAGCTTCATCAAGATAAAGGTCGTTATTCCTATTTAGGGTGTAATCCTTACGGCGAAATAAAAAGTATTGGTAAGACAGTAGAGATTATGATAAATGGTGCGCTAAAAAAGGTAAACGGAAACGTATTAAAGGAGCTAGAAAGTGTTCTTGCATTAGAAAAAGTTGAGAGTCCATTCCCATTTTGCGGGGGAGCGGTTGGCTATATTGGGTATGATGTTATTCGGCAATATGAAGATATTGGAGAGATGCTCTCTGACCCTTTAAATATTCCAGAAGTACATGTGCTGCTTTACCGCATGTTTGTCGTATACGATCATGTAAGGCAAAAGCTATCATTTGTATATGTATATCGCAGCGGCGATACGGACTCGTATGAAGAGGTTTATGAACAACTGCAAACGTATAAGCAAAAATTGCTGCATGAATCAGAGGAGCAGGTGAAAGCGCTGTGTGCTTCTGTATCATTTACATCTTCTGTAACAGAAGAAAGGTTTTACAAAATGGTTGAACAGGCAAAGGAATATATTCGGGCAGGGGATATCTTTCAAGTTGTATTATCACAGCGTTTGCAAAGTGATTTTACAGGAGATCCATTTGCGTTATATCGCCGTCTTCGCACCGCGAATCCATCTCCTTATATGTTTTATATTGATTTTCAAGATTACGTCGTACTTGGCTCTTCACCAGAAAGTTTGCTTTCTGTACGAGATGAAAAGGTGATGACAAATCCAATTGCCGGAACAAGGCCGCGCGGAAAAACAAAAGAAGAGGATGAAAAGATAGCGAAGGAACTGCTTGCAAACGAGAAGGAACGGGCAGAACATATGATGCTTATTGATTTAGGAAGAAATGATATTGGCCGGGTGAGTGAGATCGGTTCTGTACATTTAGATAAATATATGAAAATCGAGAAATATTCCCATGTTATGCATATTGTATCTGAAGTTTACGGAACATTGCGAAAAAAGGTGAATTGTTTTGATGCATTAGCATATTGCTTACCAGCAGGAACTGTATCGGGAGCTCCTAAAATTAGAGCAATGGAAATTATAAACGAATTAGAAACAGAAAAGCGAAATGTGTATGCCGGAGCTGTTGGGTATATTTCATTTTCAGGCAATATGGATATGGCACTTGCGATACGAACGATGGTTATAAAAGATAAGAAAGCATATGTACAGGCGGGCGCTGGCGTTGTGTATGATTCGAACCCTGCGGCTGAATATGAAGAAACGCTAAATAAAGCAAAAGCGCTCTTGGAGGTAATGAAATGATTGTCTTAATTGATAACTATGATTCATTCACATATAACTTGTATCAATTGTTAGGTCATCATACAGAACATATTGTTGTAGTGCGTAACGATGAAGTGACAATTGAGGAACTAGTGGACATGAAGCCAAAAGCAATTATTCTTTCACCAGGACCTGGAAGGCCGGAAGATGCAGGGGTTTGTATGAATGTGATTGGGCATTTTTATAAAACAGTTCCGATTCTCGGTATTTGTCTAGGACATCAAGCGATTGTTACTGCTTTTGGCGGAGAAGTTGTGCAGGCAGAAAAGATCAAACATGGGAAAACGTCGCTTGTAAAACATAATGGCACATCGATATTCTCATATGTAAAACAGCCGCTGACAGCGATGCGCTATCATTCACTCGTAGCAAGGCAGCGCAATCTTCCTAGTTGTTTTGATGTATTAGCGACAGCGATGGATGATGGAGAAATCATGGCAGTTCGTCATCATTACTATCCGCTTTTTGGATTACAGTTTCACCCGGAATCCATTGCAACTGAAGAAGGTGATAAATTAATACGGGCATTTTTATCTAATGTGAAAGAGGGGGAGAGAGTATGAACAGTTATCTTCGAAAATTAGTAGAAGGGCAAGATTTAACGGAACATGAAATGTATGAAGCGGGTATTAGCTTATTAAACGAAGATATTTTAGAAAGTGAGATTGCAGCCTTTTTAGCGTTGTTAAAGGCAAAGGGGGAAACAGCGGATGAAATATACGGCCTTGTTCGCGCCCTTCGTGAAAAAGCATTGCCATTTTCTAATCATATTACAAATGCGATGGACAATTGCGGAACAGGAGGAGACGGGGCGCAAACGTTTAATGTGAGTACAACATCAGCTTTCGTACTTGCCGGTGCAGGCGTAAAGATTGCGAAACATGGAAACCGCGCTGTTTCTAGTAAAACGGGAAGTGCAGATTTATTAGAAGAACTCGGGGTGAACATAGCGTGTTCGCCAAAGCAAATTGATTATTTGTTAGAGAACGTTGGGATTGCCTTTCTATTTGCACCGGCGATGCATCCAGCACTGCGCCGCATTATGAAAGTAAGAAAGGAATTAAATGTTCCAACAATCTTTAATGTAATCGGACCACTTACAAATCCAATTGACTTAGAAACACAGTTCGTCGGTATTTACAAACGTGAGATGTTATTTCCTGTAGCGGAAGTCTTGCAAAAGCTTGGCAGAAAAAGAGCAATTGTTGTAAATGGCAGTGGATTTTTAGATGAGGCATCTTTACAAGGAGAAAATCACGTAGCAATTTTAAAAGATAACAACATTATGGAAGTAAGTGTTTCTCCAGAAGAGTATGGATTTTCACGTGTGAAAAACGAAGCGATTAGAGGCGGAGATGCAAAGGAAAATGCCAATATTACATTAAATGTGCTGCGCGGAGAAGAGAGCGTATACCGTGATACAGTGTTATTCAATGCAGGGCTTGCTCTTTTTGCAAACGGAAAAGCAGTGACAATTGAAGAGGGCATTCGCTTAGCGGCTTATAGTATTGATTCGGGAAGGGCGCTGGAGAAACTAAATCTATTAATTGCTGAGAGTCATCAAAAGCTAGAGAGGGTGAACTAAATGGAAACGATTTTAACGAAAATTATTGAGCAAAAAAAGAAAGAAGTAGCGGTGTTATATGAAACGTATATCCCAGCAAAGCAAAAACGTACATCATATTCTCTCGTAGAAGCGCTGCAAAAGTTTACTGTAATTGCAGAAATAAAACGTGCTTCACCGTCTAAAGGGGATATGAACTTACATGTTGATGTCGTTAAACAAGCAGAGCTCTATGAAACAAATGGTGCAGGGGCAATCTCTGTTTTAACAGATAGTCAATTTTTTAAGGGCTCTTTTCACGATTTAGAAACAGCAAGAGCCCATGTGAATGTACCACTTTTATGTAAAGATTTTATTATTGATAGAATTCAAATTGACCAGGCATATGATGCGGGAGCAAATCTCATTTTACTTATTGTTGCTGCATTAACAAAAGAAAAATTATTTGCGCTATATACGTACGTAAAAGAGCTCGGCTTAGAAGCGATTGTAGAGATTCATAATGAAGAGGAATTAGAAACAGCATTAGAGCTCAATCCTGATGTCATTGGGGTAAATAATCGAAATTTGAAAACATTTGAAGTGGATTTAAGAATAACAGAACAGCTTGGGAAACGGCTAAATGAACAAAATGTACTTTGGATTAGTGAAAGCGGTATTCATACGAAAGAGGATATTATACGTGTCAAAAAAGCTGGTGCAAAAGGAATTCTTGTCGGAGAAGCGTTCATGACAGCACCGTCTGTCGGAGACTTTTTTCAATCACTGCAGGTGACGATATGAAAGTAAAGATTTGCGGGATTACTGATATAAGAACAGCAAAAATCGTTTGTGAATACGGAGCAGATGCCATTGGGTTTGTATTTGCGAAAAGTAAGCGGAAAATTACGCCAGATCAGGCAAAACAAATGATTGAAGAACTCCCGGAGAATGTAATGAAAGTTGGCGTTTTCGTAAATGAATCAATTGAAGTGATTCAGAATATTGTAACATATTGCGGTTTAACGCATGTACAACTGCATGGGGATGAACAAAATTACCATATTAAAAGATTGAATATTCCGTGTATAAAGGCGATCGGTGTAAGTTCGCGCGAAGATATAGAACGAGCAGAGGAATATGAAACTGATTTTATATTATTTGATAGTCCGAAAGAGCAGTTTCATGGCGGAAATGGAAAAACATTTTCATGGGAGTTATTGCGGTCAAATCCGATTGAAAAAAAATGCATATTAGCTGGCGGATTACAACTTGAAAATATTGCAGAAGCAATTGCAATGGTTCGGCCGTATATGGTTGACGTGAGCAGCGGTGTAGAGACAAATGGTAAAAAGGATATCGAGAAAATAAAACAATTTATAACAAAAGCGAAGGAGTGTTAACTATGCAATATGTATATCCAGATGAAAAAGGTCATTACGGCATATACGGAGGGCGTTATGTTCCAGAAACGTTAATGCAGTCTGTTTTAGAATTAGAAGAAGCATATAAAGAGGCAATGCAAGATGAATCATTTCAAAAGCAATTACAGCATTATTTACAAACGTATGTCGGCAGAGAAACACCGCTTTATTTTGCAGAAAATCTAACGAAGTATTGCGGCGGTGCAAAAATTTATTTAAAGCGTGAAGATTTAAATCATACGGGTGCTCACAAAATTAACAACACAATTGGGCAGGCGCTTCTTGCGGTGCGAATGGGCAAGAAGAAAGTTGTCGCTGAAACAGGTGCTGGACAGCATGGAGTCGCAACAGCAACAGTATGCGCACTGCTTGGTTTAGAATGTGTCATCTTTATGGGAGAAGAAGATGTGCGCCGACAAAAACTAAATGTTTTCCGAATGGAACTGCTCGGAGCAAAAGTAGAAAGTGTTGCAGCAGGAAGCGGGACGTTAAAAGATGCAGTAAATGAGGCGCTTCGCTACTGGGTTTCACATGTACATGATACGCACTATGTTATGGGATCTGTTCTTGGACCGCATCCGTTTCCGCAAATGGTTCGTGATTTCCAAAGTGTAATCGGAACGGAAACGAAGAAACAATATGCAGTGCTAGAGGGGAAATTACCGGAAGCAGTTGTCGCTTGCATTGGCGGCGGCAGTAATGCGATGGGGATGTTTTATCCATTTGTACAAGATGAAGAAGTTGCGCTTTACGGCGTAGAAGCAGCAGGTAAGGGAATTCATACAGAAAAGCATGCCGCAACATTAACGAAAGGAAGTGTTGGCGTTTTGCATGGATCGATGATGTATATTTTGCAAAATGAAGAAGGGCAAATTCAAGAAGCGCACTCCATTTCAGCAGGGCTTGATTACCCGGGAGTTGGTCCGGAACATAGTTTATTAAAAGACATTGGTCGTGTATCGTATCACTCCATAACAGATGAAGAAGCGCTTCATGCTTTTCAGCTATTAACGAAACAAGAAGGGATTATACCGGCACTAGAAAGCTCGCATGCTGTGGCATATGCACTTAAACTAGCTCCAATTATGAAAAAAGACGAGGGACTTGTTATTTGTTTATCAGGACGCGGCGATAAAGATGTTGAAAGCATAAAACATTATATGGAAGAGGTGTAAGTGATGGGAGTAGAAAGAATTAATAAAGCATTTCAAAATGGGAAAAAAGCATTCATCCCGTACGTAATGGGTGGAGATGGCGATTTACAAGAACAAATTCGCTTTTTAGACGAAGCCGGGGCAAGCATTATTGAAATTGGAATCCCGTTTTCCGATCCAGTTGCAGACGGACCAACGATTCAAAGGGCAGGAAAACGAGCATTAGAAAATGGAACAACGTTAGAAGACATTTTTCAAGCGCTTGCGGAAGTGAGAAGAGAAGTACAAGTTCCATTTGTACTCATGACCTATTTAAATCCTATTTTAGCATTTGGGAAAGAACGTTTTACCGGGCGCTGTATTGAAGCAGGCGTTGATGGGATTATCGTGCCAGACCTCCCATATGAAGAACAAGATATCATTACACCGCTGCTATACGATGCAAACATTGCGCTTATTCCACTCGTAACAGTAACGAGCCCCATAGAACGAATTAAAAAGATTACAAGTGAATCGCAAGGGTTTGTCTATGCTGTCACAGTAGCGGGCGTAACGGGAGTACGCCGCGATTTCACACAAGAATTACACACCTACTTAGAAAAGGTGAAAGCACATGTTCAGCTTCCAGTTGTTGCGGGATTTGGTATATCGAAGGCGGAGCAAATAGAGGAAATGACTCGAGTATGCGACGGAGTAGTTGTCGGAAGTAAAGTCATTGAGCTGTTAGAGAGCGAAAAGCGAGATGAGATTCGTGAGCTGATTGCTGCGGTGAAATAAAAGAGTTAACGGCAAAACTCAAGTGCACATAATGTCGAATCGCCGACATATATTAAAAAACGGTCGATATATTCTAAAAAGCAATCGATATATTAGAGACATATAAACAAGGAGCTGATTCAAAAGACATTTACATCTCTTTTGAGTCAGCTCCATATATTAACCTAATGGATTTTCACCAAAACGTTCCCACAGTTTTGGGAAGCGCTCAGCTAATTCGTCCTCATCTTCTTCCCAGTCAAATTTTATTCCTTGTTCAAATGACTCATAACCTTTTTCATCAAGTAACGATGAGAATTTCTCCCATATTTCATTATCCCACTCTGTATCTCCTGTTTCTTTTAGGCTGAAAGCTTCAAATCCAGTACTTAACATTTCCTCAAATTCTGGAATGAGTTCGTCCTCTTCATAGTAAGCAGGAATTAAGTTTGCTAGATTTTCAGGGTTTTGCACAGCGGATTCAAATGTTTCTTGTCCACATGCGATGAGCCAACCTCTAAAGTAATCAAATGAATCATCGGAGCATCCACCTAAAATAATATAAGCAGCTGCCCATAAAGAGGATGTGTAAGATTGCTGTAAAGCAGTTTGAAGATGGATTTCATAATCTGCAATTTCATCTGCGGATTTTGCAGCTAATTGCTCAACTAACCATTCACTTGTTTCGTCTTTTGTATTCATTTCTGAAATCAGTTGCCAAAATTGTTCTTGGTTCATTGCCATCGCTCCTCTAAAAAAGGTGTTGTTTGTAGTGTAGCATGTTTTTAATAGTTCATCAGATAAAGAATAGGATAAAAAACTGACATGAAATGAATTGAATATTCTGTCTTATGTTATATAATATTTTTTAACATATAAGTTGCTGCTATGAAGAAAAACCATGCCCTGCACTTGCTTTCTCTTTTTGTTTTAACCCTTGCCCGTGGCAAAAAAAGGCTCTGACCGCTGCTATGCATGGCCAGATGCTATCGCCCCTTTAAAAAGAAAAGAGGTTTTATAACGTTTTTTCAATTTGTACCTTACAAGAAATGAGATGATGGTATGACAGTATTATTAGCTCTTATTCCAATCATGATGATTTTTATTTGTTTATTTGTCTTCAAGCAAACATCGCTGAAAGCATCGATAATTTCTTATGTTGTGTGCAGCGGAATTGTCTTGCTATCACCGGTGTTTCGCTTGCGAATAGGGGAGATTACCCATGCAACAATAAAAGGCGCTTTAATTTGTTTTATCGTTGGATACGTATTGTTTTTTGGTATTTTTTTATTTCACCTTATGAATAAAATGGGGTATATCGATCAAGTTGCTCGTTTTATGGAACATGTTACACATGACCGTTTACTGCAAATGCTTCTCATGTGTTTTGGGATTTGTCCTCTTATTGAATCAGTAAGTGGATTTGGAATTGGATTTATGGTGGCTGCTCCTATTTTTCTTTCGCTCGGTTACAAGCCGTTTCAAGCTGTTTTACTTTCGTTTATTGGTTTGTTAGCAAGCTCATGGGGAGCAATGGCAACAGGAACGATTATTGGCTCAGGACTTATTGATATGCCTTTAGTACAACTTGGCTCTGGTACAGCGCTATTAAGTGTGCCAATCTTTGCGTATTTTATCATTCTTTCATTATATATAGTCGGTGGCTGGGCTGCAGCAATGCAAAAATGGAAAGAAGCAACTGGTTTTTTTCTATTATTTTCGCTCTCCATCTATTTGTCTAGTACATATGTAAGTGTTGAATTAGCAGGGATTTTAAGTGCGATTGTAACGATAACATTTGGATTTATTATCATTAAAATGACAGCAAAACAGCAGAAAGAAGTGTATTCGGAACATGCAGCTGCCAAGCAGCAAGAAGTTTCTATTGTAAAAATAATTAGCCCGTATTTATTTTTAACAGTCTGTATTTTGCTTTCTCGTCTGATTCCGTCGTTTCATAGTGCACTACAATCATATGCAGTTATTAACTTGCCATCTTATTCTTACAAACTTGAGTTATTATATTCACCAGGATTTTGGCTTGGGGTTACATGTGTATTTACCATTATTTCCTTCCGGATTCCTTCTATTATAATAAAGCAGTCATTATTGCAAACGGTGAAACAATGGATTCCTTTTGCGATTACAACGACCATGTTTATTGCGATTTCAGAACTAATGGGTGCAGCAGGGATGCATGCCTTATTAGCGGAAGCTGCTGGTCATATTTTTGGAATGATGTTTGTTTTCGTTGCTCCATTTATCGGTGGTATGGGCGGTTTTTTAACGGGAAGTAACGCAGGATCAAATGCGATGTTTATGAAATTACAAATGCAAACAGCACAGAACGTGGGGCTTCCGTGGCAGTTTGTAACAACGGTGCAAAATACAAGTTCGTCTGTTGCAACCATTGCTTGTCCATCGCGAATTACGCTTGGTGCTTATTTATGTAACATTCCATTTCGAGAAAATGAGTTATTGAAGAAGACGACACTTATGATTTTCGGGGCTGTATTAATTGTGGTGGGAGAAGTTTTCGTGTGGCACTTTATTGTGTAAAGAAACATTTCTCTTATCGGAGAGTGTTTTTGTTTGTAGAAATAAGTAATTTCATAAAAAGAGAAAGAGTGAGCGTAGAATGACTATAAATTTAAGAGATATTACAAATGAGAATTGGATAGAGTGTATATTCTTAACTACAAATAAAGAAGATAAGCACTTTGTTTGCGAAGAGTTTGTAGCCTCAAATGCATTATCATTAGCCCAGTCAAAAATTCAAAAAGGTTGGATTACAAAGGCAATATACAATGATGAAACGATGGTTGGTTTTACGATGTATGGCTACTGTGAACAACATCATTTTTTTGAAATATGTAGGCTCATGATCGATCATAAATACCAAGGAAAAGGGTATGGGAAAACGGCACTTTTATACGTAATAGATGAGATGAGAAAAGATGCGAATTGTCATGAAATTTTTCTATCTTTTGAACCGAATAATATCGTTGCAAAACAGATGTATGAAAGCATTGGTTTTGAAGATACAGGCAGAACAGTTGAGGGGGAATGTTTATATAAGTTACCATTTAAGGAGGATGAAGTGAGATAAAAAACTCCATAATGATTGATAACTGCACAAGATGGGAATTGTAAACGATAGAAGGAGTGATACGATGAAATACATTATTATAGGCGGAGATGCAGCTGGAATGAGTGCTGCTATGCAAATTGTCCGTAATGATCAAGAAGCAAATGTAATCACTTTAGAAAAAGGCGAAATCTATTCATATGCGCAGTGCGGTCTTCCTTATGCGATTAGCGGGGTCATTGCTTCTACTGAAAAGTTAATTGCTAGAAGCGTTGATACGTTTCGGAATAAATATCATATTGATGCGAAAGTGAATCATGAAGTGACACGTGTAGATCCAGCGAGCAAAAAAGTATATGGCATACATACGCAAACATCAGAACCATTCGAATATGAATATGATCGTTTATTAATTGCAACGGGAGTGCGTCCAGTTATGCCGAACTGGAAAGGCAGTAATTTGCAAGGCGTTCATCTATTAAAAACGATTCCGGATGCAGAGCGAATTATGGAGACGCTTCAGAATAAGAAGGTTGAACATGTTACTATTATAGGCGGCGGGGCAATCGGGATAGAAATGGCAGAAACATTTGTCGAGCTTGGGAAAAAGGTTCGTATGATTGAGCGGAATCAATATGTAGGTACCGTATTTGATGCGGATATGGCAGCATACATTCATGAGGAAGCAACAAAACATAACATTGAAATTCTTACAAATGAAAATGTGAAATCATTTCAAGGAAAAGAGCAAGTTGAGTTTGTGGAGACAGAGAAAGGAATGTATGAAACAGATCTTGTTTTAGTATCCGTTGGAGTTAAACCGAACACTGATTTTCTAGAGGAAACAAAGATCATTAAAAATCAAAAAGGTGCTATCCAAGTTAACGCGTATATGCAAACGAATATAGAGGACATTTATGCGGCAGGAGACTGCGCTACGCAGTACCATATTATAAAAGAAAAACATGATCATATTCCGCTTGGAACAACGGCAAACAAACAAGGAAGAATTGCCGGACTAAACATGGTGAATAAACGCAGAGCGTTTAAAGGGATTGTCGGAACAGCAATTATGAAATTCATGGACATAACACTAGGCCGAACAGGTTTGAATGAAAAAGAAGCAGAGCAATTACAAGTACCATATGAAGTTGTAAAAATAGATTCAACAAACATAGCAGGATATTATCCAAGTAAGAAACCACTGCACGTAAAATTATTGTATCGTACGGACACAAAACAGTTATTAGGCGGACAAGTAATTGGCGAGCAGGGCGTAGATAAACGAATAGATGTACTTGCGATGGCATTGTTTCATAAAATGACGATTCATGATTTAGAAGACGTGGACTTAAGTTACTCTCCGCCATACAACAGCGTATGGGATCCGTTGCAGCAAGCAGCGAGAAGGGGGGAATAAGCATCTCTTTTTCAAGAGATGCTTTATTTCTGACTATAAATAAGATTTTATCCGTTTCATATCTGTAATTAAATACGGATTATCTTTCTTCATATTTTTAACAAGAACCTCTGCTTTTGTGTAGTCCTCTTTCAGCACTTCTAATTCTTGTTGTGTAATTCCGACCAATTGTATAAAATTCACTCTACCATGAACAGTGTCAATTCCTTCTGCCTCAGTATCACTTACAACTAGTAAAGCAGTAATAGCAGATTCTACGCCAATATGAAGAGACGTTCCATTCCCTGCCACAAATTGCATTGGCTCAAAAAACCTTTTCTGTGTGCAGGTATAGCGAGCAAGATTAGATAGCATATCTATTGCCCACATACAATCCTCATTTGAATCCTCTTTCAGTTTTATAGTCATTTCATAACCCCAACGGCTCCATTTACCACCAAATGCTTCTTCATCTGTGTAAAGCTCCGTCATTCCATAAGTCAGTAAATGCTTGTAACCATTTGGAGATTGATAAATACTATAGCCGTCTAAATATTGGTCTCCCCCAAAAATGGAACGTTCATGAAATGTTGTCCCATAATGTGCAGGTTTCTGATTCGGATAAAGTTTATCAAAGATCTCATCAATTGCTTCCCATCCTGGTGCCCAATCTTCCTGCTCTGATGCACGTTTTTTATATTCTTCTAAAATCAATTCGGATTACCTCCTTAATCTTGGTAAGTGCGTGTTATTACAATGATAAAATAATAGAATACTAACTTCTACTACTTTTCTTTCGCCTTAGGTTATATTTCCTTCTTATCTTATAGGAAAAACTATTCAAATAACCATTTTATGAAATATGTATTATTCAACTAAACTGCATTGTTAGTTAAAGAACTATCATATGTGGATTGTAACATATTTTTCCATAAAACTTGGCTTTCCACTTAAAAAGTGTAGATTTTAATAGTAAACCCTAGAAGTGGCAGAGTATTAGACTTGTTCGGGGGTCATTTGCTACATTTAGGAAGAGGTGAAACGAATGCATAGAATGTTGATAGATAGAGCTAGCGGAAAAACTTGGAGTATTCAAAGAAACGATAGCATACTTGCCACTTCGACTGGGGGCAGAAAACCCCGGGAGAAGCAGTTTGACAATGCTGAGCAGGCAGCCAAGCAGATGGAGAAGGAAATTTGGCAGAGACTGAAGAAAGGAATGATCTATCATAATTTGGAGGTATCGGCAGGAGAACCGGTGTTGCAGTTATATTTGGGAAAGGGATACACAGGGTTTCTTCCTTTTGTCCCTATACCAGGAACTAATTCATCGTATGTTGGATATGTTATTGGTCAGTTTCAGCGAGAAGAGATTTATTTAATAGACGAGTACGGAGGGAAACAGGTCGTTTTTGAGCTTGGAGAAAATCATCTTGTATACGATATGTACTATTGTCCTTATGCGGGCGAGTTGGTATTGAATGATTGTCATTCGATAAGAGGATATGAGGTGGAAAGCCGGAAGCTTAAGCTTTATTCGGAACCACTGTATACTGAATTAGCGGTAGGGAATACGCTGTCCTTATCCGGTGATAGAGTACTCTGGTATCATGATTCCAAGCTTATTGTGTACGATCTTATAAAGGAAAAGGTGGTCTGCCAGATAGCAGTAAATTGCGAGGTGTATGGAGGGCACAGTACACAGCTATGTGCTGCGCTGTCGCATAGCGGAGATAAGTTCGCTTATTGTACGAATAGTAGGGAAGTAAAAGTATATGATATTGCCTCTGGTCAAGAAGTAGTACTGCCCAAATCTATCCATGCTATGACAACAAGGATAATCTTCTCCCCGGATGATCATCTTTTGTTTACTCAGGAGCAATACGGGCATTGGGATTTGCTTGTATATGATTGGCAGGCTAAGGAGAAATGCGAAGATTGGCAGATAGGTGAGACTAGGAGTTGTGCGATTCATGCGGGAAAAGGACTGGTAGCTGCTTATGATAGAGGGAAGGTACGACTGTATGAACTTGTAACAAAACGGCTTGTAGCAACAATCGTGATTGAGCATGTGGTGAAGTCTTGCAATATAGCATTCACTGAGGACTATTTGGCTGTTTATACAGATTATGGTTGTTTTAGTCTTTATGCATTGTAGGGAAAAGACTTCATCTTGCCGAAGTTTTTGCGAGGTGAAGCTACGTGCCAAATTTAGCATCTAGCATAGGATTTGTATGAAAACTAGAATGAATTTCTTACGTTAGAATGCCATTTAATCCGTATGCAACTTATTCAACGATAGGGTGCAATTGTAGACCAACGCTAATATTAGTCTAAAAAGTAGACACAACAAACTGCTTTTCTACATTGAGTCAAACTTTATTTTAAATTCGTATTTTTCGTATAACGTATAATTTTTTGATATAGTAGCATTGCTATTAACCTAACAAGAATAAACTAACTCAAAACGATAAAAATTGAGCAATTTGCACAAAATTTTTGTTGTGGATAATGATGAATTCTTGACTTGATGAGTATGGGGTGCTGGGGAATATTTCTATAAAATGAATGAAGAGAATAAAATATAAAGTCTTCATGGTAGTTCAAAAAGGAAATCTGGACAACTTAATTGACTTACGGCGGGAACTAAGAGACGAACTTTTGGGTAAAGAAGAGTGTTATCAGTGGACTTACCATAAAGGTGCGGTGAAATTTACTGACACTATAGTATGAAATTAGGAATGTTATATTTTAATAGATTCCAAATTTATTTTATGTGAATTCACTCTTTGGGAAGGTGATTATCATTATTAAGCTATCGAAAATCGCGCAAAATCTCGAAGATCCAATTTTTATTATGTCTTATTACAAAGGTGGTTGGAATCATGCGGAATGAAGCGATATTAGTGGTTGATGACGAGGAAGGCATTCTGATTATGCTTGAGAATCTTCTTCGAAAAGAAGGATATATCCATGTTACTAAAGCCAGTTCCGCTGCTGAGGCGCTCATGGCTGTTCGAACAACACGCTTTGATATAATTGTTCTTGATGTCATGCTTCCTGATATGGACGGATTTTCTTTGTGTATGGAGTTACGCAAGACCATAAGAACCCCTATTCTATTTCTTAGCGCTCGTTCCAGTGATTTGGATAAGTTACAGGGTCTGTATTTAGGCGGGGACGATTATGTAACTAAACCGTTCAATCCGATGGAAGTTATCGCACGAATTCAGGCGCATTTGAGGCGGAGCACTCTCTATGCGTCTGATGTTGTAAGCGCTGAGGATTTGTATCAGTATCATACTTTTTCGGTTAGCCGTACTACCGGACAACTTATTGTTAACAATGTGGATACTCCTTGTCCGGCCAAAGAACTTGAACTACTTCTCTATTTTTGTAAACATCCAAATCAGGTATTTACCGCCCAGCAATTATATGAGCAAGTGTGGGGGACAATGGTGCAAGGGGATGAGAAAACAGTCGTTATCCACATCTCTAGACTCAGAAAGAAGCTTGAAGCTGATCCGTCCAACCCTAAGTTGATTGTTACGCTAAGAGGAATTGGGTATAAATTTGTTCCACCTACGGGAGGTTAGAACAATGAACTTTATGCTTCGCATAGCATTGCAACTGCTAATGGCTTTCTTTTTTCTGTTTGTTTGTATTCATATAATTGTTATTGGAACAGCCTGGCTTTTTTGGCCACAAACAATCACGGATGGAAACAGTTCAGATATCTTTACAATTTATGTATTGGTGGTGTGCGCCCTACTTTTTCTTCTGACCTTGCTTCTGATTGGGTGGTATCTTGGGAAGCCGCTTTATTTCATTATTGTTTGGATTAGACGTTTGGCAAACGGTCAATATGATTTTCCCATGCACTGGGATGAGATCCACTCTCGCAAAAGCGGAACGTTGAAATTTCCATATGCAGTCTATAAGGAAGTGTTCGAGCATTTACGGATGCTTGGGAACACACTCCAAAAAAATGAAAAAGAGTTGCGGGAGTCGGAACAAGCGAAACAAGAATGGATTCGAGGGATATCGCATGATTTAAAAACACCATTAACCTACATATCCTGTTATTCCAGCATGCTGATAAATATGAAATATCAATGGAGTGAAACGGAACAGAGGGAATTCTTGTCTATCATTCAACAGAAGTCAGCTCACCTGAAAGAAATGGTGCAGGATCTCAATGAAACGATTCAGGGCCAGATTCCTCTAAAGGTCGAGGAAGTGGATATCGTCGAACTTGTACGCAGAGCGATGGCGGATGTCAGTAGTGCACCTTGGGCGACCGGTCATCTGTTCATGATGGATTCGGAGCCAGAACAAACTTTTATAACTTGCGATCCAAAGCTTTTGACACGCGCTATTCGTAATTTACTTGTTAATGCCGTCGTTCATAATCCAGAAGGCACCGAGATTGCAATTTGTATTTCGCAGCTTTATGACCGGATGGTGGAAATCCAGATTAAAGATAACGGGATTGGATTTAGTGAGTCGTTTGTTAAAAGTGATGCAGTAATAATACCCTCCGAACGCTCGGGCTTGGGATTGTCCATTGCGAGGCAACTAATCGAAGCCCATGGCGGAAAATTAATCGTCATCAGTAAGCCGAATGAAGGGACTTCTTTGTCGATTAGGTTGTTATTGGCGCAAATTTAAGGTGAAGTTAATCGTCTGTTTACCTCCTGTTTACTAGCGTACCATATACTAAAAGAAATATCATATAAGGAGTTGTGATCTTCATGGAACCTGTAAACTTGAATACTGCATCTCATTCCAAGATGACTGGTGCGAAACATGCATTGTTTCGCTGGTGGAGGCGTTGGCCAGAATGGGTTCGATATGCGGCACTCATTTGGACACTCATTTATGGTACGCTAGGGATGTATTGGTCACTTGGAGGCTTAGGTTTTCCATTAGGCTTGATGAACGATCCGAATGCGTTAAATTCATTTTTTAAACATGTTACAGCTACTGATGCAGGGCCAGTCATTGCTATTCTTTGTTTTTTTGGTGTGGTAGTGCTTTTTATGTTCAAGTTCAAAGTGCGTGGTTTTATCCGAACGATTCTAATTTTTTATGCTTGGAGCGTCGCGATGATTCTTTGCTTTATAATCACGGATACCCGTCCAATTATGTTAGTAGCCTATGCTCCTATTTGCTTGATTGGGACTCTTTTCGGGCTATCGTTACATTATTTCGATCACATCACATGGCCGGTGGTAAACCAATTTATTTGTCTTGTAGGAGGAGTGCTATGGGCAGCGACGGCCTTGTCATTTCAACGACAATCCAGAGATGCTTGCAGACATTGTGGGCATAAAAACGGCATGAGGCGTTGGATGGCTTCTAATTCTATGGCGCGCTGGGGAAGATTAGCAACTTATGTTGCGATCTTTGCCCCTGCTTATTACGATATTACCCGTATTGCATGGCTGTTTGGAATACCTCTAGGAGTTACAAAGGAATTATTTCAAAGTCTTCAAGAGTCAGGGGCTGTATGGGCCGGGGCGGGCCTAGCTTTGGTATCGATTAGTGGAGCCTTTCTTACTCGCGGACTTATAAAGCCGTGGGGAGAAATCTTTCCTCGTTGGATTCCGTTTTTGGCTGGGAAGCGCGTACATCCTGCTCTGGCCATCGTTCCTGCTGGATTTGTCTCCATAATGTTAATCGCCGCTGGTATTCAGATCGTCCTTAATTTCTCTTTTAGCAGTGATTTTCAGAACTGGGGAGCATCAACGCCTCTCTTGTTATTTCCAATTTGGGGAATCGCGTTGGGAGTGGCTACAATTTTCTATTATTACCAAAGGAAGGAGCGCTGTAATTACTGCGGTCTATAGGAGAGGACTTCATTAACGATGAATGCTAACATATTAAGCATTGTACCTGTAACTTTGTAAATCCGCAAAATCCTCATACTACTCCAATAACTAACTTTACTGTTGTTTATTTTGAGAAAAGATTAGCTAAAGTATAAAAATACTCACTCGATTGTTTTTTTGTGTAAAAAAGAGCCTTGTTCTATACGAAGAAAATGAATAGTAACGCAAATATACTACTAGCATTCTTGTAAGAAAAAATGGTTAAATCCTATTTTCTTCTCAACAACATGACATTTTTATTTCTCAACATGATAATCATCATTTATATGATAATATAAAAACTGTAGTTCCCTTAATCACCGTTCCTGTAACATCAATATGTAGAGGAGCAAACCCTCATTTAGAGGGTTTGTTTTATAAAACACATAAAAATTTCACGTACTATATTTGTTGTGAAATTTTTATTTTGACAAATATACTTATGGGTGCCACCGTCTGCTCAAGTCATAAAAACGCTATCCTGGGGCAATAAAAAAGCAATTAGAGTACATCCAGATAGATGCAGAGAAGTGTGTGAATCTCTAGATGTATTTACGTTTTATCTGATAAAGAGTATAGCTGATGGCAAGCGTGATGCAAGAAAATAAAATAGCAATGCTAGAAAAAGCGAGTAAGTAAGCATTATACTTCGCTATATTTGCGATAATTGCATGACTATCAAAATGAAGAATGCCTCCTATAACGTTGAAGAGAAATAGGAATAAGAAGATCGTAATCAGTCCATCTAATGCACCTTGTATGTCTGGCTTACTTAAGGCAATATGCGTAGAGATACAAATTGCCAAGATAAGAAAGATCCAAAAGTAAGGGTTTAATAGATTACTAATCGTAAAAATGCTTTTCAATAATAGGATTGAAGATAAACCAGTATGTTTGATCATATCACTCATAGCGCCGCTTGGCTGAATATTTGTTTCGATACCATTCATAAATACTGAGTATGAGTGGGGGATAAGACAATACATGAAGCCAACTAGCGCTGCAATTCCTGAAAAAATAGGGGCAACACCGATGAAAAAATTACCTATTTTTTGATATATACTTTTAGGGTTGTATTCGTGCTGCACATATCCTAAATACCCGTTACTTGTATTCGTTGGAAACCACTGAATACCCACGATTTTATGCCCGAATAAGACGCACATAAATGCATGTCCAAATTCGTGAATGGGTGTTCCAATCCATGAAGTGAAGAGGAAGCCATTTCTTCCGAAAGCTCTTGTCCAATATGTTCGCGAACGATTTTCTAAATATCCTAATACAAATCCAACTAAGACAATATATCCTACTAATGAAGCTAACTGTATAAAGGTTGTAATAAGTATAGTAAAAAAGAAGTTTCCTAATTCCATTTTGTCACCTTATCTATATGTGATTTTATAAATAGTAGATTACATGAATTCCTTAGCATCAGTCTACCATTATTTTTGTTATGGAAATAGAAATGAAGAAAACCCTCTTGCATTTGCAAGAGGGCTCTTCAATTTATAAAAGGATCAACCTTCTAATAATAATGATTTTGGATCTTCAAGCATTTCTTTAACCGCAACTAGGAAGCTAACAGCCTCTTTTCCGTCTACGATACGGTGATCGTAAGAAAGGGCGATGTACATCATTGGACGGTTTTCCATGCGCTCTGCATCGATTGCAACAGGGCGTAATTGGATTTTATGCATACCAAGGATACCTACTTGTGGGCTGTTTAGGATTGGTGTTGACATAAGAGAACCGAACACGCCACCGTTTGTAATTGTAAATGTACCACCTTGTAGTTCTTTTAATGTAAGTTTGTTATCACGAGCTTTTTTACCAAGATTACTAATTTCGCTCTCAATTTCAGCGAAGTTTAATTGGTTTGCATCACGTACAACAGGAACAACTAATCCATCTGGAGCTGCTACAGCGATTCCGATATCGTAGAATTTCTTAATGATAAGTTCATCACCTTGAATTTCAGCATTTAATAATGGGAATTGTTTTAATGCTGCTACAACTGCTTTTGTGAAGAATGACATGAAGCCAAGACGAGCACCATGTTTCTTTTCGAACGCATCTTTACGTTCTTTACGTAACTCCATGATAGCTGTCATATCAACTTCGTTAAATGTTGTTAACATTGCAGATGTTTGTTGAACTTCTACAAGACGTTTTGCAATTGTTTGACGGCGGCGGGACATTTTTACGCGCTCAACTGGTTTTTCAAACTCAGTAGTTGCAGCTGGTTTTGGACTTTGTTTTTCTTGTTTTGGCTCTGCTTTTGGCGCAGTAGCATGTGCTTGAACATCATGTGGTCTAACGCGGCCAAGTGGATCAGTGCTGCGTACTTCGTTTAAGTCGATTCCTAATTCACGTGCCATTTTTCTAGCAGCAGGTGATGCGATAGGACGATCTGTATTTGGAAGACCTTGCATCGGTGCTTTGTTTGGCGCCGCACTTGGAGCCTCAGCTTTTGGTGCTTCAGTAACTTCTTGTTTTGGCTCTTCTGGAGCAGGTGTACTTACTGCTGCCGCTGCATTTGCATCTAAAACTGCGATAACATCGCCAATTTCAACTGTATCTCCAGGTTCTCCTAGTAATTGTGATACAATACCTGAATCTTCTGCAATGATTTCTACATTGACTTTATCTGTTTCAAGCTCAACAACGCTTGCGCCTTTCTCAACTTTGTCGCCTACGTTGATCAGCCATTGTGAAATAGTTCCTTCTGTAATAGATTCTGCAAGCTCAGGTACTTTAATTTCGATCATTTTAAATGTCCTCCCCTATTTTGCCTAACAATTGATTTAATATGGTTATATAAATAATCTTCTCTAACCGTGAATGGGGGAGACCCCCATTCACATGAAGTTAACAGTATTACTTATTGTGAACAAATTCTTGTTCTTGTTGTAGCTTGAAATTGATATTAAGAGTTTGATTAATAATCAATTCTTGTTCTTTTCTATGAACATGAGGATCGCCGCCTGATGGACTTGAACGGTCCGGACGTCCAATATAGTTCGCTTTTACTTTGTCAGAAGCAAGTTCGAATAGAATTGGTGCAACATAATGCCATGCGCCCATATTTCTTGGTTCTTCCTGTACCCATACGATTTCTTCCAAGTTTTCAAAACGCTCAGCGATCGCTTGGATTTTCTCAGTAGGGAATGGATATAACTGTTCAACGCGAACGATATGCACTTCATCTAGCGTATGTTCTTTCTTGTTCGATTCAACATCTACTGCTAAATCGATTGCCATCTTACCTGTAGTTAATACAAGACGCTTCACTTTACTTGTTTCTGTTCCAAGGTTCGGTTGCTCTACAACTGTTTGGAAGCTACCTTCACTTAACTCAGAAGCAGGTGAAGATGTAAGTGGATGACGTAACAAGCTCTTTGGCGTCATAATTACTAATGGTCTTACATAATCAGTTCCAAGACTTGCTGCTTGGCGGCGCAGGATATGGAAATATTGCGCTGCACTTGTTAAGTTGGCAACTGTCCAGTTATTCTCTGCAGCAAGCTGTAAGAAACGTTCTGGACGAGCGCTGGAATGCTCAGGACCTTGCCCTTCATAACCATGAGGAAGGAGTAAAACAAGTCCGGATTTTTGACCCCATTTTGCTCTTCCTGCTGAAACGAATTGATCAAATAATGCTTGCGCTGTATTAGAGAAGTCTCCGTATTGTGCTTCCCACATTGTCAATGTTTCAGGAGAAAATACGTTATAGCCATACTCAAACCCTACAACAGCAGCTTCAGAAAGCGGACTATTATGAACCGCGAAAGAAGCGCGTGCTTGTGGCAAGCGATGCATTGGTGAATATGTTTCGTTTGTTTCTGTATCATGTAATACAACATGGCGCTGTGCGAATGTACCACGCTCTGAATCCTGTCCTGTCAGACGAATTGGCGTACCGTCTTGTAAAATCGAAGCAAACGCTAACGCTTCGGCATTTGCCCATTCTAGTTTACCGCCATCTTTAAATGCGCTCTCACGACGTTCAAGGATTTTCTTTAATTTTGGATATACATTAAAACCTTCTGGCCACTGTAGAAGACTCGTATTTAATTCTTCAAGTGTTTCTAATGGAACACCTGTCATCATTTTTGGAATTCCATTTGCAACTACTTCTGGAACTTCAACATTAGCAGTTACTTCTTTTTTATCTGAAGAAACTTGATTATATTCAGCTTTCAAATGCTCTTGTATAAATTGCGTAATTGTTTCTACTTCTTCAGCATTTAAAATGCCTTTCGCCTGTAACTCTTCAGCATATAAAGCTCTTACAGTAGGATGCTTGCTAACCTTTTTGTATACTTTCGGTTGTGTTACTGCTGGATCATCCATTTCGTTATGACCAAAGCGGCGATATCCGATTAAGTCAATTAGGAAATCCTTTTTGAACAGCGTGCGGTATTGGAAAGCAAGAGTAGCTGCAATCAGACAAGCTTCAGGATCATCAGCATTTACGTGTACAATCGGAATATCAAAGCCTTTCGCAAGATCACTTGAATATCTTGTAGAACGAGAATCATAACTATCAGTTGTGAATCCGACTGCGTTATTAGCGATAACATGAATCGTTCCGCCTGTTTGATAACCTTTCAGTCTGCTTAAGTTCAGCGTCTCAGGTACAATACCTTGACCAGGGAACGCTGCATCACCGTGTACTAAAATTGCGAAAGATTTAGAAACATCTTGCTTTGGATAACCTGCTTGTTCGCGATTTTCCTGAGCAGCACGTGCAAATCCTTCTACAACTGGATCTACAAATTCAAGGTGACTTGGGTTATTTGCTAAAGTAACTCGTGTAAGAGCGTCTTCAGATCCAACCAATTGTTCTTTACCTAAGTGATACTTCACATCGCCAGTCCAGCCGATATTGTTCTTATCTTTATCTTGCATTGGTGCTGAATGTTTAAATTCAGTAAACATGTGACTATATGGTTTTTCTAATGTATGAGCAAGTACGCTAAGACGTCCGCGGTGAGCCATCCCGATCATAATATCTTTTACGCCGCCCTTAGCGCCTTCAGAAATCATTTCATCAAGCATAGGAACTAGCATATCAACGCCTTCGATAGAAAAGCGTTTTTGACCAACAAATGTCTTATGCAAAAATTGTTCGAAACCTTCGACCGCTGTCAATCGTTTTAAAACAGCAATTCGTTTCTCGTTTGATAGTGGATGATACAAGGAAGATGATTCCACCATTTGTTGTAACCATGCACGTTCTTCACTATCTTGAACATGAGCGAACTCATAAGCTAAAGATTTTGAATAAACATCTTTTAATCTATTAACAGCATCAAACGCTGTTTGAACATCCGCAGGTGCATCTGCCCAAACCATTTTTGCTGAAATCGCTTTCAAATCATGTTCACTTAGTCCCTCTAAAGAAAACTGTCCATCCACTTTTTCTTCCAGCGGATTAATATGTGCAGAAAGGTGACCATATGAACGGATATTTTCTAAAACCTTTGCAGCTTTTAGAACTTTTTCGATATCTGTATTGTTTTGAGAAGAAAAATGAGAGCCGCTAGTAGTCTCCTCTGTAAAATCTGCATAAAAAGGAGGAGCACCCCATCTTGCAAAAAGCTCTTCTAACTCTGGATCAACAGAACCTTCCCCGGCTACATAACAATCGTACTGTTCAATGACATAGCCAAGGTTAGGACCATGGAACTTAGCCCAAGGGCTGTTTGTATTTGTATTCTTCCTCGTCATTTGACAAAACCTCCTACTCGTTAGAACCAGTAACGAGTGCAATTCATTTTATACTCTTATGTTATTACGATAATTTACATAATACAAAACGTTATTACTTATCTGTTTTGTAAAAAAACATTCACAATTACTTATCACCCAGCGGATTTCTTCGTATTATCAAGGAATTTTTACAGTAAAATACTAAATATAGTATGGTAAATTAAACCTAGGGATAAAATAGTAATAGAAAAAATAGGTTAAAAATAGTTGAAAATTTGCGAATATTCAAGTGGTAACGTTCCAAATTATGTATATTAAAATAATAAGCGCTTTCAAAAATATTATACAACAATATAACAAAGTATAATAGAGAAAATGGCGAATTTGTGAATTTTTCGTTAAATTTTTGTTAACTAAAAGATGAAAAGTAATAGAAGGGGGAAATATGATTGATAGATGTAAGTAGAATGATAGAAATGATATAAAGATATAAAAGATTATCTCCTACTATATTTTATATATTCTTGCTAACAAGTTATTGATACTATTTTAATTAAGTATCCGCGTTATTTATTTAAAAGCTGGGATACGAATAAAAAGTTACACATTATGGACCGAGACTATATAGTTTCTTATTGATTGCAATATCATAAATCTTTTGTTGTTTAAATAAGGGTGAGTTAATTGAAGAAAAAAGTAAGACAAATTATAGAAGAACGCAAAACAGTTCATCTTGAAAATAGCTTTTTAATTGAAAAACATTGGGAATAACTTGCAAAACTATTAAGTAAAGATATTGAATGTACGATTAAGTTCCTCGATAGTGCTTCAGAAGAAGAAATAGAATGGATTAGCGAAGTATTTGAAGATATAAATTGTGGTACGAAAAATAAAGATTATGTGGCCTGTTTGAAACGTTTAGTAAAAAAATTCCCCAATTCAACAATAAAACCTTCTGTTGAAATAGCGGAAAAAATGATGCTTTAAATAAAAGCACATTATATAGTTGTTAAGAAGCTTATTTAATAAAACCTGTTGCTATAAAAGTGGACTTTTTGTTATTAATTGCATACTTTCATTAGCAGTCAAAAAATTATAAAAGATAAATCTCGACAAGCTCAAATCGAAGAAAAAATTGTCTTAAAAGAACAAGAAGTCAATAGGCCATTTATGTAACTTAAAGAATGTGCTATTTATCCAAAAAGAATAGATTTTTTATTCTTAATATTATAAAATTATTATTCAATTAAAGGACAACGTTAGTTAGGAAAGATGGTAACATCATGAATATTATGAGAAAAGAATCATTAAGAAAGGTTTTCTACGACGCTGAAGGAACAAACGTATTTGAAAATATAACTTTTCCGTATTATAAAGTTATAACTAGTACATAGAAGATATTGAATAGACACTTAAAAATAATAATCTTTTAACCTTAGGATCAGAAAGAGAAAACTCTATTCTTCACCTAATATGATGGTATAAAAAAGATTATTAGATAAGGTATACCTTTTTGTTAAAGGTTCACTTTTTTCACAATAGGGAGTAGAAGAACCTCATTTTGAACATATTTAAATAAGGCTCTTCTAATCTCATACTTTATGAAGCTCTATCGTATATTCTTATGTAATACTAAGGATATCGAACGGTGTACGATACTTATGTTTTCATGCTTTTTCCCGTTTGTAACAAATTAAAAAAAAGAATAGTATTGGGGCAAGAAATGATGGTAAATCAGTTATCATATGATAAGGTTTTGAAATACCTTACTCAATGGTAAGTTCTTTTGTAAGAGATATCTTTCTATGTTTTATTACTTAATGAAATTAACTTCCATGGTGTAAAATTATATATAATTAGTATTATTATAATATGGTATAATTTACATATTAATTAATTATGTGAGGAAGGGAGGGTATGACACAAATAAAGATAACGCTTGAGTGTTTGGAGTAGATAGAAAAGACAGGAAGAAGTACAAAGTGCATCTTAGAATGGATTTATAAAGAATTATATAATCAAACGGAATATATAACCTCTCAATGGAGGGGGATAACAAGCAAAATAAATTGCTAGCATAAGTGTGAATCCTAAGCCCAGGCATGGTTTGCATCGTTTAGAGAAGGGATTCACCAAGTATAAGTGTGAAGACTTTATGAGGATGTTCAAAAAACTTTTGAACAAAATTTGAAAGACTGGATAGAAAAATATGGAGAGGATGCAAGCGATGGGACAATTTCAAAGTAATTTTCAAACGGCAGAACAAATTGCAACGCAAATGGGAACAGCTTCTGATACGATTCAGAGTGCGACAAATAAATCCATTACCAAAGCGGAACGTACAACGCTATCTATTAACGCCAAGGCGCAAGAAGCGAATCAACAAGCTTTCGACTTAACCAAACAATTTTATAGCGCCTTTCAACAAGGAGTTAATGATATTCATTCTGTAGCCCAAGAGTTTGAACGTATGGATAACGAACTTCAAAAGAATTTTAATCATTCTCCTTTTATGAAAGATCCTTTAGCCGATATGACAACCTACGCAAACGCGAAAAAGTAGGAGGGAAAGATGAATCAAGATATCGAAAAACAAATCAATCAATTGAACTACAAATTAAGAAGTCTATCCCAAGAACAATCTCAAAATCAACGTGCCATTCAAAAGATTGAACAAACGGAAGCGGATTTTCATGAATGGAAAGGTAGAAGCCATCGTTTGTTTGATCACATATTCGAAACTTGGCACAATGATAGAGAGCTAAGGCAGTTCTTTTACAATACACAGCAAGATGCACGACAACTCGAGCGACAACTCACCTACGAATTGGAAGACCGAAAAGAAACGTTGCTAAAAGAGAAAGAAAACTTGAATGATCTAGAAAATGACCTTTACTATCAAAAGCAAAATTTAGCAAGGGAAGTGAAGCCATGAGTTTAAACATGTATTTAGGGGAAGTACAAGCTCAAACACAGAGTATGAATGCTATGTGCACTGCAACGATTCAAGGAATGGAACAGGCTATCAATTCGATTGACGCTTTTGTATTCGATGCTGTTTTGCAAGGGCAAACTTACGACAGTGCAAAAACATTCTTCGCTCAAACCTTCCGGCCTTTAGCGCAAGGAATCATTTATTTGTGTGAAGAATTAATTCGTCAAAATGATGCCTTTCCGAATGATTTCCAATCACAGGTAGCTTCGACGGATGTTATCGAACAAGAAATACGAGAACAAATGCAAGGGATTGACCAAACGAAAGCAGGTATTGAAGGAATTAGTAGTGCCCTTCCAGCTATGCAAGGTATGGTGAATATTTTTGATGCGATGAAACAAAAGTTACAAGAAAAATTAGACCATCTGCATCAATTCAATGCTACTTCTAGTAGTAATTATGATACAGCACTCCAACTAGCTGCGAGCATCGCGCAAGGTCTTGCGGAAGTTCAAAGTGGGAAAGGATTTAGTGCCGTCAGCGGTACATTTAGTACGCAAGGATTGAATATGGAGTGGACGGGGCCTATTCAGAAAATTACAGAAGATAAAGCTCGTGAAGTTGAAAGTTTAAATAAGGATTCTGAATCTGGTGAAGTAGACAAAAAAGATTCATTTTTAGGTATGACTGGTTTCAATTGGAAGGCACCAGTGGATGGAGCGGGGAATATCTTCGGAACAGTTTCAGGTGCAGCTGCAGTAGGGAATGTAGCTTATAAAGTACAGAATGGTTATGAGGTAAAATACGATTATGAAAGAAAAAATCCACGTGTCCTTGTAAGAGAGAGTTACGATTCTGTTAAAAACAATAAAAAAATTAATGGACGTCCTAGGGAGCATAGCATTTATTATTTAAATGATATCGAAACAAAAATGAAGAATGGAACTGCTACTAAGAAAATAAAAGAAGTGGATGCTCTTATAAAAAATACAGATGTGGGAAGTGCGTCTAAAATGGCTTTAAAGGATAAGCTTGGATGGTTTAGTGTAGCTATAGACTCATATACGGATACAAGTGAGAATATCAAAAATAATGAATCAAGTGATAAAATCGCAGGAGATATCATTGGTAATGTTGTTGTAGGAGGAGCAGTAACCGTAGGGGCAACGGCTCTTACAGTTATGGCACTTCCGGTAGCAGCACCAGTTCTGGCAGTCGCAGCAGTTGGGTTTATTAGTTCAGTAGCATTAACATATGCAACAGAAGGTGTGAAATGGGATGTTGATTTAGATGGTGATGGTGAAGATGATACTATTAAGGATATGGTGAAAACGGGTGCGAAAAAAACTTGGTCAACAGTAGCGGGGTGGTTTAATTAACATGAAAAAAAATATAGATTTTAATAAGAAAGCCTTTGAACGCTACATGGCTGTTTATCCTGTAAATAAGATAAGAGCCGAAGTAATTACCCTTGTACTTGTGCTGGCAGACACGCTGATTCTTTTGCCTGCTTTTGCGAATCCTTTTCGATTACTATATGTATATATAGTAGCTCCTCCAATTATCTTTTTGAATCTGTGGGGGATATGGATTATTATTAATCCTCGGAAACGACAATTACAATACATTCTATTTAGGGGAGTATTTGGCATCATATGTTCAGTAGGATTATTAATTATAACTCAAAAGTTTGCATATGAAGTTTTACAATTACAAACGCCAATTTATTTTATTTTTTCATTTGGTTTGTATAGTTTTGCTCTATATCATTATTCTAAAAGTCATATTAAAAAACTTCAGGAACCAATAAAGAAATCAAGTGTATGGAAAAAAGAGACTGGTAGTGTAAAAATAGCAGCTTTTGCAGCAGGATTTGGGCAGTTAGTTGCTAATATAATTCTTAGCATTGCAACACAACAGATGGGGGCAATTGTATTTATGTGTGCATGCACAATGTTTTCGTTTATTTTGTTTCATTTCATTATGGAACTTCATAGATATTATTATTTACGGAAGCATATAGAAGGTGGAGGGAAAGTACGTACAAGCTTTTAAAAAGAATTTGTTGAATTTTAAGTGTATAATCGCATTCCTCCTATAGTCGATTAAAGACTAGAAAAAATAGAAGGGAAAGTTAATCTCATGATTATGGAATTACATTTAGATAGCAAAGAGGTCTTTTTTCTATTTCGAATGATAGGGATGGAAGAAGTTAAAGGATTTGAAAATCCATACAAAGGCTATACATTAGAACAAATAGATCAAGAGTGGGAGGAAGTGAGAACAACTCTTCTAGAAGATGGAGTGTTGGAAGAAATAGACGGTAAACTCATCATTGAACCAAAGGCATTGTATTTTTTAGAGATTTGTAAATGCAATGATGCAGTTGTTAAACTTGAAATACAAGGTAAGGAACAGGATGTAGATTTATATTATTATATTTCATTAGAGAAACCCGCATTTATGATCCTTGAAGAAGAAAGAAATCTTGCTTCAAAAACTACATATGTTTTTACGCTAACAGAAGGATTGAATGAGTATATTAATACGATTGGAAGCTGGTTAGAAGATGCAGAAGAGCAGTCTATAAATATGAATGCGCGCATTCAAGGAGCGATATATGACCAATTGACTACGTTGTCTTCCAGCGTTCCGGTTGGAAGTCTAGAACAATTTTTAATAGAAAAAGAGGAAGTAACAAAGGAATTTGTGGAAGTATTTACATCATCATTAAAAAATTATGAATGTTTAGGTGAATATACTGTTTTTTTAAATGAAGATGGGAAGTACAATGAAAAAAATATAAGATTTTTAGTAGGTCCGGGTTATAACTGGTTCATGATCCAAAAACAAGATGAGTTAGAAGTGTGTAATTTAAAAGATACGGTATTTTTAGAAAGATTGTTTTTTGAAACAACAGGAATTACTATGACAGTTGGTTCAAAGCATCCCATGAAAGATAGAGTGGAAATAGGGATAAATAATACTTGATCGAAAACGACAGGATAGTTCAAGTGAGATTCTGCGCTATTAAAATAATACTTAAAAATATATAAACTGTATAAGGAAGGAAGGGAAATTATGCAATTTTCTAAAGAAAAGCTGTTACCAAATGGCTCTATTGTGCTGTTAAAAGGAGGAACAAAAAAGCTTGTAATTTACGGAAGAAAACAAATACTTATGGTTAAAAAACCTGTTATGTATGACTATGTTGGCTGTTTTTATCCAGAAGGATACATGAATCCTGATTATACATTTGTATTTAATCATGAGGATATTGAAGAAATTATATTTGTTGGTTTTGTAGATGAGGAAGAAGAGGCATTTGTAGGAATGCTTAATTAAATATGATCTAGAAACAGGGAAAGGAATCTATGGAGATTCCTTTTTTAATATATTAATGATATTCATTTGCATTTCGGAATTGAGTAGCGGTTTGCTGTTTCAGTAGGATTAACATATTTCACAGAAGGTGTGAAATGGAATTTTGATTTAGATGGTGATGGTGAAGATGATAGCATTAAGGATATGATGAAAACGGGTGCGAAAAAAGCTTGGTCAACAGTAGCGGGGTGGTTTAATGAACATGAAAAAAAGTATAGATTTTAATAAGAAAGCTTTTGCACATTATATGGCTGTTTATCCTGTAAATGAAATAAGAGTCCACGTAATTGGCCTTGTTCTTTTGGGGGCAGACGTGTTTGTTCTTTTGCCTGCTTTTGCGAACCCTTTTCGATTACTATATGTATATATAGTAACTCCTCCAGTTGTTTTTTTAAATTTGTGGGCGATATGGATTGCTATCAATCCTCGAAAACGACAATTACAATACACTCTATTTCGAGGAGTATTTGGCACCATATGTTCAGTCGGATTATTGGTTATAAATCAAAAATATGCCTATGAAGTGTTACAATTACAAACTCCTATCTATTTTATTTTTTCGGTTGGTTTGTATGGTTTTGCTTTGTACTATTTTTATAAAAATCATATTGAAAAACTTCAGGAACCAAGAAAAAAATCAAAATCGTCGAAAGGAACTGGTGGTGTAAAAGTAGCAGCTATTGCAGCTGGATTGGGGCAGTTAATTGCTAATATAATTCTTAGCATTGCAACACAACAGATGGGAGCAATTGTATTTATGTGTGTATGCACAGTGGCTTCGTTTATTTTCTTTTATATGATTATAGAACTCCATAAGTATTATTATTTACGGAAGCATATAGAAGATGGAGGGAAAGTACGTATAGGCTTTTAAAGAGAATTTGTTGAAATCGCATTCCTCTTATAGTCGATTAAAGGCTAGAAAAAATAGAAGGGAGAGTTAATTTAATGAATATGGAATTACATTTAGATAGCAGAGAGGTCTTTTTTCTATTTCGAATGATAGGGATGGAAGAAGTTAAAGGATTTGAAAATCCATACAAAGGCTATACATTAGAGCAAATAGATCAAGAGTGGGAGGAAGTGAGAACAACTCTTCTAGAAGATGGAGTATTGGAAGAAATAGACGGTAAACTCATCATTAAACCAAGTGCATTGTATTTTTTAGAGATTTGTAAATGCAATGATTCGGTTGTTAAACTTGAAATACAAAGTAAGGAACAGGATGTAGATTCATATTATTATATTTCATTAGAGAAATCTGCAGTTATGACCCTTGAAGAAGAAAGAAATTTTGCTTCAAAAACTACATATATTTTTACGCTAACAGAAGGATTGAATGAGTATATTAATACGATTGGAAGCTGGTTAGAAGATGCAGAAGAGCAGTTGATAAATATGAATGCGCGCATTCAAGTAGCAACATATGACCAATTGACTGAGTTGTCATCCAACTTTTCGGTTGGAAATTTAGAGCGATTTTTAATAGAAAAGGAGGAAGTAACAAAGGAATTTGCAGAAGCATTTACATCAACATTAAAAAATTATGAATGTTTAGGTGAATATACTATTTTTTTTAATAAAGATGGGAAGCACAATAAAAAAAATATAAGATTTTTAGTAGGTCCAGGTTGTAACTGGTTCATCGTTCAAAAACAAGATGAGTTAGAAGTGTGTAATTTAAAGGATACGGTATTTTTAGAAAGATTGTTTTTTGAAACAACAGGAATTACTATGACAGTTGGTTCAAAGTATACCATGAAAGCTAGAGTGAAAAGAGGGATAAATAATGTTTGGTCGAAAACGATAGGATGGTTCAAGTGAGATTCTGCACTATTAAAATAATACTTAAAAATATATAAGGCGTATGAGGAAGAGCAGGAAATTATGCAATTTTCTAAAAAAGGTTGTTACAAAATGGTTCTATTAAAAGAGGAGACAAAAAAGTCTGTGATTTACGGAAGAAAACAACTACTTATGGTTAAAGAACTTGTTATGCATGACTATATTGGCTGTTTTTATCTCAAATCCCGATTGTACATTTGTATTTAATCATAAAGATATTGAAGAAAATATAAGTATAGCTGTCGATAATGAAGAGAGTGTAGTGCTTTCTATAGTAAAACATACCTCTAAATAAATATTGCTAAAAACCATTGACAGAATATTAATGCAACCTCTATAATACAAAACATACTTACAAAAGAATTTAGCTACGTCATATAAATTGAAATATAATTGAGCAATGATGGGAATATAAGTAGTGCTTATCTCACTGTTTCAGAGAGCTGATGGAAGGTGCAAATCAGTACAAAGATAAGGATGAAATTCAATCCTGGAGCATTTTTTTCGAAGTAAAGGGTGACCTTTATGAGGAAAAGACGGTCAAATATGAGATCGTTAACAAAGTCGAGAGGCAGACTCAGTCTGCAACTAGGGTGGTACCGCGATATATTCGTCCCTACTGATACAATCAGTAGGGACTTTTTTATTATATGAAAAACATAATATAGGAAATGCAATGAAAGGAATACAGTAATACTTATTTCCCTGTTTCAGAGAGCTGATGGAAGGTGTGAATCAGTACATAAATAAGTGTGAATTTCAATCCCGGAGCATCTTTTTCGAAATAAGGGGCGACTTTTATAGAGGGAAAGACGGTCAATAGATCGTTAACAAAATGAAGAGGCAGACGTAAGTTTGCAATTAGGGTGGTACCGCGGTGTAAATCGTCCCTGTCATTTAGGACAGGGATGATTTTTTTTTATTAAGAGAAAACTACAATGGATTCTATTAAAATCTTTTGTAAAATAAAAAATTTTTATATAAAAATGAGAGGAGAAAATTATGGGATTACAAAAAAGGTTATTGCCGCGGCATGTCCGTTTGATGGCACTTGGAGGAGCAATCGGCACAGGTATATTTAAAGGGACTTCTGAAACAGTATCAATAGCGGGGCCAGCAGTTATTTTTTCTTATCTGTTTGCAGGGTTATTGTTGCTTGTGGTAATGAGTGCACTTGCGGAGATGGCCATCGCTTATCCAGGGATGAATATGAAAGGATTTATCCGTAAAGCACTTGGACCAAAAGTCTCATTCGTGATTGGATGGATGTACTGTTTCATGTTGTTAGTTGTATGTGTCATTGAAGTAATTGCTGCAGGAAGCTTTCTGCAATATTGGTTTCCATCTATGTCTTTATGGTCTTTAAGCTTTATTAGTGCAATTTTCATTGTGGCTATTAATTTTATGAATGTAAAGCATTACGGCGAGTTTGAATTTTGGTTTGCTGGAATTAAAATTACGATGATTGTTCTATTTCTTATTTTGGGCGGAGCTATTTTATTTGGAGTAATTCCAAGCAATGAAACACACTATATGCAAAACTACGTACAGCACCAGGGATTCTTCCCACACGGCTGGTCAGGAGTATTTTCCGCATTGTTAATCGTAATTTTTTCTTACGGTGGTTCCGAACTGATCGGATTGACTTTAACAGAAATGAAGGATACAGAGAAAGTATTACCTAAAGTGATTAAAGGAGTATTTTGGAGAATCGTATTATTCTACACACTTCCAATCCTTATCATTTGCGGATTAATTCCATGGAATGAAATTGGCAACCAAGCAAGCCCGTTTGTACAAGTGTTATCCGCAGTTGGATTTAAAGGATCGGCTCATATTATGAACTTCGTCCTTATTACAGCTGTATTGTCCGCGGCTAATTCTGGTATTTATGGCTGTACACGTATGCTGCATTCCTTAGCTGCAGAAGGGGAAGCACCGAAACAGTTTTCATATGTTGCAAAGAACGGTGTTCCAGTATATAGCGTAATCTTGAGCTCTATCGTTCTTATCAGCGGGACATTTGTCGCATACTTTTCACCTGACCGTGTTTTTGGGTATTTAATGGCAATTCCAGGATTTACAGTATCAGTGGTATGGATCAGCATATGTTTATCGCAGCTAAAACTTCGCAAAACATATACAAAGCTACCGCATTTTAAAGTATGGGGATTTCCATATGCAACTTTGTTTACTGCGATTACATTAAGTATTTGCTGCGTGGCGTTTACATTCAGCGATCAAAACCGAGCGAGTATTTTTATTTGTTTAGGCATTCTAATTATCTTAATTCTATGCTCTGTTTTTGTAGGCAAAAAGAAAAACGTATAGTAATACTACATTTTAAAGATAGATGAAAGGCAGACAGTTGTATGGTCTGCCTTTTTATTGTAAGAACATCTATAAAGTGAAACTTCCGTCAGTGGGGGTTTTCTTCATCCCCCACTGACGGAAAGCCCGCCCAATCGGGCTTTTACGGGCAGTTATCCCCCACCTATCTTCTTTGCTTCTCTCTGAATCTTGAGGTGGGGGTCTTACTGCTCGTTAATGCCGGATAAATGAGTGACCATTTTTACGGACATTTTTCTCTCCATAAGGTACACTTTATTAGGATCAATGCTTGAACTATTGGTACTGAATAATTGGGATTAAAATTGTAATAAATTTAAAATTAAGGAGCCTGTTATGACAATTATCGATAAATTAAAACTAACTAAATTCAAAAATATGGCCATAATCAATCAACCAAGTGACTACAATGTCTTTACTGAACAACAAATGACCCTTTCGAAAGAGCATGATGCGATTTTTATTTTTGTAGAAACACTTGATGAAATGGTTACACATACACAATCAATTCTTAATAATGAGCAGCTTTTGCTTGAAAAAAGCTATGTATTTTTCGCATATCCGAAAAAAGGGAATAAGCGTTATGAAACCTTTATTCACAGAGATGAAATGTTTCCAGCAATGAACGTTGGAGAGGACGGATATATAGGTGATAGCGATATCAAGTTTGCTCGTATGGTAAGCATGGATGACATTTTCACAGTTGTTGGTTTAAAGCGTGAAAAAAAGAAAGCAAAGAAAACATTGAATGCCAGCCAATGTGTTGCTGATTATGAGCACAATGTTAAAGATGTGGAAGCATTACTAGCCGATCATCCAAATGAACTTAAGTTTTACCAAAGCTTAACCCTTGGATATCAAAAAGACTGGGCACGTCACATATTCTCAGCAAAACAACAACAAACACGCGATAAACGCCATCAACAAATGGTTGATATCCTTTCACAAGGATACAAAACAATCGATTTGTTCCGTCGGAAGAAGAAATAAAGTGAAGCTTTTATTAGTGGGGATTTTCTTTATTCCCCACTGATGGTTAGTATATCACCATAACCTATCATTAACGGTAGTTAGTCTGCCTAATTTAAAAGGAGAATAAGCTCCTTTATTTTTTAAAAACATAGCATGTAAAAGAATATGAAATAATTATAAAAAGTTGGTGAAAACATGCTATTTGATTCTGAACGTATTATAGGATTCCCAGGCATGGGCGGATTACTAGGCATGGGAAAAGGTTTACTAGGCATGGGCAAGGGAGGATTCCCGGGCATGGGCAAGGGAGGATTTCCAGGCATGGGTATG